>NZ_VOZP01000019.1:0-97947 GCF_013419735.1 Acinetobacter sp. YH12064
TTGTTCCATTTTAGAGATTTGTTTAAGATAAGATATAACTCATTGAGATGTGTCATAGTATTCGTCGTTAGAAAACAATTATTGTGACATTATTTCAATGAGTTATCTATTTTTGTCGTGTACAGAGCTTCCTTTTATAAAAAGATCGAACTTACTCTTTCAGCCCGATTCTCATCATAAGAAAAATTACAATACGAGTGTTTTGACATTTCTCATTATTTTCTCAAATTTGGATATTTTTTTTTCAACTACACATTTCCTGAAATCCAGTACTTTCACACAAAAAAGCCATTATGGTAGAATTTGCTCAATTTGATAGGCATAAGGCCAATCTACAAGGAGCATATTTCGCATGGCGGGTCATTCCAAGTGGGCTAATACTAAGCATCGTAAAGCAAAACAAGATGCAAGCCGCGCTAAAGTATTCACAAAATTTATCCGTGAAATCGTGACAGCTGCACGCTTAGGCGGCGGTGATGTAGCGTCTAACCCACGTTTACGTGCTGTTGTTGAAAAAGCATTAGTTGCAAACATGACACGTGACACCATCAACCGTGCGATCCAACGTGGTGTGGGTGGTGAAGAAAATACCGATCTAAAAGAAGTAACCTACGAAGGATATGGCGTTGGTGGTGTTGCGGTCATCATTGAAACAATGACGGATAACTTGAACCGTACTGTTCCTGACGTTCGTCATTGCTTCTCGAAAACTGATGGTAATTTAGGTACTGCAGGTTCAGTGGCTTATATGTTTACTAAACGTGGTGAGATTACTTTTGAAGATGTTTCTTTAGAAGATCAAATCATGGACATCGCTTTAGAAGCTGGTGCTGAAGATATTGAAGTAGATGAAGATGAAATTCTAGTTATCACCACACCTGAAACTTTCGGTGAGGTTCAGGATGCACTTGCAGCAGCAGGTTTAAAATCTGATAACGCCGAAGTGGTCATGAACCCTTCAACTAAAGCGTTAATTTCAGATATCGAACAAGCGAAAAAAATCATCAAAATGATTGATATGTTTGAAGATCTAGACGACGTTCAAAACGTGTATACCAACGTTGAATTTACAGATGAAGTGATGGCTGAATTAGAAGCTCTTTAATTCAATCGAATGAAGTATAAAACGCACCCTTCGGTGCGTTTTTTATTGCCTAGCTTTCAACTGTTTGAGTTTATATATGAGGGCTGCATTTAAACCTTATTTAATAAGCCATTACAGTTAAAAACATTATATTGTTTAATTACAAAGCTCGAATGTAATGCGACCACATGTTCAATTTTACCAATGCGTTTGAGTAAAATTTCACTATAGTTTTCCATATCTCGTGCAACGACTTCCACAATAAAATCGGCAGACTGCCCTGTCACCAAAAATGCATTAATGACTTCTGGAATACTTTCTAATGCTTCTAAAAATTTAGCAAAAGTATCTGTATCATGTTTGCTTAAGGACACCTGTAGCAGCACATGCAAACTAAAGCCCAATTTTTGATAATTAATTTCACGTTTTAGACCACTGATAATATTGTGATCAATCAATTGTTTGATCCGACGATGAACTGAACTGACCGATAAATTCACCCGCTCTGACAGTTCATTTAAGTTGACATCTTCATGGGTCAAAATTTCTAAAATTTGTTTATCAAAACGGTCTAGTTCCATCAGTCTACTCCAGCCATTTTTGAAAACAGTGCTGATGATCCCGATTCATCAAACACCTGTTGTCATTTTCAATGTTATTTTAAGTTTTAAAATCAGCATTTATGTGCAAGTTTTCTCATGTATAGCATGATTTATTAAAAATAATAAAGCTCATATGCATTATGAACATAATAATTTGCATAAATATCGTGTTTAAATGAATGTTTTTTCATCAAAGTTTAGTTTTTATATTCTAAATAACGTCTTTAGACAACCTACCAATAAAGCTTCTCGATGCATTCCATTGATCTGAATAAATCAATTTCTGATAAAAGGGAAAGATATTTTATTTATATTTTTCAATTTTTTATTTTTACTTTATTTTTCAATGTGCGCTCTATGTCACATTTCTTTTTTTTCACTTATTTACTTGGTTTGGTAATTACATTAAAAAATAGCGGCGGTTCATAAATATACAAAAAAACAAAAACGGAAGAATAAACATGGCAATTAAATCACTGAGTTCACTCAGCTCAAAATTAAGTTCTGTACTTAGTCCTTCCCTACAGCTCAATACAATTAGCAGCACGGTCAGTAACCTACTTAGCCCGCTTAAACCTACAACCAACATCACGGATACGCTGACAGGATTATTAGGTAATTTAGGTGGGACAAAGTCTTTTGATTTTAGCGCACTGACTAAAACGCTGCCCCAAGTGATTAGCACGATTCAAAGTCTTACATCCAATAACGGTTCAAATTCGGATGCACTCAAGACATTGATGACAACTCTGCAACCACTCCTACAAAACTTAGGTAGCAACGCTGGCTCAGCAGAGATGAATCAGTTGGTTCAATCTTTACCTACCATTGTCAACAGCTTGCAAAGTTTACTGAGTAGCACCAATAACCAAGGCAATCTTCCTGACAATATTAGTAGCGCTGTAAATGCCATAAAACCACTGCTTGCTATGCTTGGAAGCGCAACAGGGTCAACGGATGCAACACAAATTATCAATACACTCAACCAAGTTTTAGAATATGCGCAACCCATTATTCAGATGATTGGGAGCTCGTCTTCTGGAAACATCGACTTTGGGCAAATTGCACAAGGTGCAACGAGCGCCCTCCTACCTTTATTAGCTTCAATCAATAAAGACAACTCATCTATTGATATGGAACAATTGAGTCATGCTTTACCGACTGTGATTGGAAGTGTGACCAATCTAGTGACCGCCATTTCATCAGCCAACCAAGGCAATATCCCTGAGACCATTTCAGGGGTGATCAAAGGACTTAATCCGCTTTTAGATTTACTGGCAAAAAGCGATGTCATCGATACGGATCAGGCTCAAACCGTCAAAGCGATTTATGATGTATTAAATAGCGTGAGCACCATTTTGGATGTGGTCAACAATCCATCCTTACTGACGCTTTCAACTGATTTAAATCAAGTGATTGACTCGTTGAAACCAGTCATTGCTCTGATGGACAGCAATGGTGAAGCGACTCAGTTCCTCGATCAACTGACCATTCCAGATCTTGGCGATTTACTCGGCAATCTTGCTGCAGAAAAAATTGATCTGGGTTCAATCTCGGATCAGTTCAACCAATTGACTGAAAACCTCACAGGCCAATTACCTAATATTAATGACCTATTGGAAAATTTAGGTTCTGCTCAAGGTGATTTTGATATCTCCACCATCATCCCAAGTATTAAGGATGCGCTAGGCAATATCTTCTACCCTGTTATGCCGCTGAATACTTTACAAGCCGATAGTATCAGTCCAGTGTTGAATATTATGGATATTCAACAACAAAGCTATATTTAAGGATTGAATGTCTGATGAAAAAGCGCGCTGTTAGGCGCGCTTTTTTAAAGCAGTATGACGCAAAGTTTTCATATAAAGAGCTTATACACCACGCCAATCTACACGTGCGTTACGTTCTGTTTGGTATATACGTTGCACATATTGACCTAAAGGCAAATCGCTCAAATAGGCTTTGTAAGCTTTAAACTCTTCTGACAAGGTTTCGCCATGCTCTTTTTCCCACGGCGTTCCAACAATCTCTAATATCGGCGCCAACATTGAACACACTGCAATATCAGCCAAACCTAATCGGTCGCCTACAAAATAACGCCCACCTTGTTCGATCAGACGTTGATTTAAATCAACCACAATTTCGTCCAATCGCTCACGTGAAGCCGCAACCTTATCCGTATCTAATTGATAACCTTTAGAAACCAGTGCCTTTATAATGGGCTTGGAATATTTTTCAAACTGACGTAAATAGCCCTTTTCACCAATTAAAATATCAAGTGATTCTTCACTTTCATTTAATACATGTGCCAACCCCCAACGGCGCACATGTTGGCCTAACTCAATGGAGAGTTCATTAATTTCTAAAGCGTCTTCACGCAGTTTGACATCTGGACGGATCAGACTATGTTCGGGGTAGGTCGCATCCAAGTAAAAGGCGATTTGAGTTGAATCTGCAACCCAATGATCTTGATCACGTAAAATCGGTAATTTGTTTTGCCCTGTTTTAAGCTGTGCAAATGCACGATGTACACCCGGCATTAAATTATGAGCCACATAATCCAACTCTTTATGATCGAGTAACCAGCGCGCCTTTTCACAAAAATGTGAGAGTGGAAACTGGTAGAGAGTTCGCATAAATGCTCCAAGTTTTTGTTGTAACTGTGGTTTATAAGACCCCGTAATTTTATAGGGATACTTTAGTCACTGTGTTATTGAAACACAATGTCATTTTTGCACCTATTCTGCATCCGTAGTACAACTTAAGCTTTATTCAGACGTGAATTCATCTCGATCTCAGCGCGATTCAATAAGATATACATTCTCCTTCCCATATCACCTGACTTTATTATGGCTTTCATGTAAAATCATCCACAATTTTTTTATAATACTTTGTGAGTTATTTCATGGGTTTTAACTGTGGTATTGTCGGCCTGCCGAACGTTGGTAAATCAACGCTTTTCAACGCATTAACCAAAGCTGCGATTGCTGCTGAAAACTTCCCATTCTGTACAATTGAGCCAAATACTGGGATCGTACCTGTACCTGACCCACGTATGGATAAACTTGCTGAAATTGTAAACCCGCAACGTGTTGTCCCAACCACGATGGAATTTGTAGATATCGCAGGTCTCGTTGCTGGTGCATCTAAAGGTGAAGGCCTTGGTAACCAATTCTTAGCTAACATTCGTGAAACTGATGCTATTGCACATGTTGTACGTTGTTTTGAAGACGAAAATGTCATTCACGTAAATGGCAAAATTGACCCACTTGACGATATCGCAACGATCAACACTGAACTTGCACTTGCTGACTTAGAAGCTGTTTCTAAAGCAATTACACGTCTAGCAAAATCTGCAAAAGGTGGCGATAAAGAAGCGATTGCGACCAAAGCTGTTTTAGACAAAATTTTACCTTTACTGGATGAAGGTAAACCTGCGCGTGCTGCAGACCTTGATGAAGATGAACGTAAATTGGTGCGTGGTTATGGTTTCTTAACCCTTAAACCAACCATGTATATTGCCAACGTTGCAGAAGATGGTTTCGAAAATAATCCTCACTTAGAAGCAGTACAAAAATTGGCTGCTGAAGAAAATGCGATTGTGGTTCCACTTTGCAACCAAATCGAAGCAGAAATTTCCCTACTTGAAGATGAAGATCGAGCTGAATTCCTTGAAGCGTTAGGCATGGAAGAACCAGGTTTAAATGTGGTTATTCGTGCAGGTTATGGCCTACTCGGTCTTCAAACTTACTTCACAGCGGGTGTACAAGAAGTTCGTGCTTGGACAGTGAAAATTGGTGCAACTGCACCTCAAGCTGCTGGTGTGATTCACACTGACTTCGAAAAAGGCTTTATTCGTGCTGAATGTGTTGCCTACAACGACTTCGTTCAATACAACGGTGAAGCTGGCGCTAAAGAAGCGGGTAAATGGCGTTTAGAAGGTAAAACATACATCGTTCAAGATGGCGATGTTTTACACTTCCGTTTTAACGTATAAGACAGTACCCATAAAAAGCCAGCAATTTGCTGGCTTTTTTAATTTTAGGCAAAAGCCCAAGCCAAAAAATAAGCATATTTAAAAACTTAAAACCTGCTTAAAAACAAAATTATATCGACACGAATACTTGATTTAATTGCCAAGTGGCCACAGTGCAACAACTTAACTCTCGAATATTCTGCTATAAATTTACTCATAGGCACTAATGCCTATTTTCATAGAACAATAGCAATGAAAAAAATCAGCAAAATTCTAACAGCAGGTATCTTTACAATGCTTAGTGCAACTGCGTTTGCATGTCCACAAGGCACCACACTTACAGGTGGTACAGGTGCAAACCATAAAGTTGGTACTTGTGTTTCCATTGCTAAAGATGCAAAACATCAGGAACGTACTGCTACACATGCAGCACAAGTTGCACAGCATGATGCAAAAGTCGCTCGACACGATGCAAAACAAGCCAGCCAATTGACTCAGAGTAAAGTGAAACATAATCAAAAATTAGCAAAACATGATGCAGCTCAAGCACAGCATCTTGCAACACAAGCAAAATCAGAAGCTAAAACTTCAGCCCATGCTGCCAAAGCTGCAAATACTGACGCAAAAGCAAAAATCGCTGCACAAAAGGTCGCAGCGGAACAACATAAAGCTGCTGTGAAATCATAAACAGTTGAGAATTAACACATCGCAAAAAAAAGCCGGAATTATCCGGCTTTTTTATTCAAATCATTTATGGGTGAGCAGTTTGTAATGCTTTTGCATCCATCTCTGCGCGCTGTCTTCTTGCTTCTGTCAGCATGCGTTGTTCAAGCTCTTTACGAAAGCCTAGTAGAAACACAAACTCAGCTAGGACAAATAAAGGTCCTATTGCCAAGCCAATAACATCATCCATAAACGCAGGCTTTTTCTTTTCATAATAATGGCCGATAAACTGGATGATCCACCCCACTACAAAGATCCCCACACTCCAAATCAGCCATGACATAAGGCTCATTTTTGCGATCATTAAGGCTAAGGGATACGTGACGGCAAATACCAAAAGCATAATCAAACCGAAAATTTTATCTAAACTCAGGTAATAAATAACACTGGCAATAATCAACAACAATGCAAGGGTCAGTTCAAAACCTGAAATCATTAGCCCTGCTCGTGCTGTTAGACACATAATCGAAAATACAATAAGCGGAATACCCACAAAATGCGTCAGCACATTTTTTCGATCTAAATGATATGCTGCATACTGGCTTAGCAATCTTTCAAGTTTGCTCATTAACTTACTCCTTGTTCATTCACTCATTTCACTATATAAAAAATGCATCAATAAAGTTGTCAACTAATAGACAAGTTGGACCATAAAATAAGGATATGCTGTGCTGGACGCTCAATATGTGCATCAACTCAATAAAAACGTATGGTATTCAGGCTTAAATATTTCCTTCCAAGACTTTATCTGCCGCCATGCCCTGACCTTAACTTTCGAAAAAGACGCACGTGTTTTTTTATCAGGACAGCGTTTTAATGGTATGTATGCTGTCTTAGAAGGCGCAGTTCGCTTAGGCTATATTGATATTCATGGCAAAGAAGCGATTGCCGCCATAGCTGAGCCGATTATGTGGTTTGGCGAAATATCCTTGGTTGACCAATTACCACGTTCTCACGATGCCGTCTGTACCAAAAAATCCACCTTATTACACTTACCAGCTCAAGCAATTCAGCAATTATTACAACAACACCCCGAGTTTTGGTTTCATATTGCCCAGCTCACCAGTCAAAAGCTTCGCTATGCTTTTATGGAACTCATTGCCTTACAAACGCAAAGTTTAAGTCAACGTCTCGCACAGCGCCTGCTGTTTATTTTAAATGGATATGGAAATCATTTGGAAATTGAGCAACACACCATACACATCTCGCAGGAACAACTTGCTCAACTTTTGAATTGCTCACGGCAATCAGTCAATCAGGAGCTTCAGCAATTGGAAAAAATGCAGGTGCTTCGTGTTGCGTTTAAAAAAATTGAAATTTTAGATCTAGCGCAGTTACATCAGATTGCTCATGCACTTCCTGTGCATGATGTCTGACATTTGTGATTTAAATAAGTGCATTTAATTGCACCAGAATGATTCTTTATAGTTATTTTGCTTTTATTTGTGGCACTTCGCTTTATCGAGTTTTAATCACGACAATAATTGGCAAACATTTACACTGTCAAAACCATTTGTACATGCTGCAACTTCTTGAGTTGATGCTTCTGATTTGTCTTCAGTCGCTGCTTGTACATTGACCGCTGTAGTCAAAACAGCCAAAACCGATAACTTCATTAATGTTTTTTTCATCTTAATCACCTATTCAACGTCTTTAATTTAACTTACATACTTCATCTTTTACGCAGTAATTTTTACATACTTTATCAAATAATGATAATTTTAATTTTTTATCACATTATCCATACTTTGTATCATTAATATTTTGTAGATATTAATTAAAGAGAAGGTCAGACGACTGGCGTTCTAAAATGGGGGATTTTTATCAATAAATTTTTCTCAAAAGATATTTTTACTATTCATTATCAATGCTTTATCTATTTAACTTCAGAAAAAAACCATGCAATTTGGAATTTAGCTCAATACTACTGCAGCGCACTGATTTAATTTTTTATATGAAATAGCGATGCTTTTAGGAGGATTTCCCAATACTCTATTATAGATTTATTCTTGTTTTTTGATATTTTCTAAAAAAAAAGCAGTGAAAATTCACTGCTTTGATCAAGTTAAACGCCTATTTTTTTCGGATCGGTATTTCCGAGTTCAGGGTTTTCAATCGCACCTTTGCATTGATTTTTATCACGCTCATAATCTGCTTGCTTTTGTGCAACAGTCGAACTCTGATCAATACTTTCACGTGCCCAAATTTCCAGACTTGTCAAAGCCTTACGACACAGCGCGTATTTGCCTTCAGTCACAGAATCGGTCATTTTGACATTGATACGCCATTCCGTACTCAATTTACGCGCTGGAATACGAACTTTCTCTTCCATCTGATCGACTTGTTTTGCATAAACAATCGGATCGACTTCATTGATAAACGCCCAAGCTTTGGCAGCATACTCCGTTGCATCATTGGTTAATTTGGGTGCTGCTTTAATTTCGACTTGAGCTTGTTCAGCTCCATCATTACCACAGGCCTGCAACAACACCGTGCTGCTCAATAATGAAACAATCAGTATCCCACGCATCTTTAACCTCTGCATATCCAGCTCATTTCAGCAAACATATTCGGCAATATGCTAGTGAATTCGCGTACAATACTCAATCATCATTTGACCTGTTGTTCAACTCTTTCAAAGGTGTGTCGTGTCTGAGCACAAACTTCCTACAGTTCAGCCTGCGGGTTTTTGGCAAGGTGCTAAAGATAGTCAAGCCATTATCTTTACCTATCTTCCTGTTTCTTTTGCATTTGGGGTTTCTGCGACTCAATTTGGTTTCACTGCGTGGGAAGCCTTATTTTTATCTTGCTCTATGTATGCCGGTGCCAGTCAGTTTCTCGTCGTTGCGTTACTGGGAAGTGGAACATCCATTTGGATGACTGCACTCACTGTGATTGCTCTCGATATACGCCATTTGCTCTACGGTCCTGCTTTACAAAACCTGATTCAAGACCGACTCAATTTAAAGAAAACGGCAGTTTGGGCTTGGGGTTTAACCGACGAAGTTTTTGCATCAGGTATGATCAAACTGTCGCAACGTCGTCAAGAATGGTCAGAATCTTGGATGTTAGGACTCAGCTTATTTAGTTGGCTGTCTTGGGCAACAGGCTCATTTTTAGGCGGTTTATTTGCCGATCAAGTCAGTAACCTTCCACAATTTTTACAAGCTGCACTCGACTTCCTACTGCCTGCATTGTTTTTAAGCTTTTTACTCGCAGCATTTGAGAAAAAACATACATTTGTGGTCACGGTTACAATTATTGTTTCTGCGATTGCTTGTTACTTTATCGACTTGTCTGCTGCGATTTTTATCGGTATTTCTTCTGGTATTTTTGCCGGTTTATTCAAACATTATGTCTTAAAAAAACCTGATCCTGAACATATGGGTGAAGCATCATGAATCTAGAAATTATCTTGGTCGGGATCTTGGTCGGAATTGCGAATTTTGCATCACGGTTTGGGCCATTTTTTGTTATTCAAAAATTTCAGCAAGGTTCACAACAGCGTGGTTCTTTATGGCTCAAAATCGCTTTGGGCTCGATTGGCATTGCCGCAATTAGTTCAATGTTGGTGGTTGCAACCTTACCGCCTCTGCTTGAAACCCCAAATAAAAGCTTTGCCATGTTGGTTGGATTTGCGGTGCTTGCAGGCTTGTATTTTAAGTTTAAAAAAATTGTCCCTGCTACACTGACTGCGGCACTGACTTACGGCTTAGTCTATACCTATATACCTTTTCATCTCTAAAGCCGAGACAGCGACAATCCCCCCTCAAGTACGCGCTTCTTTAGCCTGTACTTTTTAATTTGCAATATTTATGAAATAGTCAACGCATAACATAAAAAATGTAGCGAAAACCAATAGATGGCAAAGCACCATTGTATTCAAGGCAAAATTTATATTCATTCTAGACAACCATCTGAATTAAGCTGGGGACTGCAAAAGCCCATAGAAAGCGTATATTTTCAATGCTTCATTCAAAACCAGCTGTTCAGTGGTAATTTCTGCGCTGTACATTACCAACCTGCAGATCTGATCCGCGCCATTTATATAGAGAAAAATCAGCAACAAAAGATTGTGGGCTTATATAACTGCACACAGCAGATTCTGCACTTACATCCGCGTCGCCTGATGTTTTCACACATCTCGATACCCCGCTTTTTTAGGAATTTTCTGCAGCTGACCGGCTTCTTATTGATTTTTCTATTGTGTATTTTCAGCATTGGCGCATGGCTCAATTCATCATTTCACCTTCTATCGGTGGCTACAGACGCACTCTATTTCACTGCCATTTTAATTGGCTTAATATTGATTTTATGTATATGCACCGCACCACTGCTTGGTTTACTGTACTGGTCCAACTTCCATCAAACATCTGTGCAGCTCCGTGCGCTTCAATGTACAAATTTGGAAATTTTACCATTCCCTGCATCTGTAAAAAATGCAGGTATATTTAAAGTAAATTTAAATAAAAACAACTAAATACCACTTTTTAAAGATTTTCACAGGTAAATAATTACATGAACACTTACCCATAAAGATATAAAAAAAATTGTTGGACAATATCATTTATTTATGTGAACACTCGCTTATCTCTCGAACAAGTTCTGCTATGCTTAAATTCCCATAAAATCAAGCATGGATGATTTACATGAGCGTCACTATTGGTACTCCACTTCAGTCTTCAGCGTATAAAGTCTTACTGTTAGGTTCTGGTGAACTCGGTAAAGAAGTTGTGATTTCATTGCAACGTTTGGGTGTAGAAGTTCATGCTGCCGATCGTTATGACCATGCTCCTGCCATGCAAGTTGCACATTTTTCTCATACTTTAAATATGGCAGATCCTGAGGCACTTAAAGCTTTAATTGCTCAAGTTAAGCCTCATTTGATTGTTCCTGAAATTGAAGCTATTGCGACTCAAGTTTTAGTCGAGATTGAAGAACAAAATATTGCCACTGTCATTCCTTCTGCAAAAGCTGTCAACCTGACAATGAATCGTGAAGGGATTCGCCGTCTAGCTGCCGAAGAGCTTGGACTCCCGACTTCAGCCTACCGCTTTGCCAATACCCTTGAAGCGTTCCGTGCTGCATGCGATGACATTGGTTATCCAAACTTTGTTAAGCCTGTCATGTCGTCTTCGGGTAAAGGACAGTCACGTGTAAAAAGCTTTGATGAAGTCGATGCTGCTTGGGAATATGCACAAACAGGTGGACGTGTAAATCAAGGTACTGTGATCGTAGAATCACAAATTGACTTTGACTTTGAAATCACCCTGCTGACTGTTCGTGCTAAAAATGCAGAAACAGGTGAAATTGAAACATCATTTTGCGACCCGATTGGCCACCGCCAAGACGCTGGTGACTATGTAGAAAGTTGGCAGCCACAAATCATGACTGCTCTTGCTTTAGAGGAAGCCAAGCGTATTGCCAATAAAGTAACCATTGCATTAGGTGGATGTGGCATTTTTGGGGTGGAACTGTTTGTCAAAGGCGATAAAGTATGGTTTAGTGAGGTATCACCTCGTCCACACGATACAGGCCTTGTCACTCTTGCATCACAATTCCAAAGCGAATTCGAACTGCATGCACGTGCCATTCTTGGTCTGCCTGTGAATACTGCTCGACACAGTACTGCTGCAAGCGCAGTCATCTATGCAGGCGTGGATGATACCAATTTATCATTTACTGGCTTAAATCTTGCTTTGGCTAATCCAGACACCGATTTACGCCTCTTTGGTAAACCAAAAGGCTTTAAACGTCGCCGTATGGGCGTAGCAACAGCACGCGCTGAAACCACAGATCACGCGCGTGAACTTGCTCAACATGCTGCACAACAAGTCAGTGTTCAACAAAACTAAGTTTGTAACACCTTAACGGACCACTGTTCATGATCAATACGCTTCCTCTGCTGAATTACATTAAAAGTAACCACGACATTCAGGCGATTAACCAATGGCGCTCAGATGTTGAAAATCAGCTACAGGAATGCTTTGAAAATGGACAGTCGATTCGTGATGTGATTTTGGCTCGTTCGAATCTAATCGATGAAGCCTTAAAGTTCTTATGGACACATGCTGAACTCGACCAAACCGATCTCGGTTTATTTGCTGTCGGTGGCTATGGTCGCCGCGAAATGCTGCCTTACTCCGACGTCGATATCATGATTTTGTCCGAAGATGAAATCAGCCCAGAACAAGAAAAACTCATCTCCAGCTTTATTTCAACTCTTTGGGATGTTGGTAATTTCAAACCGGGCATCAGTGTGCGTACTATTAATGATTGTGTTGCTCAAGCCACCAATGATTTAACCGTGGCAACAGCGCTGATCGAAGCACGTTTGATTGTGGGCAATGAACACCTAGCCAAATGGCCACGCCGTATCGTGTCACAGACATGGACGGATAAAACCTTCTATGATGCCAAAATGCAAGAGCAAGCCAAACGCTATGCTCAACATAACAATACCGAAAGCAACTTAGAACCCGATATTAAAAATGCGCCCGGCGGTATCCGTGATATCAACCAAATCGGATGGATTGCTAAGCGTCATTTCCGTGTCAATCGCATCTATGACCTTGTACATTTGGGTTTTATTTCAGAGTTTGAACTTGGCGTTCTTGAAGAAACAGAAAGCTTTCTTTGGGAAATTCGTCATCATTTACATCGCTTAACCAAGCGCGACGAAAACCGATTATTGTTTGATTATCAACGTGACATTGCCGCTAAATTTGGCTATCAACGTGAAGAAGGTAAATCACCGAATTATCCAATCGAACAGTTCATGAAACGTTACTACCGTAGCGCTCAGCAAGTGACGACGTTAAATGAAATGCTCTTGGCTTATTTTAATGAATCTGTCATCACGCCGCGCTTGCCTGACTATGAACGTAAAATTGAAGAAATCAATGCCAATTTCAAATTAGTCGATGGCAAATTGGCGGTGCAGCATCATAAAATTTTCTCTGAAAATCCAAGTGCTATTTTAGAAATTTTCTACCTCTTGGCGAATCGTCCAGAAATTGAAGGCATTCGTGCCCGAACTTTACGTTTATTGTCACTTGCGGCAAAACGTATTGATCAAAACTTCCGTGACAATCCTGCACATCAAGCCTTATTTATGGCAATCATTCGCTCACCCTACCGTTTATATGACACCATGGTGGCGATGAAACGGTATGGTGTGCTCGGCAACTATATTCCTGCCTTTGGGCAAATCATGGGACTCATGCAATACGACTTGTTCCATATTTACACTGTCGATGCCCATACCCTATTACTACTACGTAATTTAAACCGTTTTAAAGAGCCTGAATTTGCTAAGGACTTCCCTGTCGTTAGCTCCGTATTCCAACGACTGGCGCGCCGTGACATTGTTTATTTAGCGGCAATTTTCCATGATATCGCCAAGGGTCGCGGCGGTGACCACAGTGAACTTGGTGCAGCAGATGCAATTGAATTCTGCCGTACCCATGGGTTTACTGAACGTGAATGCAACCTTGTCGCATGGTTGATTCAAAACCATCTATTGATGTCCGTTACTTCTCAGAAAAAAGACATTTCCGATCCAGATGTGGTGAAAGAATTTGCTGAGAAAATGGGCGACATGGAACATCTCGACTATCTTTACACATTGACAGTTGCTGATATCAATGCAACTAATCCGACGCTTTGGAATACATGGCGTGCATCCCTCATGCGCCAACTGTATACACAAGCGCGTGATGTGATTCGTTCTGGTTTGGGTCGTCCTGTAGATTATCCAATGCTGATCGAAGACACTAAATTTGCGGCCAGTGAACTATTAGTCAACGATTTTTCGCTCTACGATGTAGAAACTGTTTGGCAAGAACTCGGTGATGAATATTTCCTGAAAGAATCTGCCGATGAAATCGCATGGCATACGCGCGCCATTTTAAAACATGGTAATAATGCAGAACCATTGGTACTGATGCGAGCACATCGCAAATTTGCACAAGATGCAGTACAGATCTTTATTTACACCCAAGATCAGCCTAACTTGTTTGCAACAACAGTGGCAATTTTGGACAGAATGAATTTAGACGTTCAGGATGCTCGGATTATTACTGCATCCACTGCATTTAGTTTGGACACCTATGTTGTACTTGACCGTTTTGGCACCTTATTAACAGATCCAGAGCGTGAGCAAACCGTTATTGAAGCGCTTAAAAAAGCCTTGAGCCAATCTGACAAGTACCCAGGCCTGATGCAACGTCGCATTCCACGTCAACTGCGTCATTTTGATATTGAAAATACCGTGAGTATTTCTTTTAATGAAGCGCTTCAACAAAATATGGTTGAAATTGCGACACTTGACCATCCGGGCTTACTCGCTAAAGTCGGTGGTTTATTTATGATGCAAGGCCTAGATATTCACTCTGCGAAAATTGCGACGCTCGGTGAACGTGCTGAAGATATTTTCTATGTCACTAAAAAAGATGGCTCACCTATGAGCGATTCAGAAGCGGAAACGTTTGCTGCACAATTAAAGTCAGCACTCGATGAAGCTTCGAATCAGGTTTGTAGTCATCATTAACTTAAATTGATCGGTATCCATTCCATGAACTCCAGTTTGTCATTATTACACCCTTATCCATTTGAAAAGCTAAATAAGCTATTTCAGGATGTGAAACCCGCAGATTTGCCTTTGATTCCCCTATCGATTGGTGAGCCAAAGCATCCTGCACCGGAGTTTGTGAAACAGGCCATTATTGATAATTTTCAGCACTTATCCACTTACCCAAACAGCAAGGGTTTACCTGAGCTTCGTACGAGCATTGCAAACTGGTTAACCCGTCGCTTTAAACTCAATAGCATCAGTGCAGAGACCAACGTACTGCCGGTGTCAGGTACGCGTGAAGCGATCTTCTCGTTTGTACAAGCTTTGATTAAACGTGAAGATGCCCCTTATGTGGTGATGCCAAATCCGTTCTACCAAATCTATGAAGGCGCAACTTTACTTGCGGGTGCAGAACCTTACTTCATCAACTGTACAGAAGAAAATAACTACCTTGGTGACTTTGACGCTGTGCCAGCTGAAGTTTGGGAAAAAACCGCTTTACTGTTTGTCTGCACACCGGGTAATCCTACAGGTGCAGTACTTTCTAAAGAACAGTTTAAAAAACTGATCGCTCTGTCTGACCAATATAATTTTGTGATTGCATCTGATGAATGCTACTCAGAGCTTTGGTTTGATGAAGCACCCATTGGTCTACTTGAAGTTTGTGCTGAATTGGGCCGTGATGACTATAAAAACTGCGTGGTATTCCACTCATTGTCTAAGCGCTCTAACTTACCGGGTATGCGTTCTGGCTTTGTTGCAGGTGACGCGGCACTTTTAAAACCTTATTTACAATACCGTACTTATCATGGCGCTGCGATGCCTGTTCAACACCAGTTAGCTTCAATTGCAGCTTGGGATGACGAAGCACACGTCGAAGAAAACCGCGTCCAGTACCGTGCAAAATTTGAATTATTCCAACGCGAACTGGGTCACCTACTACCATTACAAAAACCTGATGCAGGGTTCTACTACTGGTTAAAAGTGGATAATGATGAAACTTTTGCCAAAATGCTTATGGAAAAAGCACACGTTAAAGTGCTTCCAGGCCGTTATTTATCACGTGATACAGCACAAGGTAATCCGGGTGAAAATCATGTCCGCTTAGCTCTGGTTGCTGATATTGCACAATGTGAAGAAGTGATTCGTCGCTTAAAAGCAGTACTTTAATTGATTTAAAGTGTTCTGCTTAAAATAAATGCCCCCTAATTTGGGGCATTTTTATTTGAGTCATTTCTTAACATTCGTTCAGAGCTAATCATCTAGCAATAATTACTTATAAACAATCATTGAGAAATCATTGAACACTATTAGAAATCAAATGTACCACCCAATTTAAATGTTCGAGGTTCGCTCAGTGTTAAACGCTGTATGAAAAATAAGTATGGTCATAACGGATTGTTGTAAAGCGAATAGATAAGCAGACATCTGAAAGGTTTTAGATAGTTGCAAAGTAATATCTTTCATTATCAATTAGATGCACCAGTAATAACAGATCATTTATGGAACTTAAAATTTGCCTTATGCTATAAGCTTATTGAGGTGGATGAAGAGCAAATTCATGTTCAACGGTATAACTGAGATTTTTATCAACCATCGGAATAGGTTCAAGTCGTGCAACTAATAAGGATTTTTGTACTTTTTGATCAAAGTTTTTAGAGCCTGAACTTGCAATGAGTTTTGAGCCACCAATATAGCCTGTTGCAGCAATTACTGTAAGCTGTAGTTTGACAGGTTGTTTATATGTTTTCATCTCAGACGCAGACAGCACATATTGCGGTGCATTTACCCAAGAAACTTCATACATTTTCGGTTTTACATGTGGATCAATTACATCTGCAACACGCGTAGGTTGGTATTCTTTTATAGGTGTTTTTAACAATTGCAATAATGCGTTGACCCGAGCATCTGTAGTACGGTCTAGATTGCTTGCAACAACAGACATTTTTGTAGGTTCAGATGCACTTGGAGTGCTATCTGCCCAAGCTAACCCCACACATACGAGTAAAAAAAACGTTAAAACACAAATTCGACGTTTAACCATCTGCTTAAACAATGTTATGACCTTCAAATAAAGACACTTCAGTATAAAACATCCAAAAAATAAAGACGCTTCCGCGCCTTTATATCAACCTCAGTTCGGCCAATAATTCACTTCATTTTGACTGAGCTAAAGCTTTTTCAATATCTTCATTCAATGTTTCAGGCTTGGTCGTGGGTGCATAGCGGTTTAAGACCTGACCATTTTTTCCAATTAAAAACTTCGTAAAATTCCACTTAATGCCATTTCCCAATACGCCTTTCGAGTTATTGGTTAAATAACGGAAAATCACATGCGCTTCACGGCCTTTTACATTCACTTTGGCAAACATCGGAAAAGATACGCCATAGTTTTTTTGACAAAATGCGCCAATTTGATCATTTGAACCCGGATCTTGTCCGCCAAATTGGTTGCATGGAAAACCTAAAACCTCAAAACCTTGATCTTTATATTGTTCGTAAATTTTCTCCAAACCAGCAAATTGAGGAGTAAACCCACATTTACTAGCGGTATTTACAATTAATAAAACTTTGCCTTCATAATCTGCAAAGGATTTATTACTTCCGTCCAGTAATTCTGCTTCAAACTGGTGAATGGTGGTCATGGATAAGTTTCCTCATCATTTTTTTGTTTTGTTTCTAATTCTAAGGATGCTGAATTAATACAATAACGCAATCCAGTCGGCTGTGGTCCATCAGGGAAAACATGCCCTAAATGTGCGTCACAATGATGACAAACAATTTCTGTTCTGACCATACCGTGTGTCGTATCTACATTTTCTTCTACTGCAGCAGGTTCAATCGGCTTATAAAAGCTCGGCCAACCACAACCGCTATCGTATTTTGTTTCAGAAGAAAAAAGCGGTTCCCCGCAACAACGACATACATACGTGCCAGCTTGTTTCGTATTCCAATATTTTCCAGTGAAAGCTTGCTCCGTGCCTTTCTGACGCGTTATGCGAAACTCTTCTGGCGACAATTCTCTTTGCCATTCTCTTTCTGTTTTATTGAGTTTTCCCATGATGACGTCCCTTTATATCGTGGTATTTAAAATAGGATAATCCTATATTTACGTCATTCAATCTTAAATTTCTAGTCTTTATTCAACAATTTACAAAATCTATATAATGACCCAAAAAGCAAAAAGTAAGCAAATATAAAATCGTGGTGAGCAAAATACAAAATTAAATGCTTTTTTGTGAGCACCTTTAGTGATAATCTTAGCGCTACTCTTGCTCAGGATTAAAAAATGTCGCAGAAAAAGAGCGTAATTTTTAAAAATCTGCTGCCCGTGATCAAACAATATCAACAGGCAGGGTTTACGCATGAAAAAATAGTTACTTTACTCAGAGACGAACATCATCTCGATTTAGTAACGACCGAGACATTTAAAAGCTATTTATACCGTTATGCAAAAGTGACCTCCACTCTTTCCGAGAATATAAAAATGCCGAATACGTTTAACACCCCACGCGAAATTAAGAAATCGTCTAAGCTCGAGCATGTTTGCTACGACATTCGCGGACCAGTGTTACGAGCGGCCAATGAGATGGAAGAGGCTGGCCATAAAATTATTAAATTAAATATTGGTAACCCTGCTCCTTTTGGTTTTGAAGCACCTCAAGAAATTATTAACGACGTGGCACTCAACCTGCCTAATGCAATTGGTTATACCGACTCAAAAGGCATCTTCCCTGCGCGTAAAGCGATTTGTCAGTATTATCAACAAAAAGGCATCTTAAACATGCACGTGAATGACGTGTATGTCGGAAATGGCGTATCTGAACTGATCGTGATGGCAATGCAAGGCTTGCTCGACGATGGCGACGAAATGCTAGTGCCTATGCCAGATTATCCGCTTTGGACAGCAGCAGTTAACCTTTCTGGCGGTACAGCTATTCACTATAAATGTGATGAAGAAAATTTCTGGTATCCAGATATTGCCGACATGGAAAGTAAAATCACCCCGAATACCCGCGGTATCGTGGTGATTAACCCGAACAACCCAACAGGTGCGGTTTACCCACGTCATGTGCTTGAGCAAATTGTAGCTCTTGCGAAGAAATACGACTTAATTTTATTTGCTGATGAAATTTACGACAAGATCGTTTATGACGGTATTGAGCACGTCTCTGTTGCTTCATTGGCGGGCGATCAGCTGTGTATTTCTTTCAATGGCTTATCTAAAGCGTATCGAATTGCCGGTTACCGTTCAGGCTGGATGGCAATTACAGGCGATAAATCACGTGCACTAGACTATATTGAAGGTTTAGACATGTTGGCGTCGATGCGTCTCTGTGCCAACCACCAAGCGCAATATGCGATTCAAACAGCTTTAGGCGGTTATCAATCAATTAATGATCTCATCCGTCCGGGCGGCCGTTTATATGAACAACGTAACATTGCTTGGGAAATGTTGAATGATATTCCAGGTGTGTCTTGTGTGAAACCAGAGGGTGCTATGTACTGCTTCCCTAAACTGGACCCTGAAATTTACCCAATTCAAGACGATGAGAAATTCATGCTAGATTTCCTCCGTGCTGAAAAAGTGCTTTTGGTTCAAGGTACGGGCTTTAACTGGCCGACACCTGATCATTTCCGTGTGGTGTTCTTGCCTGCTGAAAATGAACTACGTGAAGCACTCACTCGTTTAGGTCGTTTCTTGGCGAAAATGCGTTAATTCATAAGTGCTTTAAAAATATAAAACCGTACGCCATGTACGGTTTTTTTATTACTGTATCTTTAAATTTGATTTCTTACTGTACGCACACCACAGCTATCTTTTTGAATAGTTAAATTTTTAAGAATTAATTTTTAGCTTAGACCTTAGTCAAAACTTTAAGATCTGTTGATTTTTCTATAGCCTATTCATGTTATTTTTTAACCAATCATAAAAATACATGAGTACAGGATGTTCTCTAACAAAATTAAACTGAGCCTATTTCTCTGTCTAAGCATGTGCCTAGGCATCGGGATATTACGTTTTTCCTATACCGCACTCCTCCCTTCAACCCGTGAAGCATTTGGTTGGAGCCCAAGTTTTGCCAGCATCTTAGGCAGTGCCAATTTGCTCGGCTACTTGATCGGTGCATTTTGGGCCATGAAATTACCCCAAAATAAAAGCATGGTGAATTATATCCAACTCGCAGCTATTGCAGGGACACTCAGTTTACTCAGTTGTGCATTTTCAGGTTTTTCAGAACTTTGGTATAGCACTTGGCGCGTTATTTCAGGGATCAGCGGCGGCTTACTAATGATCCTCTCCCCAAGTGTCGTGGCCCAATGTTCACAGCTTCAAGACCGCTTTAAAATCAACTTTATTGGTTTCAGTGGTATTGGCTTAGGGGTGTTAATGGCAACGCTATTTTTGCCTTACATCCAAGATATTTCGACAATGTGGGCTTGGTTGATTTTGTTTTCTTTTTCAAGCCTGATTTGTATGTTACTCAGCGTGCTTTTGAAGAGTTTTAAATTACAGCTCACAACACTCACCGCGATTCCTGCAGTAGAACATAAAGTCGATGGAATTTTCTATTGTCTCTTAATTGTGTATAGCACCAGTGCATTTGCTTACGTGCCCCATTCATTATTTTGGATTGACTATTTAACTCACACCCTACACCTGAGCCCGATCGGGATCAATTTCAATTGGATTTTATATGGTCTAGGAAGTGCTTTAGGAGCCTTTGCTGCTTACTGCTTGGCACAAAAACTGGGAAATATTAGTGCTCTTAAAATATTATATAGCAGCTATGTCTTGGCGATTTTTATAGCAATTATTAATATCCATCCACTTTTTACTTTTTTATCTTCTTTTGCTACAGGCCTGCTCAATCCAGCAGTGGTTTTTCTCACCTCTTATACCATTCTGCAAATCTATGGTAGCGCCTATAAAAAGCTCTGGAGTATTGCAACCCTGTGCTTTGCATCTATTCAATTAATCGGTGGTATAAGCTTTAGTTTTTTACAGCGAATTGGTATTGATTATTCACAGCAATTTATTTTGGCCGCATGCGTACTCTGCATTGGAACAATGCAACTCTTTTGGTTCACTCGAACAGCAAAATTAAGTAAGCATCTCGTCTAGGTAGATCACAAGACATTCAACTACATCACCAATCATGTATATAAAGAAAAGACCTATTTAAATAGGTCTTTTCTTTTTGATAAATCGTGAATGGACTAAGCTTTTTTCAGCTTTTTCTTTAACTTTTTCAAAGCAGAATTATGATTTGAAATTTTGTTCAACCTCGCTTTAATTTCCTTTTTAAGTGATTTGGTTTTCTTAGACAAATTCATCTCCTTCTCGTCTACGTATAAAACTTAAATTTCGATCAATTAACAACCATTCGGCCAAATGAACTTTGATTCACAAAGTATTTCGCCTATTAACGATGTTGTTGACGCTGATTTCGTTGATGCGGCTGTTGTTTCTGTTTCTTTTGGTCTTGTTGCTGTTGCTGTTGCTGTTGGTGATCATTTTGCTGCTGTTGGTGATCAGATTGTTGGTTTTGTTGATGCTGTTTACGAGACATTTCATTTCTCCTTTTCATCACAAATATCGCAATGTACTGCTGCTAGGTGTACTTCTACTAAAGGACAACAACCAATGTACCGCTAATTTTTAAGGATCCAACCCGATAAATGTTTCGAATTACGTCATTGTAATATCTCAGGCGAATAATTATTTTGAAATCAATCTCCCTCTATTTTCTGCATTACCTAAGTTCACTCGAATAGTGTGGTTTTAAACTTTTAGTAACATGACAAGCATGCCAGACCATCTGATTGATTGCGTGAAGTCATCTTTTGATTGCTGTTTTTTGAATGGTATTGATAAGCTATGATTCTGTGTTTTTAATTATTCCCCATAAAAAAGACTGAATCATTCAGTCCTTTTTACCTAGCCTTTTTATACATCTAGCTTTTTTACACCTAGATTAGCAAATAAACTTAGTCCATATGCTCAATGATGACTTGTCCAAACTCCGAACAACGCAAGAGTTTTGCACCTTGCATGAGTCGTTCAAAATCATAGGTCACTGTTTTGGCTTCAATCGCCCCCGCAATACCTTTAATAATTAGATCTGCCGCTTCAGTCCAGCCCATATTTCGCAGCATCATTTCTGCAGACAGAATAATAGACCCAGGGTTTACTTTGTCTTGACCCGCATATTTAGGCGCTGTGCCATGTGTCGCTTCATATACTTGCACAGCGCCACCAATATTGGCACCCGGTGCAATACCAATACCGCCAACTTCGGCCGCCAAAGCATCTGAAATATAATCACCGTTTAAATTTAGAGTAGCAATGACTGAATAATCGGTCGGACGCATGAGAATTTGTTGTAAAAAAGCGTCTGCAATCGCATCTTTAATCACGATCTCTTTGCCAGTTTTCGGATTTTTTATTTTGACCCAAGGACCTCCATCTAGCAATTCACCACCAAAGCGCTCAAGTGCGACTTCATAACCCCACTCTTTAAACGCACCTTCGGTATATTTCATGATATTGCCTTTATGCACCAAGGTGACATTCGGCTTATCATTATCAATGGCGAATTGAATAGCTTTCCGAACCAAACGCTGAGAACCTTCTTTAGATACAGGCTTAATACCGATACCGCAATTTTCCTCAAAACGAATCTTAGTAACACCCATTTCCTCTTTAAGAAATTTGATCATTTTCTTGGCTTCAGGCGAATCTGCTTTCCATTCAATCCCTGCGTAGATATCTTCTGAATTCTCTCTGAAGATCACCATGTCTGTACGTTCAGGATGCTGAACGGGTGAAGGAACGCCCTTAAACCAACGTACAGGACGCACACAGACGTAGAGGTCTAATTCTTGACGTAATGCAACATTAAGCGAACGAATACCGCCACCGACAGGCGTCGTTAACGGCCCTTTAATTGAAACCACAAATTCGCGTAAAGCCTCAAAGGTTTCTTCGGGCATATAGGTGCCATAAATTTTATTGGCTTTTTCACCACAATAGACTTCCATCCATTCTATAGCACGTTTTCCACCATAAGCTTTTTGTACTGCGGCATTCACCACGGTTTTCATCACTGGAGTGATATCAACACCAATACCATCGCCTTCAATAAATGGAATAATTGGATTATTGGGAACATTGAATGATAAGTCTGAATTTACTGTAATTTTTGTCCCATCCACTGGAACGACGATCTTCTGATAACCCATTTTTATGATCCTCCCTGAGAAGCGAGTGAAAAATAATTGCTGTTTGATAAGACTTTTAATTGCGCTTCACGCATAATACTCTAAAGCAAATCTACCTTTTTTGAGATTTAGATGGGAAATAGCTGCATTTCCCTATTGAATAAATCTTAACCAATTTGAATTATTGTATTTAATAGAAGTTATTTCCTATGAAAATCGTCATCTTAAACAAGCCATATGACGTGCTCTCCCAATTCCGTAAAGACGAAGCGCATATGACCATATCTGACTTCGTGGACGATCCTAGTCTACGTATTGCAGGTCGTTTAGATATGGACTCCGAAGGTTTGGTATTTTTAACCGATCATGGTGGTTTAAATCAGTACATCACCAATCCTGAAAATAAAAAGTTCAAAACCTACTTAGTGCAAGTCGATGGCGACATCACAGAAGAAGCGCTTGAACAATTACGTAAAGGCGTTGAGCTAAAAGATGGTATGACTTTGCCAGCCAAAGCCATTAAAGTGCAACAGCCAGAATGGTTATGGGATCGTGATCCTCCTGTACGTTTCCGTGCAAACATTCCAACCTCTTGGGTTGAAATCCAAATTTGCGAAGGCCGTAACCGTCAAGTTCGTCGTATGACTTCAGCAGTAGGTTTCCCGACTTTACGTTTAATTCGTACACGTATTGGTGCCATCGATTTAGTTCAATTGGGTTTAGAACCAGGTGAAACCAAAGAAATTGAACCTTTACTTTACCCCGACTTTCAAAACGTACCTGCAGAAGAACCTTACCGTTCGCGCTCTTATGTGAAAAAACCAGGCGGTACAGGTGGTAAGCCAATGGTTCGTAAGAATAAAGATGGCTCAGTGAAAAAGTCAGGTACAAAACGTATCTGGCAAATGGATGAGAGCGAAAAACCAAAACGCCGTACCAATGGTACAACTCGTCCGAATACCAAAGCCCCTCGTGGCCGCGGCCGTAACGGACGTTGATAAAAAGCTTCAAAAATGGCCTACAATCTACGTAGGCCTTTACATTTTTTTATAAACCTAACAATTATTTAAGATTATTTTCATATTTCGACACTATAATAAGTTATAACAATATAAACGTTGATTATTTGAACTTCAAAAATGAGCAGCATATCTACACACAATAGAAGCAAAGTATTAATTATTCATGACAACCGAATTGGACATTTAAATCCTGCTCTCGCTGTGAGTGAAATGATTGAGAAGCGCTTTTATCTACAATCTGAGCAGTTTGCAATTCCTACTTTACCTAAGCGTACAGTGAGCGTTTTTAAGAAACTGTCTAATTTCCCGAATTTGTTTCGCACGCTCGGGCGTTTATACTTTAAATTCTTACCAAGAAATTTAGAGCATACCGACGTTATCGTCTGTTCAGGTATGCCTAATTTAATTTATGCCGCTTATTTATCTCAACGTTTCAATATCCCACTTATTTATGCAGGCGGTACACGTAAATTTAATTGGCGACTTATTGATTGGACTATTACGACGATTCCAGAAGATCATTCTGGTAGACAAATCATTATTCCTACAGGTGCTGTACCTTCTAAAATTACTCGCTTAGCGCATATTCCGTCGAATCATGAAGCATGCCTGTTAATTGGTGGACCGACAAAAGAGTACCCTTTTACCCATCAAGACTTTGAAGAGATGATTCAGCAATTTGTTCAATTCGCAGATCACCATCAAATTCAGGCGTCAGTCGTATGTTCTCGTAGAACACCTGCGTTATCAGAACATGTGATTCAAATGTTAAAAGATAAAAATATTGAGCTTGTGAATACTTGTTCTAAAACTTCTATTTGCGATGTGTTAAAGCGAAGTGAATATATTTTTGTTACTGAAGATAGTGCAACGATGTTATCCGAATCAATCCAAACCGGTCGCATTGTTATTTCAGTTTGTCGTGAATATTCTGAAAAAGATGAAATTATTCAAAATTATTTAGATCTCGAATTAATACAACGTAAAACTATTGGGCAGATAACTGAAGCTGCATATATCAAACCAAAATTAAATGCTCAGCATATTGAACAAATCGTGACTCAACAACTTGCAGAAGATTTGAGGGCAAAATCTCAAGAACTCAGTTTTTATAAATGTCATGCAAAAAAAGCTGTTATCTATTAATTAAAGATTTTATACGGTAGAAATTAAAAGCTCACAGATGTGGGCTTTATTTTAATGGTATTTCTCTCTGTAAAATTAGCCCCTCGGGTTGAGGTTTCATCTTTTCCTCAAACTGCACTGCAAAAGATAAATACATCAAAGAATTTCTAACTAATCGAACAAGATCCATTAATGAGCTTTCAAATTCTGATAAAGGTATTTCTAAAATATAATTTGCTTTCATTTCTTTTTCTTTTATTTTTTCAAAGATTTCCAGATATTCAAAAGACTCTACTTCACCTTGTTCTATTAAAATATTCTGCTGATCTTTTAAGTTCTGATATGCAAATTCTGACGTCATATCAAATTTGGTATTTAATTCATATCCAAAATCATCAATAACTCTAAAAGACCTATGCTCTAGACAGTTACGAATTTTTGATAATCTAGGCTTTTCAATTTTTTCTCTAGAATTTAATTCGCTCACTTTATCATGACCATTCAGCTGATCAGATTCAATTTCTTTTAAAATATAGAACAAAGCATGTAAAAAGTAGTTCTTTGAATCCTTCAGTTTATCACGTGGCTTAAATTTTCTATTTTCATTCCATCCAAAAACTTTTGAAAAAGTAATTTGACGATCATTCATTTCTAAATCTAAATACTTAGCTAAAAAGTATGAAATTTTGTCAAAAATTGAATATAAAATTCTAAAAGCCGATTTCATTTGTGATGTTTTTAAATTATCAATTGCATGTAAAGTATCATACACATGTGGATAGGTTTTATTATAAAAATGTTGAGTATCCGTTTTTATTTCAGAAGCTTGAAAAATTAAAAATCTAGCATAAGTATATTCATTTCTAAGCTCATCAAAATTTGAATGATATACGAGACTTTCTTTAAGGCTCAAAGACGAATTAATTTTATAGGTCATATCAGGAAGCCCCAAAATGTCCTGAAGTACAATTTCATCCTCAAATAAATCGTTTAAGTCATTTAAAAATAATTTGTTTTCTGCACTCCAAACTAGATACCTAAGCTCAGCCTTAGTTTTTGTCTTTTGTTTATATTCTTTTACATAATCAAAATCAGTATCTTGGAAGTGCTCTTGATACCAACAAGTAAAATGATATAAATCACCTGTCTCCTTTAACGGAATTTTCTGTTCCTCTTCTAAAGCATCAAAACTCATGTATGCCTGCTTTATCAACTGATTTGCAAAATAGTAATGAATATTTACATGTGATTGGTCATACAGTTGACTTGACCTAAAAATTACACCTTGTGCTTTAGCAACTAACGCTACAGGGTTATTATCCATTTTTATTGCTTGATCCCAATAATATTGAGCACAAAAACTGCGCCCTATTGAAGATAAAAAATTCCCAAAATTTGTTAAAACAAATGATAATAATCCATGATTATCATTTGTTTTTTTTAAGGATATATAATGACTTCTCATACAAATTAACCGTAGTTATTAAGTTTTTCGAAAACCAATGCTCATCCTGATATTTATAAATTTCTGAACTACAATTCGCTAAAATATAGTAAAAATAGCCTTTACAGCCATCATCAGTAAAAGTGAACTCGTTATCAAAATGAAAATTAAACCACTTTATTAATTCAGCTTTTCGACTTGTATCCAATAATAAATCATCTACCAACCCTGCAAATGAATTTAATTATTGCAGCCCCAATTCCATAATTTTTCTAATAAAAAACCCATACTAAGTATGGGTTTTACATGAAATTTAAATGTTTTTCAAATTAAGCCTTCAACCACTTCTCCGCTTTAGCCTGATCTTCCACTTTAAGTTCAACTTCAGTTAATTCTGAACCTGCCGCTTTCACTTCAAAGCTCATCAACTCATCACGGCGGAATGCTAGTACGGTATAAGTTCCGTCTTGCTTGGCATATTTTTCTGCCAATTTAACGGTTGCTTTTAGACCATCAATTGCAATAATCACATCGTTCGCAGACAAGCCAGCTTTTGCAGCTGCACCATCACGGCGAGCGGACTGAACCAACATTCCTTCAGGCTTATCAGCAAGTTTTAGACCAAATGGCAATGATTTGTCATTTTTAAGCGTATAGCTCAAGCCAAACTCAGGGAATAATTGGTCTAACGGCAATTCATCCGTAGTATTAATCAAATGATTGATTTGTTCTAACCAATCATCACCCGTCAATTCATTGCATAAATTGAAAATAGTCCGTTCATTCACTTGAATGCCGTTTTGTGCGTTTTCATATAGCTTACGCATTAAGGCATCAAGACTTGAACCACGTAGGCGTAAGCCAAGATCTAAACACAGCGCCACGAGGCAGCCTTTATTATAGTAACTGGTACCTGCATTATTTGAGTTTTCATCCTGACGGTAGAATTTCACCCATGCATCAAAGCTTGATTCAGCAACGGTTTGAATTTCACGACCCGGATTTTGCAAATAGCGATCAATTTGTGCTTTTAAAAGCTTGATATAAGAATCCTGATTAATCACACCGCTACGCAGTAAAATCAAATCATCATAATACGATGTAAAACCTTCAAAAATCCAAAGCAAAGAAGTGTAGCCTTCTTTGTTCAAATCATAATTCACAAAGTTTTCTGGACGGATAAATTTTACCAACCATGAGTGGAAATATTCATGGCTGCATAACCCTAAGAAACGTTGATAATCTGCCGATGGCTCTACAGGTTCATTGGCTTTTGGCAAATCATCACGCGGGCTAATTAAACTTGTACTATTTGGATGCTCTAAACCACCATAGCTATTGGCCGTTGCCATGGTCATAAAGGTATAGTCTTTAAATGGTGCTGAACCAAACATGGAAATTTCTGTCGAACAAATTTTTTCGATGTCTTGCTGCATACGCTGCGCGTTCATAGCATGTTTGCCCGACACCACAAATTCGTGTGGAATGCCGTTGGCTTCAAAACTAAAACGGGTTTGTTCCGCCAGTTCAAACGGTGCATCAATCAACTGAGCATAGTTATCTGCATATAAGGTATAACGACCTTTCACTAAACTTTTTGACTTTAATCCTGTCGCAAGTTGGAAATGCTTTAACTCGGGTGGCAAGAAAACTTCAACCTCAATGGCTGTATGTTCTTGGTCAACTAAACCTAAACATGCACAAGCTGGATTGACGTATAAACGGCTTTGATCAACATAAGCACCACGGACCGACAAATCGAAGGCATATACATCATATTCAACCGTGATCAACTCATGATCTGTATTGAATAAGCGCCATTTATTTTTTTCAAATTTCTCAATTTGTAACAAACGCCCATCTTCATCATAAGCTCGAACAGCTTCGATATGCTTCGAAAATTCTCGGATTAAGTAACTTCCGGGAATCCAAGTTGGTAAAGAAAGCACCTGTGTTGGATTTGCCAAGAAACGTGCAGTGACATGGACTAGATGCTGACGATAATCGTCAAATTCGATTTGATAATGCAACATAATGGGCGATATAAAATTAGTAAAAGATAACTTATCAATTAGATTAACATTTTTTACAACTGAATGCGGAACTGTCGCAATTGTCTACAATTATGACTAGTCAGCAGAAAAAAAAAGGCATAGCATGCCTAAAAATTTTTTCGTTTTACCACCAACGGAATGGTTGGTTAAGGAACCTCATTGAAACACGTGATCTACCTCATCGCGCTGCTTAGTTTTCTATGCTCCACGATAGCAAATGCTGCCCTTTTAAATATTGTCCCTGAAACCGTGGAAGCTGAAGCTTGGACCATTTTAGACCCTCAGTCGGGTCAGGTGATTGCAGAACATAATAGCCATGTTCAGCGTGCTCCTGCTTCACTTACCAAAATGATGGTGGCTTATATTGCTTTAAAGGAAATTAAAGCAGGTCATTTAAAGAAAAATGAAATCCTAACCGCAACCCCAGTTGTACAAGTGGTTCAATGGGATGAATCACAAATGTATCTCAAAGCAGGCGAACAAATTTCAGTTGATCAGCTTTTGGCAGGTCTTGTGGTCATGTCTGCCAATGATGCCGCTGTGACTTTAGCTGAACGCATTTCTGGTGATATTCCAAAATTTATTGAACGCATGAACAAAGAAGCTAAAGCTTTGGGCATGAATGATACCAATTTTCAAAATCCAGCCGGTATTACCATGCCAGAACATTATTCATCGGCGGCTGACCTTGCACGTTTAGGGCAAGCACTGGTGACTGAAACACCTGACTATTTGTATTATTCAAAACAACAAAGTTTTAGTTATAATCACCGTTTCCACCATGCAACTAATATTTTACTCAAACAAGATCCTACCGTTGATGGCTTAAAAACAGGTTTTACTAAAGCTGCAGGTTATAATTTAGCTTTAACAGCCAACCGTTTGATCGCGAATCCTGACGCGCCAGAACGTCGTTTGATTGTTGTGGTATTAGGGGCAAAAAGTGGATTAAAACGTGCAGAAATAGCACACAACCTCATGAACTTGGCTTATACCTATACACGTAATGAAGTTGCAATCAAAGATAAGCAATTAATTGCAGAATTACCTGTGGTTAAATCAACCTTGAAAATGTTTAAGGTGGAAACTCAACAACCTAAACTAATTACAACTTCACTTTATGATCAAGCTTATGCCATCGATTTAAAAGCTTTTGACCCTACACAGCAACGTATTCTTTTAAATACTGGCAATGGTCAAATTCAAGCCATTGAACCACTTCATGAAACACAGACTAAACTGAGTGTTGAAGTAAATGAAAAAGAACTCACTGCGCCATTGGCTGAAGTGATGAAATTAGCCACCGTTACGGTTTATCAAAATAATCAGCTGATCAATACCTTTGATATCGAAGATGACGTGCAAATTGAAGAAGCCAATATTTTTGAGCGTTTCATGATGTGGATTAAAGGTCTTTTTAGCATCTTTAATACGGATGCAGCAGAAGTTAAAACCTACCCTTTAGGTCAATGATGTGATTATGTAACTTGTAAGACAATTCGTTATTCGTGCAAAAAAGAAGATGGCATACTCGTGCCATCTTCTTTTTTTCAACAATAATAAAATAGGTAATTCAATGAATAACGCTGATGACTCCAAGTTACACCATATTGTCATTGTCGGTGGTGGTGCCGGTGGTTTAGAACTGGTCACCCAACTCGGTGATTTACTCGGTAAAAAAAAGAAAGCGCGCATTACCCTTGTAGATATGAAACTCACGCATGTATGGAAACCCCTCTTGCATGAAATTGCCGCAGGGACGATGTCGGTTAGCGAAGAAGAAATTAACTACTATGCGCATGCTGCGAAGCATCATTATGAATTTGTCTTGGCTAAGTTTGAAGATGTCAATCCTGCTGAAAAAACTATTCAGCTTAGCAAAGTCCAACAAGGTAAATATGAATCTACTCAAGAACAACTGCAACTGAGTTATGACACCCTTGTTCTTGCTTTAGGCTCAGTTTCCAACGATTTCAACACGCCAGGCGTGTATGAACATTGCCACTATTTAGACAGTCTGCAACAAGCTGAAATCTTCCAACAAGATCTCTTACAGTTGTATTTGGATGCACAAAATAGTAATACAGCACGTGAGTTGAAAATTGCCATTATTGGTGCAGGTGCAACGGGGGTTGAACTTTCAGCAGAATTGGTTGAAGCCAAAAATAATTTTTATAAATATGGTTTAAATAAAATTCATCCTCAAAGCGTACAGATCAATTTGATTGAAGGTGCTGATCGGATTCTGCCTGCACTCCCTGAAAAAATGGCCGAGCATGCTCAGCAGCAATTACAACGCATGAAAATTGAAGTCTTGACATCTAAACGTGTGGAAAAAGTCGATGCTGAACATGTTTATTTTAATGATGGCAGTAAAATTAAAGCTGAACTGAAGGTTTGGGCAGCAGGCATTAAAACACCAGAAGTAATTTCGAAGCTTGAAGGCTTTGAAAAAGACCGTATGGGGCGTTTGAGTGTATATGCAACACTACAAACTAAGGCACACCCAGATATTTTCGCGTTTGGTGATTGTGCACATTGCCAACCGCGTGCAGATGAGCCTGTCCTCGGCCCACGCGCTCAAGTTGCTAGCCAACAAGCGTCATTTCTCGTGGATTGCTTAAAGGCGCGTATCCGTGGTCAGCAACTCCCGATGTTCGTATTTTCAGACAAAGGTTCCTTAGTCTCATTAAGTAAACATAAAGCAGTAGGTGAACTTTTAGGTCAGGTCAATGTTCAAGGCTTTGTTGCCAAATCAATGTACCTTTCACTTTATCGTATGCATCAAGCCACAATTTACGGCTACGCACATGCAGGACTATTAACGGCTAAAGATTTTGTTACACGAAAAATTGCGCCTAAAATTAAATTGCATTGAAATTTACAGATTTGCCCCGATTAATGAAAAAATCATCATAAACATTTAAAAATTGCATTTTTTTGATAAATTTAGTCTACAAAAGTGCAATTTCACTTTATGATGTAACCCTTAAAAAATTGAATGGATCAATAACATGACTGCTATTGCAAATAACTCTGTGGTTTCTTTCCACTACACATTGACTAATGCAGAGGGTGAAACTCTCGACCAATCTCAAGGTGAGCCACTAGCATATTTGCACGGCGCTGGTAACATCATTCCAGGTCTTGAAAAAGCTCTTTTAGGCAAAACAGTTGGTGAAAAATTCACTGTAACTGTACCTGCTGCCGAAGGTTATGGCGAATACAACCCTGATCTCGTTCAAGAAGTTCCTGCTCAAATGTTCCAAGGCGTGGACAACATCCAACCAGGTATGCAATTCCAAGCTCAAACTGATGATGGCGTTCAAATCGTGACAGTTAAAGCTGTTGAAGGCGACAACGTTGTTGTTGATGCAAACTTTCCACTTGCTGGTCAAGATTTAACTTTCGAAGTTGAAATCGTTGAAATCCGTGAGGCTTCTGCTGAAGAACTTGAACACGGTCACGTACACGGTGCAGGCGGTCACCACCACTAAGATCTTCTGATCTCTAATGCAAAAAGGCAAAGTTTTTACTTTGCCTTTTTTATTGCGCCTGATATAGGTATGCCATATAAGAACTTTTCAAACTATTAAATACAAAAAAGCAGGCCACGGCCTGCTTTTTTAAAACGGATAATTAATTCTTATGAATTAACGACGTTGATTATAAATCTGCTGCGCTGCGGGTAGATTTTTACGCATCGCTTCAATACGTTGTGAGTTTGATGGATGCGTTGATAAGAATGATGAACCTCCCGCACCTTCAAGCTTATTCATTTTTTCCCAAAGCGTAATCGCCGCTTGTGGGTTATAACCTGCACGTGCCATTAACATTAAGCCACCTTGGTCTGCACGGCTTTCCAAAGAACGTGAATAAGGCAGACCTATACCAATTTGACTACCCAACTGCGCGGCCGCAGTACCCAATTGACCGACATTATTACCTGCCGCACTTAAACCAATATTCAATGCAAGATCAGTTAAGGCTTGCGCTCCCAATTTACTTTTTGCATGCTCTTCAAGAGCATGGACCATTTCATGTCCCATAACTGCTGCAATTTCTGCATCGGTTAAATTCAGTTTATTGACGATACCTGTATAAAATACAACTTTACCGCCTGGAGCGACAAAGGCATTGACTTGATCAGATTTCATGACCGCCAATTGCCATTGGAACGCTTGACCCGTTTGGTTCATTTGGTCTGCATAAGGACGCAGTTTTTGGAATACAGTATTAATGCGCTTATATGTACTCGAAGAGGTATCGAGCTGATTTTTAGAACGCGCATCTGTCACCATTTTGTTATAACTTTGTGTTGCTTGCGCGTTCAATGTAGCAGTATCCGCTCCTGCCATATCTGCCACTGTCGCACAGCTTGAAATCGTCATTACACCGGCCATACACAGGCTCGTTAGAATAATTTTTTTCATTAAGGATACTCCAGACCATTAAAATATAAGTGAATTTATGGATATTATATTCTTATGGTTCGGAGCTTAAAACGAAGTTATAGCGACTTATAATAGTAATTATGTAATTTTTTTAAGCTGAAAATTGAAGAACCAACCAATAGATTAAACAAACCACATTCAAGCCCAAATACACATGCATTAATGGCTTAATTTTTTCTTCTAACTGCACATTTTTTCGCTTAAAAAATAGGACAGCATTTTGTATCAAAACTATGGGCACAAGAATACAGGCAATAATCACCGACAACCCAATCAGGGCTTGATAAATTAATTGTGGATCTTGAGTTTGGGCACGAATGATCATCATAGCAATAGTGGGTGCTCCCCCCATCGCAAATAATAAAGAATAAAAAATGGTGGTCGAAATATTCTTTTGCATCCTGCACTTCTCTTCCTAATTCAAATTGCATTTTAGCAACTCACCACAAAGTGTATAGCGTACTAAAATGCAACTTTAGTCTTGAAAACCGCATATATTAACGACGTACACTCGATGGTGTCGCATTTTTATAATATTGCTGCGCTTCCGGCATCATTTTTTGCATAGCAGCAATACGGTCATTATTGCTTGGGTGTGTAGACATAAATTTGCTCAGTGCGTCGTTGCCACTGTTATCATTCGCATTCATTTTTTTCCACAATGAAATCGCCGCTTCTGGATTGTATCCAGCCTTTGCCATCATCACTAGGCCACCTTTATCCGCGCGACTTTCCAAATTACGTGAATACGGCAAGCCCACACCAAATTGACTCCCCAAGTCAAGCAAGGTTGCACCATAGCCACCTGCTGCATTACCTACGTATTGTGAACCTATACTCACCGCAAGATTGGTCAGTGCTGAAGCGCCAATTTTATTTTTTGCATGTTCTTCTAAAGCATGAACCATTTCGTGACCCATGATTGCTGCGACTTCATCATCCGTGAGTTTGAGGGTTTCGACGATTCCTGTATAGAAAACAACTTTCCCGCCGGGTGCAACATAGGCATTGATTTCTTTAGACTTGATTACGGCAACTTTCCAATCAAAAGCCTGACCCGTTTGATTCATCTGATCTGCAAATGGTTTCATTTTCCAGAAAACACGGTTTACTTTTTGATAAGTCGCAGACTTGGTATCGAGCACTTGTTTGGTCTGAGCGTCTTTCAGCATTGCGTTATAAGACTGTGTTGCCTGTAAGTTCAAAGATGCAGAATCAGCACCTGCAAGATCAGCAATCGTGGTACAACCTGATAAAGAAGCTGCTACGGCAAAGCATGCCAAAGATTTTTTATAATTCATCATGATCTCTAGTTATTTATAAAGAGTGTCAAATATATACAAAAAATTGACTGACTCAATATTTTTATGCTTATTTTTTCAAAATCTTTATTTTTCCATCATTTAAATTTAATCAACTTTTTTGAAGTTGTATTCTTCGTTATATAAAAAAGCCCCGCTTTCGCGAGGCTTTTACATCTTAATTCAACAACATTATGCGTCGAATGGATGACGTAATACGATTGTTTCATCTCGGTCTGGACCAGTTGAAATGATGTCGATTGGACATTCAATCAATTGCTCTAAACGTTTCACGTAGTTAATTGCATTTTGTGGCAATTGATCTAGTGATTTCGCACCGAAAGTAGACTCAGACCAACCTGGCATAGTTTCGTAGATTGGTTTTAAAGTTTCAAATGCAAGCGCATCAGAAGAACCTACACAACCAGAATCAGCTGCTTCGTAACCTACACAGATTTTCACTTCTTCTAAACCATCTAGAACGTCTAGTTTAGTTAAGCAAATACCAGAAAGTGAGTTTACTTCTACTGAACGACGTAGAATTTCAGCATCGAACCAACCACAACGACGTTGACGGCCAGTAGACGCACCAAATTCAGAACCTACAGTACCCAAGTGTTTACCGATCGCATCACCAACATCGTTAGCAGCATCATAAACAAGTTCAGTTGGGAACGGACCTGCACCTACACGAGTTGTGTACGCTTTAGTAATACCCAATACATAGTCAAGGTGTAATGGACCAAGACCTGAACCTGAGCTTACGCCACCAGCTGTTGTATTTGAAGAAGTTACATACGGATATGTCCCGTGATCAACGTCAAGAAGTGAACCTTGCGCGCCTTCAAACATGATTTTCTTACCCGCTTTACGGTAAGCATGAAGTTCGCCAGTAACGTCCATCACCATAGGTTCGATGACTTTACGCCATTCGTCACATAGAGCGATTACATCTTCAACTTTAACTGCTTCAACACCGAAGAATTGAGTCAATTGGAAGTTATGGTATTCAAGAAGCTCTTCAAGTTGAGCTTTAAGATGAGCACCACCACGAACCAAGTCAGCAACACGGATTGCACGACGAGCCACTTTGTCTTCGTATGCAGGACCGATACCACGACCTGTTGTACCAATTTTCGCATTACCACGTTTTTTCTCACGTGCTTGGTCAAGTGCGATATGGTGTGGAAGGATCAATGGACAGTTTGGAGAAATACGTAGACGTTCACGTACAGGCACGCCTTCTTTTTCTAAAACTTCCATTTCGTGGATTAAAGCTTCAGGTGATAAAACAACACCATTACCAATTAAGCACAATACGTTGTCACGTAAAATACCAGATGGAATGAGGTGTAATACAGTTTTCTTACCACCAACCACAAGTGTATGACCTGCGTTGTGTCCACCTTGATAGCGAACTACCGCAGCCGCTTGATCTGTGAGCAGGTCGACGATCTTACCTTTACCTTCGTCGCCCCATTGGGTACCAAGTACCACAACATTCTTGCCCATAATAGCCTCATTGCATCATGCTGTTAAAATTGGAAAAAACGTGTGTGCCCGCAGGCACATCCGAGATTAAATTTGTTTGATTGTCCACTCGCCATTTGCATTCACCAACTGGTGCGTTGCATACGGTGCTGAGCTTAAATCATCATTACCTAACAATTGAACAACACTGAATCCTTCGGTACGTGCTGCCTCAATTGCCTTTAATAAATCTGCTTCGATGCCTTTTGGTGCAACCAAAACTTGGCTTTTCTGAACTTGACCTGCAGTTAATGCATATAAGTCACAAGAGAAACCTGTCGCTGGACGCGCGCGACCGAAGTGTTCACCAATACCATCATAGCGACCGCCTTGAGCCAATGGCGCAGCGCGGTTTGGCGCATATACGGCATACATTAAACCAGTGTGATAGTGATATGAACGAAGTTCAACCACATCGATACCAATATGTAGTTCTGGCCAACGCACCTGAATTGCGGCTTGTGTCGATTTCACTGCATCAAATGCAAGTTTAAATGCTTCGTTATTTAAAACTTCAGCACTTAAATTTGCTTGTAACGCATCTAAATCACTTGCAAAACGACCTAATGTATAGAAGTCAGCACCATTTGGAAGGCTTTGTGTGAATTCAGCAAGTTCAGGTAGTGCTTTACGTTGATACAAGTCAGATAACTGACGTTCAACTGCTTTGCTCAAGCCAGCTTGTTTCACCATGCTGCGGAATAAACCGACATGCCCTAAATCAAGATGGATACCATCTGCATGACCTGCTTTAGCAAGCAAGTTGATCATGACATCAATCAGTTCAACGTCAGCATCAATGCTGTCTGAACCAAATAATTCTGCACCTAACTGTAAAGGTGCACGTGTGGTATTAAAACCCTGTGGCTTAGTATGTAGTACTGTACCAGCGTAGCAATAACGAGCTACACCTTCGACAGGATGTACATGCGCATCAATACGAGCCACTTGTGGTGTCATATCGGCACGCACACCAAGCAAACGACCTGAAAGTTGATCGATCACTTTAAAAGTGGCTAAGTCTAAATCTTGATTCGATTCTGAAAGAGAAGATAGAGATTCGATGTATTCAATGAATGGCGTGTACACCAACTGATAACCTCGAGATGCGAGGAAATCTAATGCTTCACGACGCAAAGATTCAATCACTTGCGCCTGTTCTGGCAGTACATCAGCTACACCATCAGGTAATAACCATGTCTCTGAAATGGGCATGTTGTAAACCTAAATTCTTGTCAGCGCGGAACAAATCCGCATAAAAAAATCGGGAGCACACCCGATTTCTCCTAGTTTAGCACGATAGTTTTACGCTTGCACACGACTTTTTCATAAAAGATGCTTCAGCATTCATTACTTCATCAACAGCTTTAATTTTTACAACTAAATATATGTTTATGCTTATATTTTAAAATCCTGTGAACGTTATTTTTTAACCATTTGATAAAAAATAATAAGCATCCTACTTTCTATAGATGAAGTTTTAAACAAAGTTATAAATATGATCAGGCTCAATAACTTAATTTAAGACACGAACATCAATCCAATGGAAGCGCTGTAGTTTGTTTAACGGCCTGTAACGGTATCTCTGTTTTTACATTTTGCACACTGGCAATCTGCGTTAAATGATGAATCTGAAACTTTCGATAGGCTTCTAAATCTGCCACGACGATACGTAAGAAAAAGTCACAATCCCCTGCCATGAGTTGACATTCAACCACCTCAGGCATCGTTTGAATCGCTGCGACAAAATCATTCACGGTTTTTGCATCTTGACCTTTTAGCCAAATCCGCGCAAATACCGTTAAACTTAAATTCAATTTTGACTGATTCAGTAAAGCCACATATTTCTCAATATAGCCTTCATCTTCTAGTTGCTTAACCCGTCTCAAACACGGCGAAGGTGATAAACCAACTAGTTGGGCCAATTCATTATTTTGTAGTTTTCCATTTTGCTGTAATGCTTGCAAAATGCGTTTATCTATCTGATCCATCAATAAAGGCACTAAATTTCACAATAATCTTTATTTTAGCAATTTCATTGCACAATAAAAGCAATCTTCCATAAAATAGCTGCCAAATGCTGCTTAGATATTCATAAAATATTGCTTTTGATCTCGCTTCATGGAAAACGTCATGTTGATGTTTAGACAAAGTACACTCAATCACACCCATTCACAGCATTCTATTGAGTTTAAACGAGGTCTAAAAACATCTATTCCAATGCTGCTGGGCATTATTCCTTTTGCATTAGTTTTGGGTGCTCAGGCAACACATAAAGGATTTTCTAGTTTAGAAGTTCCGCTTTTGACTGGCCTTAACTTTGCCGGTGGATCTGAATTTGCCATTTTGGAAGTTTGGACCAATCCCCCTAATATTCTCATGCTGATGTTTATTACGTTTTTAGTGAATAGTCGGCACCTATTAATGGGGGCGAGCCTTGTCCCGTATTTACGACATTTACCGAATCGTACGGTTTATACCGCTTTATTTTTTATGTGCGATGAAAGTTGGGCTGTGGGTTTGGCTGATGCGCAAAAAAAATCTAATGTTTTGGGAATTCAGCGCGCCTTTAGTTTGATGTTCTATGCAGGCTTATGCTGTGCTCTATATTTGATGTGGGTTGGCTTTACCACGCTAGGGGCAATGATCGGGCCGATACTTGGCGATATTAGTCGACTTGGTTTTGACATGGCCTTCCCTGCTGTATTTCTTGTTTTACTGCGTGGTATGTGGAAAGGCTTTAAAGCGGCGCGCCCATGGCTGGTCAGTTTGATTGCCGCATCTTTGGCTTACTTGTATCTCCCTGCGGGCTGGTATGTTCCGATTGGCGCAGTTACTGGCATTGCTTCTGCATTTTTCCTAATTGGAGATGATGCATGATCCACACTAGCACCGTGATCGCGATTCTATTTATAGCCTTAACCACTTACCTGACCCGCATCTTGGGTTATATGTTACTGAAAAACCGTAGCCTCACCAACAAACAACGTCAAATTATGGAAGTTGTTCCCGGCTGTGTATTGATCTCAGTGATTGCGCCCTATTTTGTCAAAGATCATCCTGCTGATTTAATCGCGATGGCCATTACGCTATTTGCAGCATCACGTTTTTCGTTATTGCCTACCGTTGTGATTAGCATGCTTTCAGCAGCAGTATTAAGACAAATTTTGATTTAACTAAGTAATACGCGATCATGTTTTGAATAACGAAAGAACTACGATTTAAACCCAATGATGATGAATATTAGGAATCATCTTATTGGATAAAAAATACCCACACCTTGAGATCACATGTTTCATGCAGATATCGAGGTGTGGGCAGTCTTTTGTATTTTTTGATTAGCTTTGGTCTGTCTTGATCACTTTTGCCAAAAGGTTCACCAACTCTGCATTTTGCAATTCAACTTGCTGTAATTTGTGAGTGGTCTGATCTAAAACTTCTTGCTGGATATGCATTTTCTTTGCAAGGTCTTGCATAATTTCCAAGGTCTTTTTCAAGTTCGCTTCTAGATGCACCACTTTTTCCTCGAGTGGCAAGGTTTCATGCGCGGTAGATTGCGATACGTCACGATTAAACTGTAGCCAAATTAAAAAAATAACCGCCAGCGCCAATAATAAAATAAATCCCCAAAGTAACATCAACATCATGCTCAATACTCTTTAGATATTTCTTTGACTTTCATCTTAAACAATAAATCGGCTGTGCTTGAATATTTTTTAAAGTTTTTCAATATTTTCGAGATACATCAACGTCATTACGCATGATTTTTCATCTAATTTTAGAAAATAAAAAACACCTACAAGCTAGTAGATGTTTTTTATATCGGATAAGTTTGAATTTTTAAAGAGAATGAAAGCTTTCACATAAATCGAGTAAGCGGTTCGCATAGCCCCATTCATTGTCATACCATGCGAAGACTTTTGCTTGTTTTCCTACCACCATGGTTTGATTCAAATCGACAATCAATGAATAAGGTGAATGATTAAAATCACTTGAGACCAAAGGTTCATCGGTTACTGACATAATTTCATGATAATCAAAACGTGCAGCTTTGCTTAACACTGCATTTAACTCATGCTTGGTGATAAGCGATTGGGACACAAAACTTAAATCGATTGCAGCGACATTGATCGTCGGTACACGAATCGAATAGCCATCGATTCGATCTTCCATTTTCGGCATGACCCGTTTCAATGCCCCTAGAGCTGAAGACGTCGTTGGAATAATATTTTGACCCGAAGCTCGGGCACGACGTAAGTCACGATGTGCATGATCCAATACAGATTGATCCGCAGTCACAGCATGAATTTCTGTCATAAGTGCGGTGTCTATACCAAAGGCATCATCAATAATTTTGACTAAAGGCACCAAAGCCTGCGTGGTACACGACACACTCGAAATAATTTGATCCGTCGCTTTGACTTCATGATGATTAACACCATACACAATCGCAGCATCAACACTGTCAAACGGCGCCGCACCAATAATCACACGTTTGGCACCTGCACCAATATGTTGTGTGGCTGCCTCTCGCGATCTAAATAAACCTGTGCATTCGAGTACCACATCGACATTCAGTTGCTGCCAAGGCAAAAGACTCGGCTGTGCTTCATTTAAAACTTGCACTTTGAGATGCGCTTGAGCACAAGAGATATCTAGAAAAATAGCGCCATCTTGTTCAAGAATTTCGACTTGGCCTGCAAAACGACCATGCGTGGTGTCATATTTAAACAAATGCACCATGGTTTCCACATCAGCGACATCATTTATGGCAACAATTTCATAATGAAATTCTTTTGGATTTTCAAACCAAGCGCGTAATACATTGCGTCCGATTCGACCAAATCCATTAATTGCCACTCGCTGCATGACCAATCCTTCGTTTTGAAACAAAAATAAAGCATCTATATGTTAATGGATTTCAACATGAAAACGTTATCATTTATTCGTTTAATGCTTATTGGGCTTTATTTTTATAAAACTTTAGCACCTGTATAGATCCAAATATTAGCTTCACTAGAAATGTACAGCACTAAGATCAAGTCCAAACACTATTATTAAATTGGGTATAAACATGCAATTATCCAAATGAACTGAAAAATATAAAAGCAACCCACCTTCATGTAGAGCATTCATTAACATGTTGAATTTGAAATTTCAAAGCTTTTCAAGACATATAAATAACTGATGTTATGCACGAAAAAGTAATTAAGCATTTTTAAAATACTTTTTAACTTTATTCGACGGAGTCTTACATTTTTGAATTGATAAAGGGATTAGCCTTCGGCTGGAGGTACTCTTACGAAACATTGTTTCTCATTCGGCAAGATGAGAAGCGTGCTTCGCAAGGAAATCAACTTGCCGTGCAATGCACCTCACCAACAAAACTCTTTCACTAGCGTCAAATTATTAAAAATATCGCAAAAACATTTTTGATTAAAAGTAGCACTATCTCAAACACTTGCGCATGACGTTACCGCGTATCGTTCTTTTATTTGAATCAAATTGCGCTTCTGATGTTACTGCGCAACATAAGTAAATAAAACGCAGCAACAGTGCGCTCACAAGATTAATCAATAAATACTTTCAGCGTTCCAAAGGTTTAAAAATCTAAAAATATAGGTGCTAAATTTAAAACATATAAAAAGTCATAGAGATAGCCGAAAATCATTGGTCGCTACGCCTTTTTCCGTTATAATTTAGCGTTTTTAAATTTTATGTCAGCATCTCAAGCCAGCTTTAAAATTTTGTAAGGCTTGCTTGATATGCTATTACCAAATCGAAATTAGGAGAGACTTGGTTGTGAGTACTCGTTTTATGACATCAGCTGAAATTCGCGAAGCTTTTTTAAGCTACTTTGAATCGCAAGGGCATACACGTGTCGCGTCGAGTTCTCTGGTACCTGCCAACGACCCAACACTATTGTTCACAAATGCTGGTATGAACCAGTTTAAAGACTGCTTCCTTGGTCTTGAAAAACGTGACTACGTTCGTGCTACATCTTCACAAAAATGTGTCCGTGCCGGCGGTAAACACAACGACCTAGACAACGTTGGTTATACAGCACGTCACCACACGTTCTTTGAAATGTTGGGTAACTTCTCATTTGGTGACTACTTCAAACGTGATGCCATCACATTTGCTTGGGATTTCTTAACCAACGAAAAATGGTTAGGTCTGCCAAAAGATAAACTTTATGCCACTGTTTACCATACAGATGACGAAGCATTTGATATCTGGAATAAAGAAATTGGTCTAGACGCTTCACGCATTATCCGTATCGGTGACAACAAAGGTGAAAAATACGCTTCAGATAACTTCTGGGCAATGGGCGATACAGGTCCTTGCGGTCCATGTTCTGAAATCTTCTTTGACCATGGTGACCACATTTGGGGCGGCTTACCGGGCACTCCTGAAGAAGATGGCGATCGTTTCATCGAAATTTGGAACAACGTATTCATGCAGTTCAACCGTACTGCTGATGGTGTGCTGCATGCCCTTCCTGCACCTTCTGTAGATACAGGTATGGGCCTTGAGCGTATTTCTGCAGTTTTACAGCATGTAAACTCAAACTACGAAATCGATCTATTCCAACACTTATTAAAAGCTGCTGCTGAAATCATTGGCCTGGATACCACTGAAATTGAAGCTGCTGCAAAAGCTGCAAACAAGCCAGTTGAATACCCTGCTTCTCTTAAAGTGGTTGCTGACCATGCACGCTCATGCTGCTTCCTGATTGCAGATGGTGTAAACCCTTCTAATGAAGGCCGTGGTTATGTACTGCGCCGTATTATCCGTCGTGCCGTACGTCACGGTAACAAACTGGGTGCGACTGGTTCATTCTTCTACAAAATGTTGCAGCCGTTAATCGAAGTGATGGGTGCTGCTTATCCTGAACTTGCTGCTAACCAGGCACGTATCGAAGCACAACTTCTTAAAGAAGAAGAGCAATTTGCTAAAACACTCGAGCAAGGCTTGAAATTGCTTGAAGGCGAATTGGCAAACCTTAAAGGTTCAGTGATTCCAGGCGAAACTGTATTTAAACTGTATGACACTTACGGCTTCCCGACTGACTTAACAGCGGATATTGCACGTGAACGTGATCTCACCATTGATGAAGCTGGCTTTGAAGTTGAAATGGCTGCACAGCGTCAACGTGCACGTGATGCAGGTAAATTCGCCATCGACTACAACTCAATTGTCAAAGTTGAAGGCGAGACTCAATTTGACGGCTATGACGCAACTCAAGGCCAAGGTCAAATTGTTGCAATCTACAAAGATGGCGAACAAGTTGATGAAGTTTTTGAGGGCGATGAAGCACTGATCGTTCTAAACCAAACTCCGTTCTATGCAGAAAGTGGCGGTCAAGTTGGCGATACAGGTATCTTCAAAAACGAAACTGGTATTTTTGAAGTTCAAGACACCAAAAAATCAGGCGGCGCTTTTGTACACCAAGGCATCGTGACCATGGGTAACTTAAAAGCAGCTCAAGCAGTTGAGGCGATTGTTAAAGCGGATATCCGTGCAGCAACTTCACGCAACCACTCTGCAACTCACCTATTACATGCAGCACTTCGCCAAGTTTTAGGTACGCACGTACAGCAAAAAGGTTCATTGGTTGCAAGCGAACTTTTACGTTTTGACTTTGCCAATGACCAACCTGTTTCATTTGAACAGCTTCAAGAAATTGAACGCATTGTCAATGCCGAAGTGATTGCCAATACTGCTGTTTCAACTGAACTTTTAGACATCGAGGCGGCCAAAGAAAAAGGCGCAATGATGTTGTTCGGTGAGAAATACGGTGACGAAGTACGTGTACTTTCAATGGGTACAACCAAAGATGAGAAAAACTTCTCTATCGAACTTTGTGGCGGTATTCATGTAAAACGCACCGGTGATATTGGTCTATTCAAGATTACATCTGAAGGTGGTGTTGCTGCAGGCGTACGTCGTATTGAAGCCGTTACGGGTACTAAAGCTGTTGAAGCTGCGCAAAAAGCAGATCGTGACATTCATGCAATCAACGATTTGCTGAAAGCGCAAAAAGATCAAACTTTAGAAAAAGTTGAAGCTTTGTCTCACACAGCATCTAGCTTGCAAAAACAAATTGAACAATTGAACCAAAAATTGGCAAGCTTCCAAGCCGCTGAGTTATTGAGTCAAGTTCAAGAGATTGCTGGCCGCAAAACATTAATCACCACGGTTCAAGGTGTAGATGCGAAATCACTTCGCAACTTGCACGACGGTGTGAAATCTAAGTTAGACAATGCTGTGATCGTGATCGCAGCGGTTGATGCCGACAAAGTGAGCCTGATTGCTTCGGTTGCTAAAGAATACACTGCTGCTGTAAAAGCAGGTGACATCATCAAACACCTTGGTCAAGAACTTGGCGGTAAAGGTGGTGGTAAACCTGATATGGCTCAAGGTGGTGCGCCTTATAGCGACAAACTTGAAGCGGTAATGACTGACCTCGTTGCATGGTTAGCTGCAAAATAAGACCAAAAGTCCTATAGCTCAAAGTGACTCACCTCCTTTGAGCAAATCAACAGGTTTAAGCAGTGTGTTTTTTAATGCTGGATCCTGCTTAAACATTGTTGATGCGTGAAAGCGCAAACTCAATCATCATGTTGAAACCAATATTCAACCTCTGGCTAAATGATGAAAATGGAGTCTAAAAGGCTGGGTTCATGTGAATCCCCTGCAGACACAAAGTATCTATTTGAACTCCTCCTACCTTGGAGTTCATAAGCTACGTGGTATATTAAAATCGCGCCGAAGTGCGGTCTTAAAATATGTGTAAGTGCTTTAAGTCTTTAGACTTATTTACTTGGTAAGGATAGTTATGGCATTAATCGTTCAAAAATATGGCGGTACCTCAATGGGTACTCCAGAGCGCATTTTAAATGTTGCTCGTCGTGTAAAGCGTTGGCATGATCACGGTCACAAAGTTGTGGTTGTTGTATCTGCAATGAGTGGCGAAACCAATCGTCTACTTGCTTTAGCGAAAGCCATTACCGAAACCCCTGATCCACGCGAATTAGACCAAATGGTGTCTACGGGTGAACAGGTAACGATTTCTATGTTAGCAATGGCACTTAACTCTATTGGTGTTGAAGCTAAATCACTTACAGGCCGTCAAGTCGGTATTAAAACCGACAGCGCATTTACCAAGGCGCGTATTGAAGCGATTGATACGGATGTATTGACTTCAAACCTTGACGCTGGACGTGTCATTGTAGTGGCAGGTTTCCAAGGCTTTGATGCCGAAGGTAACACTACGACTCTAGGTCGTGGTGGTTCTGACACTTCGGGTGTTGCATTGGCCGCCGCACTTAAAGCTGATGAATGTCAGATTTACACAGACGTTGATGGTGTTTACACCACTGACCCTCGTGTCGCTCCAAAAGCGAAAAAAGTTGATCGTATTTCTTTTGAAGAAATGCTTGAAATGGCATCACTTGGTTCTAAAGTCCTTCAAATTCGTTCTGTAGAATTTGCCGGTAAATACCAAGTGCCTTTACGCGTATTATCAAGTTTTGATAATGACGATGATGGCGCATTCGACGAAAACTTTAAACAAAACGTCGGGACACTAATCACCACTGAAGCGGAAGACAACATGGAACAACCAATCATCTCAGGTATCGCGTTCAACCGTGATGAAGCTAAATTAACTATTCTTGGTGTACCGGATAAACCAGGTATCGCTTCAAACATCCTTTCACCAATTGGTGATGCCAATGTTGAAGTGGATATGATTATCCAAAACGTTGAAGAAGACGGCACAACTGATTTCACATTTACAGTTAACCGTAGTGAATTATCAAAAGCGAAAGCCATTCTTGAAGCGACTGCACAAGAAATTGGTGCACGTGAAGTTGCAACTCGCGCAGACATCGTAAAAGTATCGATTGTTGGTGTTGGTATGCGCTCACACGCAGGTGTTGCAAGCAAAATGTTTACTGCTCTTGCAAAAGAAGGCATTAATATTTTGATGATTTCGACTTCTGAAATCAAAATTTCAGTGATTATTGATGAGAAATACTTAGAGCTTGCTGTACGTGCTCTACACACTGCATTCGGTCTAGACCGTGAAACAGGTGAATCAAGCGCACGTGCTTAATTAACCTTGCTGTGTGTCAAAATTTGTCATTGTTAGACAGATTTTGAAAAACATCGTAAAAATTCAGAGCCACTATAGTTTTTTTTATAGTGGCTCTGTTATATTAAACCTGAGGATTTTAAAATTTACTCAGTTTGCGACTGTCACAATGATTGTTTCAGATGCACTGCTAAATTTTTTGCTTTTACAAGTTATGAATTTTACATAACAGATCATTTGCAGGTTTTGCATTTTGCAAGGAGAGAAACATGCTGATTCTGACTCGTCGTGTCGGAGAAACATTAATGATTGGAGACCAAGTTAGCGTGACTGTACTTGGTGTTAAAGGTAATCAGGTTCGTATTGGCGTGAATGCTCCAAAAGAAGTATCTGTTCATCGTGAAGAAATTTACCAACGAATTCAACATGAACGCGCAATGCACGAACATCTCCAAAACATTGATCAAGAATATCAGCCATCTTTTGAAGAAACTGATTATTCCCCAAATAACTATAATCGCTAAGATTTAAGTTGTTTAAATCATAAAGCGGCTCATTAGGCCGCTTTAAATTTATCTAGAACATGCTTTTACTATAGACGTTCAACTAAGCTTTATTACTGCCCTTCTAGAACTTTACGTACGGGACCAAAACTGCGGCGATGTTCATCAATCACCCCATACTGCGCAATTGCTTCAAAGTGTGCTTTGGTTGGATAGCCCTTGTGTTTTGCAAAACCATACTGTGGATATTTTGCATCTAGCTCAACCATTTCGTGGTCTCGAGTCACTTTTGCCAAAATACTCGCAGCCGAAATTTCAGGATGAATCGCATCACCACCTACGACAGCATCACAGCTCATCGCTAAACCGGTTGGGACTTTATTACCATCTACCAATACGTGTTCTGGCTGCACACTGAGTTTTTCCACTGCACGACGCATTGCAAGTAATGATGCTTGCAAAATATTGATCTCATCAATTTCTTGTGCAGAACTTTCAGCAATCGCCCAAGCCAAGGCTTTTTCTTGAATCTCAATAAATAACTTTTCACGTTTTTTTTCAGTGAGTTTCTTAGAATCATTTAAACCTTCAATCGGGTTATTTGGATCTAAAATGACAGCTGCCGCAACAACCGAACCCACCAATGGACCGCGACCCGCTTCATCTGCACCAGCAATTTTCATATATCTCTCACTCAAAATAAAATACGACCCTTAATTTGGATTTGCTGATACACAACAAAACCACTGTTTGGGTCGTATAAAATGTTCTAAATCTTAGTTTTTAAATGTTTCGATCACGCAAGCATTTAAAGTATTTGTCACGATTTTAGCCGCAAGATTAGCTTGTGAAGTTTTATCCATTGCTGCTACAACCAAATCCGTTGCAGTCACGCTAGTTGTCGCTTTCTCGCCTACACATGAACACACTTCAGTTTGTAGTTCAGATTTTTGAGTTTCTGTTAATAGTTTTGAACCTGTTTTCCAGTAGCTGTTGTTATTTAGCTCAGTCACGCATTTCGCTTGAACACCCACTTTAACAGCCATCATTGCCAAGCTGTTTGCTGAAGTTGTACCTGTAGATGTACTTGTACCTGTTGTACCAGTCGCAGCACATGCAGAAAGTACAAGCGCTAATGGCGCTAGAACAGCAACTAATTTTTTCACGAATATTTCCTTTGTTCTGTTAATTAACGCGCATATTGTGCCCCAAATCACACACCATCTGATATGACTATTTAAAATAAATTCGGTAGTTGTGTAGTTAATCATCAAAGCCTGTGTTGCATATTCACAACACAGTGTCCCGATTTTAAACGACGCATATTTTTGTGGTCTGTATTAGAATCTGCATAAGATTGGACGCTTAAATAATCAACATGAGCAATAACACACAATACTACACTCGAACAGCTCAGGTCTTACATTGGCTGATGGCGATCATATTCATCGTGGCATGGTTAATTGGCTTTTATAGTGGTAATTTTCTGAGTTATGACGTCGATGGCAGCTTTAAAGGGCAAGTCATTACCCTCCATAAAAATATTGCTACTACGATTATTTTTCTGGTGGTGATACGAATCTTTTGGCGCTATACCCACCCCGCTCCAGATTTACCTGACAACATGTCCTCCGGCATGAAAACCTTGGCACATTTGGGTCATTTAGCACTTTATTTTGTACTACTGGCTTTACCTATTACAGGTTGCTTATTTAGTTGGAGCGCAGGTCACCCGGCCCCTGTCCTGTATTTGTTTGAAATACCACGCTTGGTCCAAGATAATCCTGAATTACTTGCCATCGTGAAACCGCTACATATTTGGATTTCTTGGGCAGCAGGCTTGCTCTTAGTCGGTCATATTTTGGCAGCACTGAAACATCATTTTATTGATAAAGACCATGTGCTCAAAAGCATGACACGACAACCAAAACCCTAATAAAGACAAAATAAAAGCCACATCATGTGGCTTTTATTGTGAGCATCATCTTTTAATTCAGCACTTGCTGAGCACAGCCGCGCATACTATTCAAAACCGCTTTAGATATCAGTTTATTCTTTTCAGTTTCATTCACTGCAGCAGTCATCAGATCTTTCGCACCGATATCATCCATAGCATGCTCACTCACGCACTGACAAATCGCAGCTTGATTGTCTTTTTTCTGTTGAGCACTCATAAACAACGCAGCACCTTTCCAAATTTTAGAACTATTTAACTCTTGCGAGCATTGATATTCAATCACAGGCTTTAGCATACGCTGACTTAAACTTGATTTATCTGCACTAGCAGCGGATGAAATCAATACTGCGGCTAAAAATGTAATCGATGAGGCAAATATAGAGCGATTTGAATGAGAGAAAAGCATGATTTAGACATAAAAAAGGCAGTGAATATTCACTGCCTGAGATTATACGCTGATTATTAATTCAACGCTTCAATCTTTTTAATCCAAGTTTGTTTTTCTGCATCTGAAATAAATGATGCTTCAAAAGAGTTAATTGCCAGTTGCTTTAACTCTGCATTGCTTAGATCAAGAGCTTCGGTGATCGCAATAAAGTTATCATTCATATAGCCACCAAAATAAGATGGATCATCTGAATTGACGGTCACATGCACACCTTGTTGCAATAGTCGGCGAATATTATGATCAGCCATATCATTCACCACACAAAGTTTTAAATTACTCAGCGGGCAAACGGTTAATGGCATTTTCTCTGCAATTAAACGCTGCATTAAGACAGGATCTTCTTCTGAACGTACACCATGGTCAACACGATTTACTTTCAGTAGATCCAAGGCTTCCCATACGTATTCTGCTGGACCTTCTTCCCCTGCATGCGCAACAATAAGAAAACCTGCTTCACGTGCTTTGGCAAAAACACGTTCGAATTTTGATGGCGGATGCCCCACTTCACTCGAATCTAAACCAACACCAATAATTTGATCTTTATATGGCAAAGCCTGTTCTAGAGTTGAAAATGCTGCATCTTCAGATAAATGACGTAAGAAACACATAATCAGATGTGAGCTAATGCCCAGTTTTACTTTGGCATCATCACAAGCGCGTTGTAAGCCATTCAAAACCGTTTCAAAAGCAACGCCACGATCTGTATGAGTTTGTGGGTCGAAGAACATTTCAGTATGAACCACATGATCTTCTGCACATTTTTCTAAATATGCCCATGCTAAATCATAAAAATCTTGCTCATGAATCAGTACATTTGCACCTGCATAATAAATATCTAAAAAAGACTGTAAATTATGAAAATTATACGCTTCTTTTAATTCTTCGACTGATTGATAAGGGATTGCAATATTGTTGCGTTGGGCAATTGCAAACATGAGTTCAGGCTCAAATGTCCCTTCAATATGCACATGTAGCTCTGCTTTTGGCAAAGCGCGAATCAGCTCAAGTTGATCCATCTCTTATCCTCATAAAAATAAAAAAGGGTGCAAACTGAGTTTACACCCTTTCGCTGTTTGACAGTATTAACCGCCAAATGCAGCAAATTTCAATGCCCAAAGTGCAGCAATAATCCAGACCATATATGGTACAGTTTTCGCCTTACCTGTAAGCAATTTAACCAATGCATAGCTAATGAAGCCCATTGCAATACCGTCTGCAATTGAATACGTAAACGGCATAAATACAATTGTCAAGAATGCAGGGACTGCTTCAGTAATATCATCCCACTCAATATGAACGATACCTTGAATCATCAACACACCCACAAACAACAATGCTGGCGCAGTTGCAAAACCTGGTACTGACTGAGCAAGTGGTGCTAAGAACAATGCCAAAATAAACAATACAGCAACTACAACTGCAGTTAAACCTGTACGACCACCGGCAGCAACACCTGCTGATGATTCAATATAAGGCGTAGTTGATGACGTACCCAATGCCGCACCCGCAACAATTGCAGATGAGTCAGCAAATAATGCTTTCTTCAAACGTGGTAATTTACCGTCTTTTAATAAACCTGCACGGTGTGATACACCGACCAATGTACCTGTAGAATCAAATAAATCGACCAAGAAGAATACAAAGATCACGCCAATCAAACTTGCGGTGAATAGACCTTCGAAGTTCATTTGCATGAATGTTGGAGCGATTGAAGGAATAGCACCTACAACACCTTTAAATTCGTTGAAGCCCAGCAGGGTTGAAATTGCAGTAATCACCAAAATACTGATGATGATTGCACCACGTACTTTAAAGTGATGCATAACCACAACCATCAAGAAGCCAAGTAAAGCTAACAAGACAGACGGCTGTTTTAAATCACCCAGACTGACCAATGTTGCAGGGTTATCAACAATAATGCCGGCATTTTTCAAAGAAACCAGCGCAAGGAATAAACCAATACCGCCACCGATCGCCAGTTTAAGCGACATTGGAATCGCATTGACAATCGCTTCACGGATTTTGAACATGCTGATAGCGATAAAAACAAGGCCAGAGACAAATACCGCAGCTAGAGCAGTTTGCCAATCCACGCCCATACCCAAACATACAGAATAGGTAAAGTAAGCGTTTAAACCCATACCGGGTGCTAAGGCAATTGGATAGTTAGCAACAAGACCCATCACCAAACAGCCAATGGCTGCTGCTAAACAGGTTGCGACAAAAACAGCACCATGATCCATACCCGTTTCGGACAAAATCATTGGATTGACAATAATGATGTAACACATTGTCAAAAAAGTAGTTACACCTGCAATGACTTCTGTTTTGAAACTGGTTTTGTTTTCGCTCAGTTTAAACAGACGTTCAAGCATGTTCTCGGAAGATGGATTAGGAGTCGTCATGACCTAGCCCCTATGAAGTAAACTTTATGCATATAAGCATTCCACAAAATTAATCATGTAATGTATTCATCATTAATTTTGTGTATGCCTAAGCAACGAATATGCCAATTCGGCAGATTGTAGGCTTTAAAAAATCCTATTTTCAACAGCATACAACACAGTACAAATGTTGAAATTTGCAAACAAAAAAGCTGCATAAACCTATGCAGCTCCTCTATTTATGTCATTTAATTCGTATTTAATATCAATAAATACTGATCAAATTAATTTCGGCAAATTATAACACATTGATTTTTTAATGTTTCCACATTTTCATCGCTTTTCAATTTAGTAAATTTAAGACATTGTTTTATTTATAAAGTTTCAAATTATTATATGTAAAAATAAAATATCAATATTTAGACGAACTCCTCAAGATCATGCTTGAGCTCAATTCAAAAGCAGCAAGATTGATTTTTTTTTAGCGCGTATAAGGTGATGCGTTCAAATCATCATTGAACACCTGATTAATTTCTTGCTGTCGCTTTAACTCTGCATTTTTATAAACACTAAACCCTAAGAACACAATGCTGAGTATAAAAATTGGTATCAGTATTTTTTTCATAACAAAATTTTATTCATGTTTAAATATTTGGCTATAATAACAAAAAACTTAAACAAAAAAGTGACGTATTTCACAATTTTATATCTTATTAAGTCATTTAATAAGCTATTTGTTCGATCAATGTTAACTTTGTAATATATTTTAGACTGATAGACAAGATAATCGCTGAATGATTTTTCGAATCCTTTTCCGCAAAAAGCTTCAAATCATAGATCATTTCACATACGAAATTTAAAGCACCATCAATTTCACAGCCCCACCATTAAATCTCGAATGAAGAAGATAAAAAACCGCTGACTTCAAGGCAGCGGCTATACATATTCTTTTCAGTCTAAGCTTTTCAATTTCGAAATTAAGCGGCTTGTTGTTCATCTCGCTTAAAGACCAATTCACCCTTTAAGCTACTCTCTGCATCGAAATAATAACCATCGGTATTGAACGACTTGATATCTTCAATACGTTCAATTTTATTTTCCAACAAATAACGCGCCATTAGGCCACGTGCTTTTTTGGCATAGAAGCTGATGACTTTATATTTGCCGTTCTTTTGATCGATAAAAACAGGCTTGATGATTTCGGCTTTGATTTTTGATTCTTTGACCGATTTATAGTATTCATCTGAAGCAATGTTGACCAAAAGTTCAGAGCCGGCTTTTTCCAAATCGTCATTGATGAGATTGGTGATGGTATTGTCCCAAAACTCGTATAGGTTATGTCCACGTGGATTTTGCAGCTTGGTCCCCATCTCTAAACGATATGGCATCATTAAATCAAGCGGACGCAATAAACCATAGAGACCCGAGAGCATACGCAAATGGGTTTGTGCATATTCAAGGTCTGAGTATGTAAGTTTATAAGCATCTAAACCGGTATATACATCACCTTTAAAGGCAAAGATTGCTTGGCGTGCATTGGCAAAATCAAAATCAGGCTGCCAATCTCGGAAGCGCTCAACATTTAAAGTCGCAATTTTCTCACTGACACTCATCAAGCTTGAAATTTCACTTACCGACAATTTACGTGCGACTGAGATTAATTCTTCAGAATGATCTAATAGCCGTGGTTGAGTGAATTTTTCAGTCGGTAAAGCGGTTTCGTAATCTAAAGTTTTTGCTGGAGAAATTAAAGCGAGCATAAACATCCTGACTAATTTTTAATTAAACAAACTATAACAGTAGAGTATTTTCAAATCCAATCTGTGTTTTTGATAAACATAATCTGTAAACTATGCGACTCTCCCGCTTTCACATTTTAGTCATTATGTCAGAACAACTGTTCATTCAAGGGCCTGTTGGTCAGCTTGAAATTTTTGTTGATTATCCACAGGGTGAAGTGAAAGGATTCGCGGTAGTTACACACCCTCACCCATTGCAAGGTGGCACACCACAGCACAAAGTACCTGTGCTTTTAGCGCAAATGTTCTTAGAACGTGGCTATGTTGTCTATCGCCCAAGTTTCCGCGGCTCTGGCCAAAGTGCAGGAATACATGACGAAGGCAATGGTGAAACTAAAGACACTATGCAAGTCATTGAATTTGCTCGCAACCAACATCCGAACCTGCCATTTTATGCAGGCGGTTTTAGTTTCGGTGCAAATGTCATGACTAAATGCTATGCCCTTTTGCCTGTAGAATTACAGCCTGTACAGACTATTTTATGCGGCTTACCAACCACAACAGTTGCAGGTGTACGTCACTATGTGACACCGCATATTAAGGGTGATATTTTATTTATTCAGGGTGAAGAAGATAATGTCACACTGTTATCTGACTTGATTCAGTGGGCCAAACCACAGCGCCATTTAATCACGGTTTTGCCAGGTGCAAACCACTTCTTTACGGGTTATCTCAAACAGCTTCGTATTGCGATTTCACGCTTTTTAGTATAAACAATACCAAATATGAGTCAGCTTAACTGGCTCATTTTTTTTGCCTAGTGACCGCTCTATTCCCCCAATATTCCAGATAAACTGAACTACTCGCTTGTCGAGTTATCCATTTTTTTGCATTAGTGATCACAATTCGTTCAACATGTAATGACTTAAGCCTATGCTCGTTTAATTTTGATTACGCCTCAATTTTTTATCTAAAAACCAATTATTTACTTGTTTAAATAATCAACTACAGAAATAATACCCAGAAAAATGAACATAAAATTTAGAGGGAAAAATGAAATTTATTGTTGCTGTGATTTTAAGTCTAAGCATTGCAGCTTTGGTCTATTATTTTAATTCAACCCCATCCACAACGACAAATTTGCCAGCGTCTACGGTTGCTGCGAACGATGGTCCCAAAGCCTATTTGACTGCGTCATACAAGATGAATGTCGATGGTCGTGATTTTAGCTTAAAAATGGTCTACGACTTTCCCAACAGCCAAGTGTGTGAAGCCCAACTCAACAGCACTGACACCATGAATATGATTTCAACCTTTAAGCAACGCTGTTCGAGTGACTCGGTGTGTAAAGAAGCTGAAATTTCGTCTTGTTCATCTTTTACCGATCAAAAATATAAAGATATGCTCGATAAAAACTATCATGACACCCATTATATTTATTTAAGCGATAGCAAATTGACTGATCAACGTGGTGTGATCGTGTTTTGGGGACTCAATGAACAAGAGTCAGAAAAAATGTGTGACTATGTGAAAAAGAGCAATCGAACTATTAATCCTATCAATATTGAATGTCTATAACTTTGTTCGATACATTCCGTTAAAAAATAAAAAAGCAGCACTATGCTGCTTTTTTATAGATGATTTTTAATTCAATTTTTCAGTTCATTTCGTCATTTGTTTCCATTGAAACTCACTATACGAGTCTTCTTCTTTTAAACTGTTTTCGACCGCTTGAGCCAATTGATTCAATAAACTTTGCTCAGTAATACGATCTAACCAATCTTGGTCTTCATCTGGATAAGAGGTAATTTCACAGACTAGACGACCTGATTCATCCTGCCCCTGACATGTCACTGAAAGTGGCAATTCATGTTGATCGACACTGACTGCAATCTGATCACCACTTTGCGATAACGTTTGAAAGCCATAACGCTCTAATTTATTTGCCAATAATTCAGCAACCTGAGTTTGCGTATCAGCACTGCTTTCAACTCGATTTGAATCGCTATGGGCGGTGAATTGTAGTTTTCTCATGTATCTATCCAAAGACATTCTTGTTGTATGGTTTTAGCATAAGCAATTAAAACCAAACAGCCAAGCATTTGCTTGGCTGTTGTTGAATAAATATACAAATTTAGTGAATTATTTATTCACTTACCGCAATCGTTAAACCGGCTTGAGTCGCTAGCTCTGTAAATGTTGGGAAACTTGTTGCAACAGTTTCTGTACCCACGATATTAATTTCACCCGAAGTACGTAAACCTGCCATTGAGAAGCTCATTGCAATACGGTGGTCATGATGTGATTCGATTTGACCACCTGTGAAGATTGCACCCCACTCACCCGCTTTGCCTTGACCTTCAATGATAATGCCGTCCTCGGTTGGCGTACAATCGATACCCATAATTTTTAGGCCATCTGCCATCACTTGAATACGATCCGACTCTTTCACTCGAAGTTCAGCTGCACCAGTCAAAATGGTTTGACCCTCTGCACATGCAGCAGCAATAAATAACGCTGGGAATTCATCAATCGCCAATGGCACTTGATCTTCTGGCATATGAATGCCTTTGAGTGTACGTGAACCACGAATACGAATATCGGCAATCGGCTCACCGCCAGCGATACGTTCATTTTCAACAGTCAGGTCAGCACCCATCTGTTTTAAAATTTCGATCACACCTGTACGTGTTGGATTAATGCCGACCGCTTCAAGTGTGACATCTGAACCTTCAGTAATCGCTGCACCCACCATAAAGAATGCTGCAGATGAAATATCAGAGGGTACTTGAATGTCCGTACCGACTAACTTGCCGCCACCTTGAAGTGAAATGCGGTTGCCTTCTGTTTTCACGTCATAACCAAATGCACGAAGCATACGTTCAGAATGGTCACGTGTCGGTTCTGGCTCAGTGACAACAGTTTCACCTTCCGCCCAAAGACCTGCCAACAAAATACCAGATTTTACTTGTGCAGATGCCATTGGTAAGTCGTAGTGAATACCTTTAAGGTTTTGACTTCCAGAAATAGACACGGGCGGCGTACCACGCTCACCTGTGGTTTGAATTTGCGCACCCATTTCACGTAATGGTTTGGCAATACGTTCCATTGGACGTTTTGATAATGACGCATCACCCGTCATCACCGAATCAAACTTTTGTGCCGACAACATGCCTGAAAGCAAACGCATTGAAGTGCCTGAGTTACCCATATACAAAGCGCCTGCAGGTGCTTTTAAACCATGCATACCTACACCATGAATAGTGACTTCGCCGTTTTTAGGGCCTTCAATACTTACACCCATATCGCGGAATGCTTGAAGGGTTGCCAAGGCATCTTCACCTTCAAGGAAACCAGTGACATGCGTTGTGCCTTCTGCAATAGCACCAAACATGATAGAGCGATGTGACACAGATTTATCACCTGGCACAGTAAATTTACCTTGGAATTGCTTTGGACCCGGTAAAATTTTGAATTGCTGTGTCGTCACTTTATTTTTCTCCATCAGTGGTTTCTTTGCGAGCATGTGATTGAAATGTTGACGTGCCGCTTGTGCATGTCCCAACAGTCCCATCAACGCTTGTGAGTTTTCATCTTCAATCAGTTTGCGAAGAATAGCCAATTGTTTTTCAAAGCCATCTACCGCATTTAAAATTGCCTTTTTATTGGCAAAAAAGATGTCATGCCACATATGTGGGTCGCTTGCAGCAATGCGTGAGAAATCACGAAAACCGCCAGCGGCATAACGGAAAATATCTAAATTGTCTTCTCGGTTCGCAAGTTGCTCAACCAAGTTAAATGCCATCAAATGCGGAAGATGACTGGTATGGGCCAACACTTCATCGTGTTTTTCCACATCCATGCAAATTACTTCCGCTTTGGCAGCTTGCCACAATTTAATCAGTTTCTCTACAGCCCAATCTGCACTGCTAAGTAAAGGTGTCAAAATCACTTTGTGATTAGCAAATAAATCTACCTTACCTGCATGCACACCTGTTAGTTCAGCCCCAGCAATCGGATGCCCCGGTACAAAACCAGCAGGTAATTGCTCACCATAGACGGCTTTCGCTGCATCAACGACATTGCCCTTGGTACTCCCAACATCGGTAATAATCGTCTGTTCGGATAGATAAGGCTTGATCGCTTCAAGGACTTTTTGTGTCGCACGTACAGGCAAAGCCAAGACAACGAGATCTGCACCTTTGACCGCTTCAGCAGGATCGCTATAACCCTGCTGAATAAGCCCTAAAGCTTTTGCATCTTCTAAAGTTTTTTGTGAACGCGTAGACGCTACAATTTCCTTAGCTAAACCTTCAGCAATCATGACGCGAGCTAGGCTTGAGCCAATCAGTCCAAGCCCAATAAAAGCAACTTTTTCAAATAGTGGCACAGACATGACTTAAGCTTTAGCCTCTAAGCCCAAAACTTTAGCCAATGCCGCTAAGAATTTAGCATTTTCAGCTTCAGTCCCAATTGATACACGTAAATGCTCAGCGATACCAACTGGACGAACAATCACACCTTCTTTTAATAAAGCATTGAAAGTCTGTGCAGGATCTGCTTTTACATTTACTAAAATGAAGTTGGCACGTGAAGGCACATACGCTAAACCTAAAGCATCAAAGCCTGACTCAAGTTGAGCCATACCCGCTTTGTTCACTACGCGTGATTTTTCAATAAATGCTTCATCTTTAAGTGCAGCAACTGCAGCAACCATTGCTAAATGGTTGACGTTGAATGGTTGACGAATACGATTGAGGAAATCCGTCACTTCAACTGAAGCCAAGGCAAAACCAACACGTAAGGCAGCCAAGCCATAACATTTTGACATGGTACGGCTAACGATTAAGTTTGCGTATTGATCTAAGAATTTCAAGCTGTTGAAGTTTTCTGGGAAATATTCCACATAAGCTTCATCTAAAACCACGATCACATTTGCAGGTACTTTTTGCATGAACGCTTCAAATTCAGCTTCTTCAAACCATGTACCTGTTGGATTATTTGGGTTCGCAATAAAAATTAATTTAGTATTGTCTTTAATTGCCGCAGCCATTGCATCTAGGTCATGTGAAAAACCTTTTGCAGGCACTTCAATCGCTTCAGCATTAATCGCTTGTGTCACCAGACCATACACAGCAAATGCGTGTTGGCTATACACCACAGAGTCTTGCTCTGAAACAAAAGCACGAGCAAAAATTTCTAGAAGATCGTTTGAACCATTACCCAACGTAATACGGTCATGTGCAATACCAAATTGTTTTTCAACTTGGTCTTTCAAAATAAAACCGCCACCATCCGGATATCGACCAATTTCTGCAAGTTCAGCAGCAACCGCTTCTTTCACTTTGTCAGAACAACCCAATGGGTTTTCATTTGATGCGAGTTTTACGATATCTGTAATACCCAACTCACGCTCAAGTTCACTAATTGGTTTACCTGGTTGGTAAGGCTTTAGCTTTGCAATGCCTTCATTGGCTGGGACAAACGTCATTTTACACTTCCAGTTTTTTCAAATGATGAAGGTGATCAACTCCTGATGGAATTGATCACAGTTGTGATCTTAAAGAACAGCAATCGGATATGAACCCAATACACGAATTTCTTTAACCAATGGACGAATTTCTTCAATCGCTGCTTTGACATTGTCTTGTTCTACATGGCCTTCAAGGTCCACAAAGAATACATAAGCCCATTTTTCAGGCAAGGCAGGACGTGTTTCAATACTGGTCAAACTGATATTGTGTTTTGCAAATGGTGCAAGAATTTCAAGCAACGCCCCTGCACGGTCATGCGCAGAAATCAACAGTGAAGTTTTATCATTGCCCGATTGCGGTACTTTCTCACGACCAATCACCAAGAAACGAGTAGTATTTTCAGGATTGTCTTCAATATTGCTATGCAAAATTTCAAGGTTGTAAATGTTCGCAGCGACTTCAGAAGCAATTGCTGCTGAGTGCCATTCATTGCGAATACGGCGTGCAGCTTCTGCATTTGAACTGAGTGCAACACGTTCTACACCTGGATAATGAGCATCTAACCAACCACGGCATTGCGCCAAAGTTTGTTGATGAGCATAAATTTGTTTAATGCTGTCTTTACGTGTGTTTTCAGACACTAGGAACTGGTGATGAATACGCAGCTCCACTTCACCAATAACATTCAGATGTGAAGATTTGAAGCAATCTAGGGTGTGATTCACTACACCTTCAGATGAGTTCTCTACAGGCACAAGACCATAGTGCGCACTGCCTGCTTCTACTTCGCGGAATACTTCATCAATCGTTGGAAGAGGGCGAACAACAGCGTCTTGACCGAAATGTTTTAAAACAGCCGAATGCGTATAAGTTCCGACTGGACCTAAAAACGCAATACTTTGCGGTGCTTCAAGAGCTAAACATGCCGACATGATCTCACGGAATAAACGCGCCATAGTCACATCAGACAATGGCCCTTCGTTACGATCCATAACTTTACGTAAAACTTGTGCTTCACGTTCAGGACGATAAAACAGTGGATTCTCTTCAGCAGCAAATTTTGCTTTTGCAACTGCCTCAGCTAGTTTCGCACGACGGTTGATAAGTTGTTGAATCTGCATATCAACAGAGTCGATATCTTCACGAATTTGAGCTAAGTCCAGAGAAGTCGGAGTGTTTTGATCATCGTTGATCATTGTTATGTCGCCCTTCAAAAAAATTTTGCAAACAGTATAACAATAGTTAGCTTTCAAATGTTGCGCAATACGACTTTGATGGTTTCAGCCTTAAAAACATACAGTTGATTAAAGCTTCATCAGCTTAACTTAAGAGCCAAAACAGCCAAACTGATAGGTAAAACCATAATTGAGGCAAATCTTACCTTTTGACGGCTTTATTGATCATTCATCTTGAGCAGCACAATAAATAGGCCTTCTCTTTTCCTCCAAATTTGCATCAGATCCATCCTCTTATAAGCCCATCAATCAGTTTATTTCATTGGTCATTGCAGTTTTAAATTTTGCTCTCAATACCTGTAGCAAAATAAAAAATTCTAAACTTGGTTTTCATGGCATAGAAATAATTTGAAACTTAAAGATGATCTATATAAACACTTGGTCATTGATCGTTTTTTCAGTGACTTAATAGGCTCTTTCATCTAGTGTTTACAGTCATTGACGCATTTATTACAAAAGACACAGGTAATTTTTTTCGTTGCTTTGTAGTCTAAATATCAGAAAAAAAATAACAGACCCATAGGTACAAGTATGCACAAGAAAATTGCAGTGTTAGTGACCTACGATTTTGAAGATATTGAGTACCTTGAGCCTGTGGAGGCCTTTCGAGCCGCTCGGCACAGCATTATCAATATCGAAGATCAGGTTGGAAAAATCGTTTACGGTATTAAACGCCGTTCCCAGATCACCATTGACCAGAGTATCGACGACGCCTCTGTACATGATTTTGATGCCTTATTTATTCCCGGCGGTTATTCCCCCGAGAAACTGGCTTTAGATGACCGTTTTATCTATTTTGTACGTAATTTTGCAAATAGCCAAAAGCCGATTTTGAGCAGTTGCCATGGTCCACAGTTGTTATTAGAAGCTGGTGTCATACAAGGTCGCCATTTCGCCCAATCTGAAACGCTGAAATCTGCTTTACTAAACGCAGGTGTGGTGGTGTCGGATCAATCGGTCGTGAACGATAATAACCTATATATATCGTCTCGCAGTACTTTAGATACACCTGAATTTATTGAAGTCTGTCTGCAAGTTTTGGGGCAACCGTCATTATCATAGGTTTCAAAATATTCACGCAAAATTAAACACACAATCTAATTCAAACACGCAAATCTGTAGAAATACATCGTCTCTATAGAAATACATCCTAAAAAAAATAGCGAAGTCTTCACTTCGCTATTTTAATTTCAGCCTGATAAATTGTTTATCGACCTAAAATACTTCGTGCCACGATTTCTTTCATAATTTCATTGGTGCCACCGTAGATTTGCTGAATACGTGCATCGACAAAGAAACGTGAAATTGGATATTCGGTCATATAACCATAGCCACCAAATAATTGAAGTAGATTATGGGCCACTTTCATTTGCATATCGGTAGAAAAGCTCTTGAGTGCTGCTGCAGTTTCAACATCAAGTTTGCCTTGCATATAAAGTTCAACATTTTGATTATAAAATGCCGCTGTAGCCAATTCGTCAATCTTAGCCTGTGCCAAGACAAAACGAGTATTTTGGAACTGTCCGATCGCCTGTCCGAACGCTTGTCGCTCTTTAACATACTGCGTTGCCACATCAATGGAACCGCGAATCGCACCAATTGCAGTCGAGGCAATTGCGGTACGTTCACGCGGTAACTCTTGCATCAAGTAAGCAAAGCCTTGTCCAGCTTGACCCAAAAGTTGCTCTTTTGGCACTTTGACGTTGTCATAAAACAACTCTGAAGTGTCTTGCGCATGCAGACCAATTTTGTCGAGGTTGGTACCTTTCTTAAATCCATCCAAATGTGTATCGACTAAAAGTAATGACACACCTTTGGCACGTGCTTGTGGATCAGTTTTTGCAGCCAATACCACAAGGTCTGCATGTTGACCATTTGAAATAAAAGTTTTCGAGCCATTGAGCAGATAATGATCGCCCTGCAAAATTGCACTACTGCGCATAGACTGCAAGTCCGAACCTGCTCCCGGCTCTGTCATACCAATAGCACCGACCACCTCACCTGTGACCATTTTCGGTAACCAATATTGTTTTTGTTCTTCTGAACCAATGTGCAAAATATAAGGCGCTGCAATTTCAGAATGGCATGAAATACCTGTCGATAATGCACTAAAACCTGCGCGTGCAGACTCTTCAACTAGCATCAGTGAATAATGCGTTGGAACCCCATAGCCGCCATATTCTTCAGGCACATCCACACATAAAAAGCCATTTTCACCCAAAGCATTCCATACTGAACGCGGCATAATGCCTTCACGTTCCCATTGCTCATAATGTGGTGCGACATGCTCTGCCATAAAGCGGCGAAAGTTATCTCGAAATAATTCTAAGTCTGCATCATAAGCTAGCATGTGTTTCTTCCTTGGTTGAGTTTGTTGTTTTGTTGAGCTTCATCCTATTGCAGTTTAGAACAGCCGTCATGCCTAAAAACTAAAGCGTTCAAATTTGGCTTTGGGCTTACATAAAAAAAGGAAGCCGAAGCTTCCTTTTTAATTACATCTTTTACATCACAGCATCATCCTTAGGCATGATGTGCGTTGCCTTCTTCTTGCATCTGACGATCAATTTCTTCAGGATTTGCTAAAGCAAAATCTAGTTTTTCTTTGTCTAATTGACCCACCCATTTCGCAACCACAATCGTTGCCAATGAGTTACCTACAAGGTTGGTTAATGCACGTGCTTCTGACATGAAACGGTCAATACCAAGAATTAATGCCAAACCTGCAACAGGAATATGCCCCACAGCAGACAATGTTGCAGCCATCACAATAAAGCCTGAACCCGTCACACCCGCAGCACCCTTAGATGAAATGAGTAGAACCAATAACAATGTGATCTGATGCGAAATATCAAGCGGTGTATTGGTCGCTTGTGCAATAAAGATTGCTGCCATGGTTAGGTAAATAGACGTACCATCTAGGTTAAATGAATAACCTGTTGGAATAACAAGACCCACTACAGATTTTTCTGCGCCAGCAAGTTCAAGTTTTTTCAACATACGTGGCAGTACAGACTCTGAAGATGACGTACCCAGTACGATCAGTAACTCTTCGCGAATCATGCGAATCATTTTCAAAATACTGAAACCGCAAATACGTGCAATTGAGCCAAGTATAATGAAAATAAACAGCAAACATGTGATATAGAAGCAGATGATCAATTGTCCCAATTGCGCCAAACTACCAATACCATATTTACCAATGGTATAAGCCATCGCACCGAAAGCACCAATTGGTGCAAGCTTCATGATCATGTTTACAATGTTAAAGAATACATGTGCAATTTGATCAATAAACTTCAATACAGGCTTACCTGCATCACCAAGTTTATGCAAAGCAAAACCAAATAATAAGGCAAATAATAGAACTTGAAGAATTTCACCCTCAGCAAACGCACCAACAACGGTGTTTGGGATGATATTCATAAAAAATTCTTGGGTAGATTGTGCTGCACCAGATTCAACATATTTAGAAATACCTGCAGTATCTAAAGATGCTGGATCGACGTTCATGCCTACACCAGGTTTTGCAATATTAATCACTGCAAGACCAATAATGAGTGCGATGGTCGAAACGATTTCGAAGTATAGTAAAGCGACCCCACCTGTCTTACCCACAGATTTCATGCTTTCCATACCTGCAATACCACTTACCACGGTACAGAAAATCACAGGTGCAATAATCATTTTAATTAGCTTAATGAAACCTTGTCCTAGTGGATAGAACAACTCACCCCAGCCTTTTACGTATTGCTCGGTACCATTGATGATTTGCGTACCACTTGGTGAGAAATGACCCACCAATACACCCGCAATAATGGCAACGATCACTTGAAAATATAGTGACTTATAAATTGGTTTTTTAGCCATGACATTACTTCACGATATATTTCTGCTTCAAAGAAATATTCAGTTTTTGTCTATTTTCAAAAAATAAACAGCCCAAAACCCCTTTGTCTTCGACAAAAGAGCACCAAAGGTATTTGACTTAGCCAAATACAGAAAAACGAAATATGTATGGTGATTAAATAATCACATCAGGACCTGATATAGAATCAGCACATTGATCAGGAGATGAAACACATACTAAAGTAGGTTAAATTTTACCTGTTTTTTAATGGCTTGTTCTGCCACAAATGTTAATTTCGGTTAAATAATAGACCGAGATCATTAGACTATAGTCTAAAGACTGCATTTTTTACGCTCATTATCAGGCTGAAAAATACCAACTATAGAAGTAAACTATCCTTAAGTCCTAATTTTAAGCCCAGTATTTGCATGAACAATAAACGAAATATTTACAAAGATTTTGAACATCCTTTTGCGCAATTTGTCCGTATCGTGGGTAAAGGTAAAAATGGCGCACGTTCGCTCACTTATGATGAAGCCTACCAAGCGTTCAGCATGATCTTAAAAGATGAGGTTTTAGACGTTCAATTGGGCGCTTTCTTGATGTTATTGCGTGTAAAAGAAGAATCAGTTGATGAACTCACTGGCTTTGTCCAAGCCACACGTGATCAGCTCAAGTTTAAAAAACTTGATGTCGATTTAGATTGGTCATCTTATGCAGGTAAACGCAAACATTATCCTTGGTTTTTATTGGCCGCATTAACGCTAGCAAAACACGGCCACAATGTCGTAATGCATGGCGCTTCAGGTCATACCATTAACCGCCTTTATACAGAACAAGTATTAGAGTATTTGGGTTTTCCTATTTGCCAAAATGATACAGATGTGGAACAGCAACTAATACAACGTCATTTTGCTTATATTCCGCTCGACGTCATTTCACCAATACTCAGTGATTTAATTTCACTGCGCAATGTGATGGGTTTACGTTCCCCAATTCACACCCTTGCGCGTCTGATAAATCCATTTAATGCCAAAGCCACCATGCAAGCTATTTTCCATCCAGCCTATCGTGGATCACACCAACGTGCGGCATTTCAATTGGGTTATCAAAATAGTGCTGTCATTAAGGGTGAAGGTGGTGAATTCGAACGTAACCCCGATGCAAAAACCTTAATTTGTGGTATCAAGGATGGTGAAATGTATGAACATGAGTTGCCTAAACTGACGGACAACCGTAGTCCAGTCGAAGAAGAACTTGATTTGGCCGTTTTTAAAGCCGTGTGGGACGGTCAGCAGGCACATGAATATGGTGAAATCGCGGTCACCGAAACCATGGGAATCGCACTGTATACCATGGGTGCCATCGCAAGTTTTGATGAAGCAATGCAAACTGCCAAAACCATGTGGGCAAATCGTCACGCTTAAATAAGCAGATATGAAGCAACAAATTTAGGTATGCATCAGCTAATAAAAAAAGCCAGCATTAAGCTGGCTTTTTCAATCAGAAAGAAAAAGGATTAAACGAAACGAATCGGCTTGAACTCAGGTTCTTCCACATGTGAGTCGCAATGCTCATCTTCTTCTTTGGTCCCGCGGTCGATATAACCACTACGCTCATCTTCTGGCAAATGTTTAATTTCCCATGCATAAACCGCTTGCATACAAATTTGACGTTGTTCTTGAGTCAGCGCTACACCATTTGGCCATTTACCAATTTCAATTGCCGTTTTTAATCGACCAACAATTTCAGGATCGAGTATGGCAAGCATCTGTTCAATATTCATAATTAATCCTGCTTTAATGAATCAAAATCTTGGTTCCAGCCTAGCTTGGTACGACATGCCATATAGAAGTCATAACCAGGTGGATGTAATAAGTTGAGCTTAAATGGATGTTTGCGGATATGTAAACTATCGCCTACACCCAATGATACACTGTGTTGACCATCGGCACTGACCATTGGTAGAACACGATTTTCACGAATCAAAATTTTAATTTCGCTTTGTCCACCTACGACAATCGGCCGTGACGACAAAGTATGTGGATGCATTGGTACTAAGGCAATCGCATCCATACTTGGGTGGACAATCGGACCACCACCAGATAATGCATAAGCTGTAGAGCCGGTTGGTGTCGAAACAATTAAACCATCACTGTGTTGGCGGTACACATATTGGCCATCGATATTCAGTTCAAAGTCGATCATATGTACCGATTTACCTGAATGCAGCACAATATCATTTAAAGCCACAGCATCATAAATCGACTCACCTTTCGAGCGAATTTCCATTTCCAGCAAGAAACGTCGGTCTAGCTGAAACTCACCTTTGAGCACTTGATCTAACTTGAAAATCACTTCTGTCGGTTTGATATCGGTCAGGAAGCCCAAACGACCACGGTTCACCCCAATCACAGGGGTATTGTATTTCACCAAGGCACGTGCGGCATGAAGCAATGAACCATCACCGCCGACAACGATCACCAAATCGACAACTTCACCCAATAAATTACGGCTGACCGTCTGAGTATTATTGTAGGGAACCAGCTGCGCTGTTTGCGTATCAAATACAGGATGTAATCCCAAACTCAAAATATGATCGTGGATCAAACATAGGGTTTCGATCACTGATGATTTGTCTGGACGACCAATCAACCCAATGTTTCGAAATGATTTATGTGAAATTTGCACCTGCGCTTTTGCTCCGCTTCGCCTCATTGGTATCATATCACTAACAGAAATGATTTAAAAAAACTTTAAAGTTTCGACTTTAGTGAAGTAGCTTCCAATATTTTGCATACATATAACAGTTTAAATATTGCAAAATACTGAAAAGCTTCGCATGATTAGCAAAATTTCTCAGGGTCTTATCACTATTTATGAAGTCTGAACGTGGCATAGGCATAATTGCACTGATTTTTTCGCTGTTGATTATCGGCGGATTTCTCGTGTTCAGCATTTATCTTATTCGTCTAGATAATATTGTACGGGACAAATTCGAAGGTCAACGTTGGGATATTCCAGCCAAGGTATTTGCTCGTCCTTTAGAAATTTATACCAATGCGCCTGTAAGCCAAGCAGACCTCAACCAAGAACTGAAACTTTTGGGCTATAACGCTCAAGACAGCTATGCGAAAACGGGAAGTTACGTTACTTCTGGCAATGTGACCTATATCCATACGCGTGGTTTTGACTTTGGTGATAGTGTCGACCCTGAACAAGTCCTTAAAGTGACCTTTGGTGAAGATCAAATCACTGAGGTAAGTGCGACTAAGCCATCAAGTAGTGGTATTGCCCGTTTAGAGCCGATGTTAATTGGTGGTATTTATCCTCAGCACAATGAAGACCGTGTGCTGATTAAACTTGATAAAGTACCTAAGTCTTTAATCCAAGCTTTAATTGCTACAGAAGACCGTAATTTCTATCAGCATCATGGTATTTCCATTCGTGGTACAGCACGTGCCATCGTAAGTAATGTCACCGGTGGTAAACGTCAAGGTGGTTCGACCCTCACTCAACAATTGGTGAAAAATTTCTATTTATCGCCTGAAAAAACCATTAAACGTAAGGCCAACGAAGCCTTAATGGCGATGCTGATTGAACTCCACTATGACAAAGATGAAATTCTTGAAGCTTATTTAAATGAAGTGAACTTAGGTCAAAACGGTAATTATTCCATCAATGGTTATGGTTTAGCCTCACAATTCTATTTTGGTTTACCCCTACGCGAACTAAATATTGCTCAGCAGGCTTATTTAGTTGGTTTGGTTCAAGGTCCAACCCTATTTAATCCGTGGAAAAATCCTGAAGGTGCGATTAAACGCCGTAATATTGTGTTAAACAATATGGTGGTGATGGGCTATTTAACTCAGGAACAATATGAAACTGAGTCAGCACGTCCATTAAATGTCATTACAAAACCAACATTGGGCCCTTCTCGCTTCCCAGACTATATGGATATCGTGCGTCGTCAACTGCGTACTGAATACCAAGAAAGCGATTTGACCAATCAAGGTCTGCGTATTTTCACCGCGATGGACCCGATTGCTCAAACTCGTGTACAAACTGCATTTAAAGAATCTGTGGCACGTTTAAGTAATGCCAATCCAGCACGCTTGAAAGAATTACAAGGCGCGGTACTGGTGTCTCATCCTGAAAATGGTGAATTGGTTTCAGCAGTCGGTTCAACGCAGGATTTTACCGGCTTTAACCGTACGATGGATGCTAAACGTCAAGTTGGTTCATTGCTAAAACCTGTGATTTACCTCAGTGCGATAGAATCCAACCGCTATAACTGGGCGAGTCAAATCGAAGACAGCCCTATCAGCATTCAAAGTGATGGCAAAGCTTGGACACCGAAAAACTATAGTGGTGGTGCACATGGTGTCGTACCAATGGTCGATGCCCTATCAAACTCTTATAACCTCTCTGCGGTACGCTTAGGTCAAGAGTTCGGTATGTCGACTTTTATTAACCATTTGAAAAAGTTTGGTGTGACGTCTAATATTCCAAATTACCCTTCGATTTACCTCGGTGCTATCGATATGTCACCGATGGAAGTGATGAGTGTCTATGGCAACTTTGCAACCGGTGGCTTCAAATATCCAGTGAAAGCTATTCGTTCAGTGGTCGATGCCAATGGTCGTTTATTAGATCGTTATAGCTTAACGGTACAACCGACTATTGCACCTGATGCAGCCTTTATCTTGAACTATGGTTTACAACAAGTCATGAGTTCAGGGACAGGCCGTTCTGCTTATGCATCATTACCCGCTTCACTTAAACTTGCAGGTAAATCAGGGACAACCAATGATACGCGTGACTCATGGTTTGCAGGTTATTCAGGTAATTACTTAAGTGTGGTTTGGTTAGGTTTAGACAACAACAAAGTTACAGGTTTAACTGGTTCGTCAGGAGCACTTCCTGTTTGGACCAATGTGATGAAGCAGTTACGTCAAAAACCAGTTAATTTACGTCAACCAGACAGCGTACAGTGGCATTGGTTAGACCGTTATTCAGGTAATTTATCTGCGCAGCATTGTACAGGTGCGATGTATATTCCTCTTTCGCGCAACTCCATTCCAAATCAAGCTACGGCATGTGGTTCGACACAATATGAAGTAGAACCTTACACAGTTGATACTGAAGAGACGCAGCCAACTCAGGAGCAAAATGATAGTTTAGGTGACTACATTCGTGAAAGTGATGTCGATAATGATCAGGGTTCATCTGATCAACCTCGCATCATCTCAAGTGGAGAGTATTCAAATTAAACTGCACAACATTAAAGTTTTAAAAACGTTCAGTATTCTGAGCGTTTTGACGATTATTTTGGCAGGTTGCCAAACCATGATCGAACCTGAGCAAAAGCCGCCTGCTGCACCTGAAAAAAAGGCAGATATCCGTGACCCTTCTGGGGTCATTATTACTCCATATGACCATCCAGAAATTAAGCGTCAACGTATCGTTATTCCTGAGCAGAAAACCCAAATTCAAAAGTTTGATGATGGTCGTGACTTACCTGCATTCAAAAAATTGATGCAAACTACGCAAACCGCTTATGCCAAGGGAAAATGGAATGAAGCTGAAAGTGCGGCAACTCAAGCACAGCGTTTGGCACCACAATCTGCGGAAACTTTTTTATATTTGGCAATGATCGCCAATCGAAAAAATCAACCTGCGAATGCAGAATCGTTGGCACTGCGTGGATTAAGCTATGCTCAAACCAAGCCGATGAAACAACAGCTTTGGAATGTTGTTTTAAAAGCCGGTCAAATGCAAAAGAAAAGCAGCACCATTCAAAAAGCCCAACAAGCCATCAAAGCTCTTTAAGCCCCCATAAAAAAGCCTGATCTTAATTGAGATCAGGCTTTTTTTACTCTTTACATACTAAAAGTAAGCTTATTTAAAATAGTTACTTTAAGTCTAAAATATCGACTTTCAAATCCAAACTTAATCCAATACATACTTTAATTTAAAAATTGCGAATACCCGCCACCCCATACGCATGATGTTGCTTTGCAATAGGCAACAATTCAGGACGCATCCCACCTAAAGCAAAAACAGGGATTTCTATATTTAGTGCAATCTCAGAAAAATGCGCCCATCCCATACCTTGCGCCTCTGGATGACTTTGTGTCGCCAGAACTGGGCTCATAAAAATAGCATCACAGCCAATTTTTTGCGCATGCAGTGCAGAAACTTGATCATGACAAGCGGCGATATAGCGCTTCCCAAGCTGTAAATCACCTTTATTTTTTTTCAGCAATTGGTGCTGCTTAAGATGTAAAGCCGAAATATGTGCTTGAACCTCTGTAGAGAGTAAAGACCATAGATCTTCATTAATTATCAATTGCTTTAAAATCACGGTAGGTAATTGATTTAATGCCGCTGCATTTTCTGCACTGGCATCGACTCGCCAATAATACAACAACATCTCTTGAAGCGTTTCAAATGTTGGTAGATCGGCGGTGATTTTGATCTGTTGCTGCCAATATAAGCGCTGCAAAATAGCTTGATTGGCCTTTGGAAAATTCAAACTCATAAGTTGTTGACGCGAATACCAGGCCCATGGCTTTTGGATTTCATTCAGCAACGCATGCGGGACGGTGGCATGAAATAAATGTAATTTCACAACAACATCATCATATTCATGCTGAATAAAATCAAAAGCATGCCAGTCATGTAAACCAATTCCAACCTCTTCAAAAATTTCACGACGACACGCTTGTTCAGGACTTTCACCCTGCTCGACTTTACCACCCGGAAACTCATGTTTATTGCCCTGATGTTGTTTTGCTTCACGCCAACCCACCAGTACTTTGTCTTGATGCAATAAAATCGCAATGGCGACATCGATTTGCGGTTTCGACATAGTTCCCTGCTCTCTACTCTGTTCCAATTGATATCCAAGTGTAAGCAAATTTATCTTTTTTATAAAATCCTAAAATTACCGTTGACAGGCCTATTCGATAATGATTATCATTTAAAACATTCAGAAATACACCACGGAGTCGACGGAATGAACGCACCATTTAGCCTTTTTACTCGTAGCAATGAAGCACACCACTCACTGCCAATGCTACATTCAAACAACCTTTTTGCTTTAGGACGTGAAATTCGCATTATGCATGCAGGTGAAGAATATCGACTACGTTTAACACGAAATAATCGCCTTATTTTGACCAAATAATTTCTGATAAAAATAATAATTATCAGCGCAATAAAAATAATCGTGGACACAAGCAGTAAGCCATTCGCTTACTGCTTTTTAAGTTTTGTACTTAGTTAAATTAAGCTTTATAGCTACTCAAATTTAATTTAAATCGCAACACTCATCTTCCTCTCACAACACTCTTTCGCTAAATTCCTTAGAGCAAATCGTGTTTTTAACGGATTGGAAAAGTGAGTTGTACCTTTAAGCCACCCAGTTCAGATGCATCCACATTTAAATGGCCTTGATGTAACTGTACAATTTTTTGGGCAATTGAAATACCTAAACCTGAACCTTGCGTCTTCGTTCCCAATACACGGTAAAATCGCTCGCCAATGCGTTGCAATTCTGCGACTGTCAGTCCCGCACCTTGATTTTCAATCGTCCAAACCGCCTGCTGTGCTGTTACCGTTAAATCAATCTTTACCTGTCCTTGCGTAGGACTATAGCGAATAGCGTTATCGACTAAATTGCGTAGACAGCTAAACATCAACTCTGCGTTCATCTCAAACTGTACAGACTGGGTCTGTAGCTTCAATTCGATCTGCTTTTCTTCAATAAAAGGCTGTAAAGCGTCAAGGACTTGTAAACTCAGCTGTTCTAAGTCGTCTTGTTTTTTATCTAATTGCTCCGATTGCGTCGGGTCGAGCCGTGCCAAAATTAGTAGATTTTCCAACACGCGTGTTCCTCGATTAACATCGTGCTGTATGCTCAATAAATCCTGCTGAATGTCGGGATATTTTCGTTTTAATACCTGAAGTCGCATTTGAATCGCAGACAGCGGTGAGCGTAATTCATGTGAGGCATCGGAGGTAAAGCGTTGTTCCGCCTCCAAGGCTTGATCCAATCGGTTTAATAAAAAATTCAGCTGTGTTTGGATCGGCTCTAGTTCTTGCAATACAGGTTCAGGTAAGACGATGGCTTGTAAGTCATCTACATTTTTTTCAGCGATTTGTTTGGAAAATAGATGTAAAACTTTCAATTGACGTTTAATCAAAATATGTAGTAATAGCCATTGGATCAACCAAACTATCAACAAAATCCCTGCATAGCCTAGTACGCTTTGCAGCGTTTCTCTGAGCCGTGTTTTCATCGGTTGAATGATTTGTACGGTTAATCCATCGTCCTGAAGTGCATAGCTACGCCAAAGCGCTCCGTCTCTCCATTGATAATGTAGCCCCTGTTTTAAATTGGGCTGATGTTCAAATGCTGTGTGTTGTTCCGATGTGGTTAAGACTTGCGACCCTTGTATGAGTTGATATTGCATATCAAACTCTTCACTCAGCTCATCTATTTGTTCGTCTTGCTTCAGCGTGAGATCAGTAGCAGTAAGCATATCTGCCACTTCGTCCATCAGGGCATCATGTACATTCATGATGTGATAAAGACCAAATCCCAACATCAGACACAGAGAGATTGCTCCCGCCCAAATTGCACTGAGCAGTGAGGTTTTAATCAGTTGCGACTGTAAAGAAATGCTTTTTTTATCACTCATAGACTTAGCTTTGTTGCGGAAGATTCATGCGATAACCCAACCCTCTTAAGGTTTTAATGTAATCACTGCCAATCTTCTTACGCAATTGGTAAATAAAAACTTCGATCGCATTACTTTCCACTTCATCGCCCCAAGCATAGAGTGATTCTTCGAGTTGGCTACGCGTCATAATATGCTCAGGATTTAACATCATCTTATGCAAGATTTGATACTCACGCGATGTCAGCGTAATCAATTCCGTATTTTTACGCAGCATTTTGGCTTGTACATCTAAACATAAATCACCAAAAGTCAAACAATTATCACGCTGCTGATGATGCAAGCGTAATTGGGCACGTACCCTTGCTGACAACTCTTCTAAGCTAAAGGGTTTCACCAAATAATCATGGGCTCCCAGATCTAAACCTTCAACACGATCTGCAATACTGTCCCGAGCAGTAATAAATAAAACTGGTGTAAGCGGATGCAACTGTACGATACGTTTTAAAATTTCATCACCAGTTACTTTTGGTAAGCCACGATCTAAAAGTATGCAGTCATATTGATGTTGTTCTAAAGCCAAAATAGCGTGATCGCCGCGATCAACCCAATCGACACTGTAGCCATCCATTTCAAGCCATGTTTTTATACTGTCGGCTTGGGATGTATCATCTTCTGCCAATAAAATTCGCATCTTACCTACCCTATTTCTATGGTTCCGACTTCAGTGTATCGAACTTTTGCTCATATCTACTCATATCATAAAAAAACCACAGCAAGCCGTGGTTTTTTATGGAGCAGCACTGAAATGAATAACAGGCTAAATTAAAATTTTACTTGATCGACATCAACTTCAACGCGTTTCGTCGGTTTGTAATCAATATCGATTTCTCCAATGAGCGTTACCGGTGTTTTAGCTGAAATCGCTTTGCCTTGCCAAAGTTCATCATCAATATCCACTGTAATGCTGCCTGTGCTATCGCGGAACTGATATTTTTCATCGCCCATCGATTTCACAACATAACCTTTCAATTGAACTTTACTATCATCTTTTAAGCCTAAGGCATGTTTCACCGATGTGGTTTTCATCGGTGCAACTGCAGCCTGATTGACTGCTGTATTCGCAACTGCCACTGATGCCACACCTGCAAATGCTAAACCACATACCAATTGAGTGAATGTTGTCATCTTCGGTCTCTCTTACTTTGTCTATTTCGATAGCGCTATTTAAACAAAGCAAGATGAGTCGAATCTTAAGATGCAAAGACGTTTTTATTTATTTGATCGAACCATTAGTTGAGCGGTACGACACGCAGGACTTCCTCTAAAGTCGTCACCCCTGCAAGTACTTTACGCGCACCTGCAATTCGTAATGGCTCGACATGCTCTTTACGTGCCTGTGTACGTAGTTGGGTTAGATCTGCATTGGCACCAATCAATTGCTTGGTTTCAATACTGAGTGGCATAAATTCATAAATTCCCACACGGCCTTTATAACCCGTTTGACGGCATTCATCACAGCCCACCGCCTCGTAGACGAAATCAGGCATTTGAATCGCATAATCAAAGGTCAGATGTTTCCACTCTTGTTCATTGATAAAAGTCTCACGCTTACAATGTGGACACAGTTGACGAACTAGACGTTGTGCCAAAACCCCTAATATGGTCGCTGCGGTTAAAAAAGGCTGAATACCCAAATCATGTAATCGCGTCAAACTCGATGGTGCATCATTGGTATGTAAAGTTGAAAGCACCAAATGACCTGTTAATGCAGCTTGGATCGCCATATTTGCCGTATCATGATCTCGGATCTCCCCGACCATGATAATGTCAGGGTCTTGACGCATTAAAGCCCGTACACCATCGGCAAAGCCTAGATCAATCCCTGTATTCACCTGCATTTGGTTAAAACTTGGCTCTAACATCTCAATCGGGTCTTCAATGGTGCAGACATTCACTTCTTCGGTTGCCAATTGTTTGAGTGATGAATAAAGCGTGGTGGTTTTACCCGAACCCGTCGGACCGGTCACTAAAATAATACCGTGACTATGACTGGTTAAGGCCTTCCAATCATCTAACAGACGCCCTTCAAAACCGAGTTGTTGGAAACTACGTACCAAGACTTCAGGGTCAAAAATACGCATAACCAACTTTTCACCAAAGGCTGTTGGCAACGTCGATAAACGTAGCTCTGTTTCTTGGCCTTTGGGTGTACGGGTTTTTAAACGTCCATCTTGCGGCTTACGTTTTTCAGCCACATTCATCCGACCTAAGATCTTAATTCGTGAAACCACCGCTGTCAGCGTATTTGCTGGCATGTTGTAGATGGTATGCAATACCCCATCGATACGAAAACGCACCTTTCCAGTATCTTTACGCGGCTCGAGGTGAATATCACTTGCACCTTGTTCAAAGGCAAACTGTAAGACCCAATCCACAAGCTTCACAATATGCTGATCATTGGCATCTGGATTTTGTGTATCACCTAATTGTAATAGTGCTTCAACGCCTTTATTTTCACGGTCATAACTCGATGATTTTTGCGAATTACTGACTGCGCGACTCACTTGGTAATATTCAACCAAATAACGCTGTAGTTGATCTGGACTGAGCAATACACGCTGAATCTTCCGTGGTAAAACTGTTCTCTCTAAATTGGCAATCCATTCATTTTTATAAGGTTGATCCGTTGCAATCAGCACATGCTCATTTTGTAATTCCACCGCTAAAATGCGATTTCGTACTGCAAATTCCTGCGACATAATTGCAGTCAGTGCAGGCACGTCAGCTTTTAAAGGATCGATAATATAAAACGGTACACCAGACTTTTCTGCCAACCATTGGCAAAGTCTATTCAATGTTAAGGTAGACTGAGGATGACTCTGATCGACTAAATTAAAATTGGCAATCCATTGTAAAGGATGCCATTTCAACTGCTCACGCTGACGGTGCGTGGTTTGAATCAGTATTTTGTCCCGTTCAGTAATACGTCCATCTTTTTGTAATTGGTCTAAACACCAAGAAGTGTCAATTTCAAAATTAAAAGTCATTGTTCTATGTTCCCCAAACATAAAACCACTATAGCAAGTTTTTGACATCGGATTAGATAAATTGGGCACAGCAGGTGTGTAATTAACTAGATCACACAACATTAGTATAAGATTAAAAGCGTGAATTTATTGCTCAATTCATGTTGCTTGGCTGCTCATACTGACATCAATAGCAACAAATGCAGTTAAATTTAATAATGACTCAGATTCATTAGAATAAATAAACCTATTAACATTTATTCAAATAAAAATTTCATTTATTACATTATTTTTACAATAAGATCCCCCTGATTAAATATTTGTATATCAAAAAAAGAGGGAAAACAATGCAACTTAAAAGCCTGAGCCTTTCAATCCTTACAGCAATGGCATTAATTGGCTGTGGCGGCGGAGGTGGAAGTTCAAGTGAGTCTTCCGCAAATAATAATTCGAATACACCTGAAGAAAATAGAGATTTTCAGCAATGGGGATTTTTTGAAATTAATGGTGGCTATAATGATGATGCTTTAACGTTGAATTATTCAGTCGGTACGATTGATCAAGGAAAAATCTACGACCAAAATAATTTTGAAATGGATAATGATCTAACCATCACTCAAAATGGCATCTATCAAGACTTTGGGCCCAAGGATTCTAAATATGGCTATTTGGTTGGTACTGGCTCATTTAAGGACTTAGTACTTACTCATCAGCACTACTCACCTATCGGTTCCACAGGTTTAGTCTTTACTTCGACCTACAAAAAAATTGATTTAAGCGGTAAAAATGTCTTAGCCACACTTGAGCCTGAACATCAATGGGATCTTAGCAATAAACCTACAGTAAACTTTGGCACAGTCCGTAATACCTATTACAACCGTGTTAAAGACCTGACATTCCCAGCAGGCGCTTACTGTATGCAGCAATTGACCTACTCTAATAACCAAGAAAATCTGCTTGCTTACAGCAATGGCGATGAGAAACTATATTTTGATGATTATGCTGCGCAATATAGTCAAAATGCTCAAAGCAGAATTTTTAAGAAAACTTATAAAGATACTGTAGCGTACCTATATTCTTCTAAAGGAACTGATGCAGATGCAACCCATGGCTATGCAGAATATAAAGGACAATATTACGAAGTAGAACGTCATGCTAATGGGTTGCAGTACAGCCTTGCAGATGAAATCCAAAATGAAAAGGATAATCTTCCATCAACTTTAACTGATGTAGATCGAAAACTTGCCATTCAACGTATTGAAAGCCAAAATAATTTATGTACTTGGTATAACGATACAGCTAGTACATTTATTCAAAACAATATGAAACCGTAAATCAGCATTGAAGCTATAAAAAAGGAGCTAAATTAGCTCCTTTTTTATTAAGATATTTCAATAATCAGAATTTGTAGATCACAGACCTGAAATTTTACATTCAATCCACCAAATAACATGCCATACACACGTTCATCATCATGTTGATAAGCCGGACGTGGATCTAAACTCAATACCTGCTCAAGTTCAGCCTTTAATTGCTCGGTTAAATTGCCATTATTCAAAAATACCTGTTTTTGTTGCTCAGCGTGCTCTGACCAAATCACAGATTTTCTTTCTGGCTCATCCTGCGCATAACCACTTTGCGCATCCATCACTGCATCTGAATATTGAATATACGGTTTGATATCTAAAATTGGCGTGCCATCTAACAAATCACTGCCGACCACATAGACTCGTACCGATTTACCGACTTTTTTCACCGCTTTGAGCTGCACAACCGACAAGCCCATAGGTGACGGCCGGTACATACTTCGTGTCGCAAATACCCCGATTTTTTGATTACCACCTAAACGAGGTGGACGAACTTGCGGACGAAATTTTGTCGAATCTGCATTTTTATTTTCATGAAACTGCCAAATCAGCCAAAGATGACTAAAATCTTCAATCCCCTCAAAAGCCAATAAATCGTTATAAGGTTCCACCATTTCAATATAAGATTCGACCTGCACCAAATTTGGCTGACGTGGAATACCAAATTTTTCTCGGTAGGGAGATTTCATATACCCGATAATTGGCATTTTAAGCTCAGACATAATCACTTTTTCTGATAAGTTCAATTAAATATATTCAGTTTATCGAGAATGATTTTAGATTAGAATAGTAAGCTGTTCTAATTTGATAATTTTATTGAGACCTTTAATGGCTGCTTTTAACGTCGAAAAGATTACTCACGTCCACCATTGGAATGACACTTTATTCTCTTTTAAAACCACTCGCGATACTGCGTTACGTTTTAAAAACGGTCAATTTGTGATGATCGGCCTTGAAGTAAATGGTAAGCCTTTAATGCGCGCTTATTCTATTGCAAGCGCAAACTATGAAGAAGAATTAGAGTTTTTCTCTATTAAAGTTCCAGATGGTCCTTTAACGTCTATTTTACAAAAAGTAAAAGTTGGCGATGAAATTTTAGTGTCTAAAAAACCTACAGGTACTTTAGTTCTAGATGACTTAAACCCTGGTAAAAACTTATACCTACTTTCTTCAGGTACAGGTCTTGCACCGTTCCTTTCTGTTATTCGTGACCCTGAAACTTACGAACGTTTTGAAAAAATCATCGTTGTACATGGTACTCGTTTCATTTCGGAATTGGCTTATCAAGATTTAATCTTAGATGAAATTCCTAACCACGAATTCTTTGGTGAATTAGGCGCGAAAGAGAAATTGGTTTACTACCCTACGGTAACTCGTGAAGAATTCCATACTCAAGGCCGTGTAACTACTGCCATTGAAACTGGTCAACTTTTCGAAAAAATTGGTCTTCCACGTTTCAACCCTGAAACTGACCGCGCAATGCTTTGCGGTTCACCTGCATTCCTAGACGACGTTGCTGCACTACTTGACCAGCACGGTCTGAAAGAATCTCCTAAGATGGGCGTTCTAGGCGACTACGTGATTGAACGTGCATTCGTTGAAAAATAATTAGATGTAAATTAAAAAGCGCATGTCATCATGCGCTTTTTTTTGATCTATATGCCACTCATGACTGATACAGTTATTTTTCTTCTTTTACCTTCAATTCATCAATAATTTTTGCTCTCCACTCTAAACCTTTCTCAGTAGCATCAGGTAATTCATTCGATAAATTAATTTCCACACTGTCATCTGGATATATATGTACAGCTAAATATTTTTTATCTTTTAAATTTTCATTCGTCAATGTGGGGACATTGGTTGCAATATGCTTTTTAGAGCTATTACCTTCTCCCCATTTAATATATTGAGCTCCTGTTATCACTGCTGATCTTTTCGTTCCACTACCTAGCCCTCCACCTAACTCCTCTCCATTTAATTCAACAATATATGGAATATAACTTGCATCATAACCATAAGATGTTGTCGTCAACACATAAGTTTTTGTTGAATGTGTATTACACCCTATTAAACTCATTGCTGAAAGCATAATAAGCATTAAATTCGTTTTTAAAACTTTCATCATTATCCTTTTAAAAATATTGGGTTTTAATTTATTTAATTAAAAATAATAATCAAAGAAAATTAAAAATATTATCCATTAGAAACGAATAACCAAAAGGAAAATTTATCCTATTTATCACCAGCAAACTGCCAATATATATTAGCATCCATTTCAAAATGCCTCCGAATGGCATCTACTTATTCAGTCAGATACCAAATCGTTAATCCCCCAAGGGTTATCTTTAATCTCAGGCATACCTTCTCCTTGATTAAAATGACATTTTTCCATGTTATTCGCAGGAATATACCATTCACCTTTTTTAGGGCAAATTTAACCAAATCTTTTGGATAAATCATATGTGTTATTTCGCTATCATTTATCAACACACATCAGACAACACAAATCATTTCAGCTTCGATCGGTAAACTTGCCCCCTTCATTTGCGACTCTTTCAATCAAGTACCAATCTGTTTTCTCATAATATGTTTCATAAGTTTCTGGATCTATTGTAGTGAGAATTACACTACCAAAACCTCTATCATCTTCATTACTATGAGCCATAAATTCTATTCGGTTCGGCACAAATTCGGAAATATATAAACCTGTTATCGCAACTTTTTCATTCGATTTTACTTTAATACTTTGATTTATACGATAAATGGGATATGACACAGGAATATTAATTTTTGAAATATCAAATATTTCATCAACAATACTTTCTTGATTCCAATACGTTGGATAGGTATTTTCAATAATGAATGCCTCGGCCTTAGCCTTTGTATAAAAATCCCAACATTCTTTCACATTTTCATGAGGTAGTTCATCCATCCATTTTTTTGAAAACTCACTCATACCTTTGTCATTCGATCGAATCTCTGATGCGCAATCTAAATATGTTAGATCGCCTTCTTTTATTCTTATATAAGCAAAATCTAAAGTATCCATGGTTTTTCTTAAAAGCGGTAAAACCGTCCCTCCCCAATTGATGTCAACTTGCTCTGGCATTGGAAAATCAAGATAATTATAGGGTAGATTTCTCATATAAACGACAAACAGCAATTCCAAACGATCTAAAAAAGATTGATAGTTATTTCTCATGCTATAAAAAAATTCTTTAGAACTAAAATGTTCTAATAAATATAAAAATTTAGGATCGATTTTAAAATTCATATTCAGCCTAAAATTAATGCCCCGAAGGGCATGTTTTATTTATTTCTCACCATTAAAATACCAGTACACTTCACCCCAATCTGTTTCAGAAAGTGTTGGTAACATTTCACCTCTTAACACATGAACGCGTGAATCCACTTGTGCAGGGGTTGTCCAATAGCCCGTTTTTGGGGATTTTTCGCCAGCTTTGACTTTTATTACAGTTAGATTCTCTTGGGTTACTTCAGATTGAGTATTATTTTTACGAGCCCATGCAACTATATCTTTAGGATAGAATAAATGCTTGTGTAGAGGAGTGTCATCCAAATCTAGTAAATAAACAAGAGCTGCTGCTTCAAAAGACCAATAACCACAATATTTTAGTTCTTCTGCAGGCTCTAGATGACTATTAAACCAAAGTGCATTTTTATTCATTTGATACCAATCAGCTAAGTATTCATCTAAATATTTAACAGCAGTTTCTTTATTATTTTTAACTAGCACATTATCAATCACATCACATAATTTTGAATAACCAAATGCAAATAAATTTCCTTCGTTAAATGTAGAATGTGAAGGATCATTAAGTTTAAAAAATTTATTAATAACCTCATCTTCACACGTATGACTTTCACCCTCACCATTGACTAATGAATGTATACGATCAAACAAATCATTTCGATTTAATAAAAAAGCCAGACCAAGTATATTTAACGTTTCATTTTGAGTTGGAATGACAGAAGGTTTTTTTGACTTATGGAAGATAGCTAAGGCTTCAGATTGTTTTTCAAAGCCTTCTATAACTTTTTCAAATAAGGGGATAACTTCCCCTATAGATTTTCCTGCTGTGTATTCAAGGTAAAGTAGAAAAGAATAATCATATGTTATAAGCGTCCAACGCCTATCTTCACCACAATTATAATCATCATCCTCAAATGCATCACTTTCTTTCCAAAAATCAACGTCTTCTATATAAAAATCATAGGCACTTTTATAATAGTCTTCAGTTAAAAAAATCTGTCTTTTATATTTATCGAAACTCATATTAACCCTAAAATTAATGCCACGACGGGCATGTTTTATTTATTCTTCACCATCAAACTGCCAGTACACATCCCCACCCATTCCAAAATGCCCCGAATGGCATCTACTTATTCAGTCAGATACCAAATCGTTAGACCCCAAGGGTTATCTTTAATCTCAGGCATATCTTCTCCTTGATTAAAATGACGTTTTTCCATGTTATTCGCAGGACTATACCATTCACCTGTTTTAGGGCAAATTTGGCCTGCTTCGCATCTTAGAGTTTTTGTACTAGGATTACTTATATCCTTCTCAGAAGGTACAAACTCTCGGGCAAATTTAACCAAATCTTTTGGATAAATCATATGTGTTATTTCGCTATCATCTAAATCTAGCAAATAAACATAAGCTGCCGCTTCTATAGCCCAATATCCAAAGTACAAACCTTCATCCATTTTATGGGTATCATGCCAAGCTGCACTTTCAAATGCGGGATACCATAATTTCAAATATTCCTGTATATCTTGAATACTCTCTTCTTTAGTATCTCTATATTTACTAAAAATTAATGGGCGATATGGATTATCAAAATACCATTGATCTATATCATATCTATCCATCAACTCAAATGATAAAAAGTCCTCATACAGCGTATCTAATTGTTCTGTTTGCTCATGGTAAATTTTGTCTTGCATCGCTGCAATACGTGGTAATAAGTCTCTTCTGTGTAATAGATAACACAGTCCTATCAACTGCATACATCTTTCGTACTCATCTATAGCTGTAAAATAAAATGGTGCCCAATCATTATCATTTTCATACTCTCTTAAAGCAAAAGTATATGCTTCATATCTCTCAATTATTATTTCTAGAAAATACCTCATTTTAGAAATATCATGACCTGCTGTATATTCTAATGAAAAAAATTGATATGTTTCGCTTGCCAAGAATAGTGAAAGACGACTTTGATCTTCCAAAATTCCACTATATTCTTGTTTTTTATTTTCAATTTTTTTAGAAATTTCAAAAAAATACCCATACAAACGATCATAAATATTTTCTGTTAAGAAAACTTGCCTAATCTTCTTATTAAATTCCATATTTATTCCAAAAATAATGCCCCGAAGGGCATAAATCATTCTTCACCATCAAACTGCCAGTACACATCACCCCAATCACTTTCAAAATCAGGGAATATATCACCTTGTTTAAAATATTGACGTGAGTTTTCTTTAGCAAAAGTATACCAATAACCTGCGTGAGGACATGGGCTACCGGCAATAACAATATCTATTCTTTCTGGTTCTTGAACTTCAACTTTCACTCGTTTTAATTCAGGCCAAGTGCTGTCTTCATCAAATCGTGCTATCCATTGCTTTGAACTTACGGCATCAAAACGTGGATTTGGATCATCTGACCACGCATCCAAAGTGGTCAGTTTTAAGTTATCACAACGTATCGGTTTAATTAGTTCATTTGCCATCACCAATAAATCAGGAACACCTTCTTCAACTGGATAAAGTGAAAGCTCTCCCAAACGTATCCATAAGCTGTATTTTGTTGAATCTTCTGGGTCTATAATTTTAGTAATTTCAATTCGTGGATCATTTAGTTTTTCACGAATTTGTTCTTCACTCAAGTCTAGTTTCTCTAGCCAGTAGGGAGAAAGTAAAAAGCACCATGTAGGCGTACGAATTCCACCACCTAACCCATCCCGATCTTCTGCAATAAACATATTTTCATGAGAAAACTCCATACCAGGATGATCAATATCGAGTCCATAAAAATAATCTGAAAATGTGCGTTCAACAGTTTCGAACTCAGGTGAAATATAAGCAAACTGTCCAGTATTACCTATTTCATAACCGCTATAAGCTTGTATTGGATTGAGTTGTCTTAAAATTTTTTCAACAAAAGTGTGCCAAACCATCTTATTGGTTTTATACCATTGATCGCCAAAAGTTAATTTAATACTAGAATAGCGCTCATTTGAGTCTCGAATATTACTTTCTAAAGCCCAACGTGCACTCTGTGTATCCGCCTCGGCTGATGTTGCACCTATAAAATATACAAAATATTTTTTAAAGATTTTATGCATTTCAACTAAAAGCTCATCTCGGCTTCTAATCCATTTATCAGCCTTTTTCCAAACCTCAGTGTCACTCCTAAACCTTAATTGAAAAGGTTTATCTATTATGGATTTTTCAAATTCAATATAAATATCTAAAACTTTATTTAGTAGATCTTCAGCATTTTCTTGATGCATGTACAAAGTGATATAGGGGCAAATACCAAACTCTTTCTTTTCCTCTCCATAAATTATGGAAGTATCCTGAGGAATATCTCGAGCCAATTCAGCTATTTCTTGTTCATTTAAATAAAGTTGTACTGTACTCATTATATTAATTTCCTCTTCTACCTCTTGTATTCCCTTGAGTTTGAGCTTTACTTTGATCCTTTGGTGTAGCATCTTCTGGATAACGAAACAGTGAAAATTATTGTTTTTATTTAAAATAATGCCCCGAAGGGCATAAATCATTCCTCACCATCAAACTGCCAATACACATCACCCCAATCACTTTCAAAATCAGGGAATATATCACCTTGTTTAAAATATTGACGTGAGTTTTCTTTAGCAAAAGTATACCAATATCCTGCATGAGGACATGGGCTACCGGCAATAACAATATCTATTCTTTCTGGTTCTTGAACTTCAACTTTCACTCGTTTTAATTCAGGCCAAGTGCTGTCTTCATCAAATCGTGCTATCCATTGCTTTGAACTTACGGCATCAAAACGTGGATTTGGATCATCTGACCACGCATCCAAAGTGGTCAGTTTTAAGTTATCACAACGTATCGGTTTAATTAGTTCATTTGCCATCACCAATAAATCAGGAACACCTTCTTCAACTGGATAAAGTGAAAGCTCTCCCAAACGTATCCATAAGCTGTATTTTGTTGAATCTTCTGGGTCTATAATTTTAGTAATTTCAATTCGTGGATCATTTAGTTTTTCACGAATTTGTTCTTCACTCAAGTCTAGTTTCTCTAGCCAGTAGGGAGAAAGTAAAAAGCACCATGTAGGCGTACGAATTCCACCACCTAACCCATCCCGATCTTCTGCAATAAACATATTTTCATGAGAAAACTCCATACCAGGATGATCAATATCGAGCCCGTAAAAATAATCTGAAAATGTGCGTTCAACTGTTTCAAACTCTGGAGATACAAATGCAAATTGTCCTGTGTTTCCTATTTCATAACCACTATAAGCTTGAATTGGATTAAGTTGTTCCAGACATTTTTGAACAAAGGAGTGCCAAACAATTTGATTCGATCTATACCATTTATCACCGAAACTTAGTTTTAAAACTGAATATTCTTTTGTATGAATACAGATTTTACTTTCTAGCGCCCAACGAGCACTTTGGTCACGGCTATCACCTGATGTTGCACCTATAAAATACACTAAATGATTTTTATAGTTTTTATGCATTAATTCTATAAGCTCAGATCTATTATTTGACCATTTTTCCGATTTTTTCCAAACCTCTATATCATCTCTATAACGTAATTTAAATGGTTTATCTATAATATTTTTTTCAAAATCTTCATAAATATCAATTATTTTATTTATAATTTCTTCTACTTTATCGGCCGAATGGAAAAGATAAAAGGTGATATAAGGACAAACCCCAAACTCTTTCTTTTCCTCTCCATAAATTATGGAAGTATCCTGAGGAATATCTTGAGCCAATTCAGCTATTTCTTGTTCATTTAAATAAAGTTGTACTGTACTCATTATATTAATTTCCTCTTCTACCTCTTGTATTCCCTTGAGTTTGGGCTTTACTTTGATCCTTTGGCGTAGCATCTCCAGAATAACGTAAAAGTGAAAATTATTGTTTTTATTTAAAAAAATGCCCCGAAGGGCATAAATCATTCATCCCCATCATACTGCCAGTACACATCCCCCCAATCACTTTCAAAATCAGGGAAAATTTCCCCTTGTTTAAAGTATTTAAGAGTGTTTTCCTTAGCTACAGTGAACCAATATCCCGATTGAGGACATTTTTCACCTGCTTGAATTGATACTTTTTGATATTTAGTTAGGAGGTCAATTTCAGCACTACTAGGTTTAAATGTACGATAGAACTCTATTAAGTCTTTTGGATAATAGAGGTATTCATGGAATTCTTTATCATTTTCTATTTCTAATAGAATAACAGCGCAAGCTGCTTCAAAAGCCCAATATCCATAATAACCGCCTTCAGATTTATGAGTATCATGCCAAGGCGCACCTGATAAATCTTTGTACCAATTCTTTAAAAACTTAAGGACAAAAGCTAAAGAAATTTCATTATCTTGATTTGAAAAGGCTTCACATAATAATAAGTAAGGTTTTGGTACTAATACTGTTGAACAATCATATCTATTTTCATCTGAAAAAGATAAATACTCTTCAATTAGCCAATCTTGAGCAACATTTTCTCTCATTTCTCCGTCAATTAATTTCGCAACTCTAGGTAGTAAATCCTTTCGGTGGAGTAAATAACACAAACTGATTAACCAAATACATGGACAATAGCCATCAATAGTAAATAATTCAAAAACTGGTAAGTTTATATTTTTATGATAACTTCTTAATTTACTTCCATATTGCTCATAATAGTCAATAACTATTTCAAGTTGGCTTCTAATAAAAGGTAAACTATTGCCAGCTGTATATTCCAATAAAAGTAGATTTAAATAGTTCTCTGCTACGATAGCATAAGAGTATACCCATCTTTCTTCTAGTGAATCACCAACACCTGTAGGATTTACTTTAAAAGTTTCAATAGTGTTCAGAGTTTCCGCCTTTAATGTTTCATACATTTGAGGTGTAAGAAATTGTTGTCTTTTTATATTAACTAAATCCATTTTATGCCCAAAAACTGCCCCGAAGGGCATATTTTCACTTATTCTTCACCGTCAAACTGCCAATATACATCCCCCCAATCACTTTCAAAATCAGGGAAAATTTCCCCTTGTTTAAAGTATTTACGAGTGTTTTCCTTAGCTACAGTGAACCAATATCCCGATTGAGGACATTTTTCACTTGCTTGAATTGATACTTTTTGATATTTAGTTAGGAGGTCAATTTCAGCACTACTAGGTTTAAATGTACGATAGAACTCTATTAAGTCTTTTGGATAATAGAGGTATTCATGAAATTCTTTATCATTTTCTATTTCTAAGAGTATAACAGCGCAAACTGCTTCAAAAGCCCAATATCCATAATATCCACCCTCTGATTTATGGCTATCATGCCATGGAGCTCCAGATAAATCTTTATACCATTTTTTTAAAAATTTGTTTAAATGCTTGACTGAAACTTTATTATCTTGGGTCAAAAATGCATTTGATAACTCAAAATAAGGATTTGGAAAAAGAACATCTGAACAATCAAAACGGTTATCGTCATTAAAAGCCAAAAACTCCTCTACAATCCAATCTTTTCCTCCATTTTCTTGATCCTCTCCATCAACAAGGTTAGCTACCAATGGTAGTAAGTCAGTTCTTTTTAATAAATAACAAAGGCTGATAATCCATACATATACACAATAGTCATCTAAAATTTCAATATCAAAAACACTAAAATTATTATCTTTATAATAGGTTCTTTGTTTTATAGAAAGTACCTTGAATAATTCAATTACTTTATCGAATTCTAAACGTAAATATTCAATTGGTTTACCAGCAGTATAATCCAAAATAAACAAATCAAACTGATATCTAGATGCTATCAAATAAGAGTCGACCCATCCTGCTTCGATATCTTCATCATTATTTGATTCGCTTAGAAAACTTTCTATAGCACTGACAAGTTCACTCCTCGTAGACTTATAGTAACTTTCATCTAAAAATTGTTGTCTACGATTAAACTTAAATTCCAACATAAATAAATTTCCAATTATTTATTATTAACAACGATACTAATGTCTTTATCAGTCCAAACCCTTGTAGCTTTATGAGTAGAATGTTCTTTTGATGAGTGCTGATAAAAACGGAGACTTTAACTTGGTAAACTACACATACTCTTTAGGAGTTTACCATGAGCAAAAAACAAAAGATTTATACAGTGGAATTCAAAGCTGAAGCAATTAAAGCTATTAAACCAAATAAAGGAAATGTCTCTGAAACTGCTCGACAGCTTGGTATTTCAATGCAGACCCTTTCAAATTGGTACAACAAAGCAAAAGCTGGAACATTAGTAGGCACACAACAATATTCGCCTGATCTCGTTGCTCTACTCGAAGAAAATAAGAAACTCAAACAGCAACTCAAAACTGCGGAAATGGAAAGAGAATTTCTAAAAAAAGCAGCAGCGTACTTTGCCAAGGACCATCAGTAAGGTACGATTACATGAAAGAGAACAAAAACACCTATCCAACAACGATGATGGCTAGACTGCTCAAAGTTTCAATTTCAAGTTTTTATGACTGGTTAAAACGAGGCATGAGCAAAAGAGTTGTTCAAAGAAATCAGCAGACGATCTTAGTCAAAATAGCTCATCAAGAAACTAAAGAAAGTTATGGTCATATTCGCTTAACGAGGTATTTACAGTCACAAGGCATCCCAATTAGCGAGTATGCAGTCCGTTGTATAAAAAGGCTAAATCAGCTGTATTGTAAGCGCCATAGGCGTTTTAAAAGAACAACGAACAGTGATCATAATCGAGCGATCTATGACAATTTACTCAAACAAGAGTTTTTAATGACCAAACCTAATCTTGCATGGTCAAGTGATATTACGTACATATGGACAGCTGAAGGTTGGTTGTACTTAGCTGCTTTAAAAGACCTTTATACTAGACAGGTCGTTGGTTATAAGCTTAAGTGAGCGAATGACAGCGCAACTAGTTTGCAATGCGCTGAGTATGGCAATTCGCAATCACAAACCATCACATGGGCTAATTGTGCACTCAGACAGAGGAAGCCAATATTGCAGTCATGAATATCGAAACATGCTTGAAAAATATGGATTTCAAGGTTCAATGAGCAAAAAAGGAGACTGTTACGATAATGCCCCGATTGAGAGCTTTTGAGGAATACTCAAAAACGAGTTGGTTCACCATCGCAACTACAAAACAAGGGGAGAAGCCAAAGCAGATATTACAAAATACATAGAGCTATTTTATAATCAGAAGAGAATCCAGAAAGGACTGAGTTTTAAGACACCAAATCAAATGGCAGAGGACTTTTACGAGTTGGCTGCCTAGAATCTCCCAAGTGGAAGTGTCCTATGATTTCAGCACACATCAAACTCTTGAATCTAGATGGCCTAATTATTAAAAAGAAAATTATCGATAATTTAAAGATATATTTCAAAACTAAAAATTAATTTAATTTTTTATAGAGTTCCATCTTTCAACTTTAATAAATCATGATAAGTTTGTTTTTTTTGAACAATTGTTTTTAAGATAAAATCTGTCTTTCTTAATGACTCAGCATTGTTCAGATCAAGCATAATCGCCACTTCATTATACCATTCATCTTCAGGTGCATTATTTTCCCAACGATCCCCCCATCTGTCATCTCTACTAATTTGAATTGATGAATTCACATCGACTAAACCATCTTTATTTTCTTTTAAAATTCCTAAGTGAATTACTATTTCGATGGCATCATTAATAATTGTCAAAGGATAATATACCTCTCCATCTGGATTTCTTCTGAAATCAGAGTATTCATTTGCAGCAAACCAAGCTGTAATCTGCTCTTTTGGTATGTATGCTTCTAAAATATTCTTTAAACAAAGATACATACTACAATAATCGTCATATTCTCTATCCCACTGTAAAAATGGAAATTTTGGGTGATCCTTAAAAAAATTAACTATCTTTTCTATATTCGTCATTATTTAACCTTTTAATATTTCGCCCTTCAAAATATCTATATCCATTCTTCTAGCATCAAAATCTGGTGGAATAACACCAGTAAAATGACGACCTGCAAAACTAAAAGAATGTTTACCTACAGAAACTCCATATGGTGTCTTCGCTTCCATCCAAGCGATCATTGCTTTATAGGCTTGAGTTGCACCTTTGTGATAATCAACTGGACTTTTTATTTTAGTATCTGGTTTGCTATGACCTTCTAATTTTAGCATGGCAATACGCATGGAAAGTGCATATTGCTTACATAGTACTAGAGGCGGTGGAAAAGGGTGATTTGTCCAAACGCTACCTGCTTCAGTTGCAGTCACAATCATTCTATTTGCATTCTGCGCCTGTATACGACCACTATGCTGTTCGTTCTTACACTCCTTATTAGAACTATTACAAGATCTCTCAAGTTCCTTAGATTTCGCTTTACTTGCTGCCAATGCTTGATCTTTTTGCTCTTGAGTTATACCCGAACGACTATTATCGATATCCTCTTCAGCCAGATCAATTCTTTGATTGAGCATGCCTGTAATTGTTCCATCTCCTAATGGGGATGGAGTGAATATTCCAGTTAATATTACGCCTATAGGATTTGCTCTTGCTCCTACTTTAGCTGCAGTTCCTGCTCTTTCAGCAGCTTTTTCAGCAGTTGTCCCCCCCAACCACCAAAAATATCTGCTGCATCAGCCGCTATTGCCACGATTTTTTCTCCAATGCTTCATAGAATTTTTGACTATCTGAAGAATTTAAAGAGCTTTGTAAAACTCCAGCTAAGATATCAATTGCAAGAAATGGTGGAAATAATCTATTTATTAATAAACTGCGATTCCATGGATCATCATCTAAATTATTTTTATTCAAAATAAAACATAATTCTCCGTAAGCCGCTCTCCATTTGTCATAGTCAGCATGATTTTCCATTCCTACCAGATATTTTCGAATTTTTGTTTGGGCAGTAATCAGGAATTTTAGTCCACTATCTTCATTATTATTAAAATACTTTATCGCCAGTTCGCTATAAGTGTTTTTTAGCCGATTCCAGTTCCACAAGGCTAGACTTTCTTCACGATCTGCAGAAAATTCCTCAAGCTGTTCTTTAGTAAATTCGATAACCATTCTAAATCCTCTCCAATAACTTGAAATCACCAGATACTTCTTGATACCACCAACCATCAATAGGTTCTAACAGAATATCTAAATTTTTTTTATCTAATAGTCGATTTAATGATTTGATAACTGAAGGATCATAAAATCTGAACAATGCTAATTCGCCGGATGGTAATTCTGCTTGTAAGAATGGCTGAAAATGTTTGATCAATTCTTGGTTCGATAGATTTGTTTTCAATATCGAAAACATTCCTAAATTTTCTTCTATAACAAGTTCATTAATAAATTTTTGATTATTTAGTTTATTTAAATTCAACAATAAAGGGGAAAATTCTAATGGTGTAGAATCATCAACAGTTCCATCGAATAAATTACCTATATATTTGATATTTCTATCATAGTTTAAAGTAAGCCAATGGCGCATATAAGTATAATTTTTAGCTGCATCAATCAACAGGAAGAAATTATATTTAGATTCTTCACCACTAATTTTCTTTGATAACTGTAATATGTCCATCCTATATTTCCCTATACACAAACGGTAAACCTTTTCGAGCGGCATCAATTAAACAGGGAATACATATTTTCGTAGAAATATTAGGAAGCTGGAAATTATGACGTGTACCTTTGACAAATTGTGCTTGAGCAGACCTAACCTCAACAAGCCCAGGACTATTAATATCAATAGAACCGTCAGTCTTTATTTTTATGTACCCCCCACCACAAGTCAGCATAATTTCTTTTTTGGCTGCAATCGTAATGGAATTCTCAGTACTCATGATCTTAAAATCCTTGAGAGATGCTAGATCAATTTGATCATTTTGCGCATGAACTTTAATTTCACCTTGAGCCGCTACAATATTTATACCTTTTTCTTGAGTATAAAAGCTTAATCCCTTCGCAGCATGAGCAGTAAACTCACCATTTGAATTTATATCTAACTGTTGACCCGATATAATTTTTATATTTTCTTTAGCAACATGAGTTTGTTTTTTTTGACTTACAGAAACAAAATCCTGAGGAGTACTAAGCAGAATATTAGGATGCTCAAACTTTTCTAGACTATTTTCTACTTGAGCAATCAAATCATTACTAATTTGATAGTTTTTATCTTGGAAAGCCTTACTTACTCGAGCATTTTTTTCTAAACTTTTGAGTTTTTCTATAGATTCATTTAATTGCGTTAACAACTCTTTTATATTTAATTGTATATCTTTGGCGTTTTCTTGACTCGCAGAACTAATCAATAATCCCTTACCAGCTCGAATAGCACCCCATTGGTCGGTTCTTAGTTCAAAGCCTTCGCCTCTTCCCTCACTTTCTGCGGTTTCTTTGGGATGACTGAGGTTCCCTAGGTTGAGCTGAGTGGCACCATGAGTACTTTGTAATTGTGTCGATATTTGTCCAGTCGTGTCATCAAAGCGTAGTTGTCCAAAGCCTTCACCTTGGACTTCCTTACTTTTTATTCCAGCCAGTTTTTTGGTGTCTGGCAGTTTACCTTTACTATCAAATTGGGTCGGACTGCGCTGTGCTTCATGTATGCGCCCCACCACAAATGGTCGGTCGATATTACCGTCAAAGAAATCGATGACCACGATTTCATTAATGCGTGGCAAGAAGCGTGCGCCATAACCTTCACCTGCCCATGGTGTAAGCACATCTACCCATGCAGAATCTGTGTCATTGTCATTACTGCCTGCACCGCCATCATGGCTGTGGTCATCACCACGGGTAAATAAGAAGCGGACTTTGATTCATCCCCATTCATCGACATGTATTTCTTCACCGCTTGGACCAACGACTTTAGCACGTTGCGGATGGGTACTTGGACGGTGTTCGAGCGGGTTATATTCAGGAACCGTCGCAATATTGCGGCGTTGTAATGTGAGCTGATTGGCCTGACGCTCGGCCTGTTCATGGATGGGTTTAATGTTCCACTGACTTTGTTCAATCAGTTGATTGACTTGTTCAGAAAGGTCTTTAGGTAAGTTATTTTGGTTATAAAATTTCTTTTCTGTGATTAAAAATTGTTTGTCTGCACCACTGTGTTGATCGATTTCTGGGTGTTCATTCAATTCAAACCAATAACCCACTTGGGTATCACGCACAGTCGATTGTGCACTGAATTTTTTCGATTGTAGCTCGTGATAGCGCGTTAGGTTTTGATTCAGTTTTTCAATCTGGCTGTTAGATGAAGCCGTAGCTTGGTCTTCGCCTTTTAAGTCTTGCATCCATGCAGGGCTGACATGCCATGCTTGCTCTAGACTTAAGCAGGCATTGTCTTGGCTTTGGCTATGCTGATGTTTACTTTGAACTGAACCTGCGCCTTCTTCTTGGCTCAGTCCATCGGCTTGCCAGCGCTGCACATGGACCGCAGTCGGTTGAATACTACTTGTTCATAAATACGCGGCTGTTGCGGCGTTTATGCCAAAGCGACGTTGCGTCTTCTAAAGTGAGTTTATACAGCGTGAATGAACCGTCACTCTGCCCTTGGGTGGCTTCGGTAATAATACCCGTGGTACGGAAGAGTTCGCCCTGATCGGTCACTTGATCAACGGCGACTTGTACGCCAATAAATTGTTTTAGTGGAATAAGTGCATTAGTAGATAGGCAAATCAAAGTCGCTTGCACGCCTTGGTTTAAGACATGCTCCCCATCAATACGTTGAATAAAAATCTCTGCGTTCAAAGCAGGATTGGAAAATTGCACATGAATAGCGCGTTTTTGGGCGGATAGACCCAATTGTTCTAATACAGCAAATATTTTGCCTAACATAATAAAAATTCTAAATTGTAATCATGGAAATAATTTTGCTGCTAGTTTAGTCAAATTCATCAATAAACTTAATGCTTAAAACCATAGAAGATGTTTCGATATGTAAATCCACGATTCAAAAATTCACTTAAAAATAAAAAGCTGAGAACCCACTCACTAAATACTTATTGCATATAAAATATTCACAAAATGGTTTTAGACCATGCACTTGCATCCAACAAGCAACGTCATTCACACAAGTGTAAAAATAGTTTTATCATCTAATTTACATCGAGCTTAATGATCAAATTTTTAATATTATCTTTAAAAATAGTAGATTAATTTAAACTTAAGCTAGATTAAAAAACACACAACCCTTTCTTTCCTGTCTTGTAATTCACCTAAGATCCCCTATAATTCAAAAAAAACAGACAAGTCTGTCTATTTTGCTGCAAAAACCGAATGAATTTAACATTCAGAGGGTAAAAATATAAATGAGAGAAAACGTATAAAACGTTCGAAAATCAAATCATTGACTTAAGCTAACAAAGTGAATGATTTGAACGCACAATTGTCAGCAAAGCGCGATTACCCCAAATAATCGCGCTTTTTATTTTCTTAGAATCTTAAGTTATGTGAAAAAAATTGATGGTTAATCAATACAAATATGTCGTCTCTAGATTTAAAACCCAGATGCCTACAAGCAAATTTTAAGCGGCCAATTCCAAACGAATTAAGGTTTCAACTCGCTTCCAATACTCTGCTAAATGCACATGGTTGGGGTCAATTTGGGCTTGAATGGTCATGCCATCCAAAATACTACTCAGAAATGCAGCAAGTTGTTCAGTTTGCTGAATGCCCAGATTTTGTAAGGCAGTACTTAGTTTTGATTTAAGCCACTCTTTATAGTCGATCGCAGGTTGCAATGAAGACGGATAAACTTTAGATATTTCTTCTACTGCTTTTTGAAACATACAACCATTGAAATCTGCAGTACGAAACCAAGCATCGTACCAAGCAAAAATGGTTTTAATATGCGAAAGATGGTCTTCTGGATCACATTCTGCAATAGCAGCTTCAAGTGATTCCTGTAAATTAAGATTTCGAATCACGAGACATTCTTCAATTAATTTGGCTTTAGAGGGGAAATATTTATAAAACGTCATTTTAGCAACGCCCGATTCCCCAATAATTCGATCTATACCAATCGAGTTATAGCTATAAGAATTGAAGAGTTGGAGCGCAACGTTAATGATGTCTTGCTTTTTCGACATTTAATTTACCTGATGCACCAATGGGGCCTAAACATAAAGCTTTTAAGGTAGAAAACCTAATTTTTAAACATGATTTTCGCGCGCTATTGTAAAGCATAACTTAATTGGAGTCTGTAGATAAAACCTGAGCACCCCATTAAATACAGTCTGATTTCAGATGATTTATCGAATTAGCAGTCAGGAAAATTTCGTATAAAACTGACTGCTATTTTAATTTCAACTAGCGATTTAACGTCTATTCATCTGCGTTAAAAACATGGATAAAATGAATGCCATTAACGGTGGATTTAAGAGTAGGCATTTAAGAGCAAGGGGTACTCAGAATATCTTTTTGCTTACGCTCTTGCAGTGCTTTTCGAATCACCTGATAACCGCCCGTTAAACCTAAAATCGCCATGATTGCGGCCACGATCAAATCTGGCCATAAACTACCTATACCAAATACCCCGACTGCAGCCAAGATCACTGCGACATTACCAATCGCATCATTACGGCTACATAGCCAAACGGATTGCATATTGGAGTCCCCTTCACGGAAGGCATATAAGACGTATGCACAGATGACATTAGCGACTAAAGCCAAGATACCAATCAACCCCATAGTGATCGGTTCAGGTGCGATCCCATTGGCATAAGCATAGAGCACTTTGGCAATCACCACGATCCCAAATGCTGCCATAACAAAACCTTTAACCAAGGCAACTGTTGCACGCCAATATAAACTGGCGCCAAGCACGGCTAATGAAACTCCATAATTTACGGCATCACCAAAGAAATCTAGCGAGTCCGCCCAAAGCGCAGAAGAATGTGCATAAGCCCCGCCAATCAGCTCTACCAAAAACATCATGGCGTTAATGATTAAGGCGATCCAAAGCGCGATACGAAATTTACTGTTGGGTTTGCTTGGTGCTGGCTCATGACTACATGTACATGCCATAAATGTGCTCCAATTTAAAAATCAATGGATTTGTATTATTCTTATTCAAAACTATGGACTCACTCCAAGGTCAAGCATGAACGTACAAAAACATTATTTGATTAAAGAATTGTCCACCAAATCTGGGGTAAGCGTTGACAGTATTCGCTTTTATGAAAAGAAAAAACTGCTGAAACCTAGCTTCCGCGCAGACAACAATTATCGCTATTATGATGAAGAAATGTACAAACGTTTGGTTTTTATTAAGCGCTGTCGAAACCTCGATATTTCTCTCACCGAGATTCAAACCCTGCTTGAACTTGAGCAATCCCCTACGCAAAGCTGTCATGCTGTGAATGAATTAATTGATAATCACATTCGTCAAGTTTCTGAAAAAATTAAAGAATTAGAAAATTTTAAAATACAGTTAAGTACGCTCCGTGCCAGTTGTAATGAAACCAGCCAAATCAATGATTGCCAAATTTTAAAACATTTGGAAAACGGAATATCTTAAAAACCCAACTAAAATACTTGGTTGAATCCTTTTTTTAGATCACTACAATAAAGCCATAAATTTTTTATGCCTTTATTGACATGACGATTCAACACGTAACCGAACTCCTCTCACCTGCTGGCTCATTAAAAAATATGCGCTACGCTTTTGCTTATGGAGCAGATGCCGTGTATGCAGGTCAGCCGCGATATAGCTTACGTGTGCGCAATAATGCTTTCGACCATGACAATTTAAAAATTGGCATTGAAGAAGCTCATGCCTTAGGTAAAAAGTTTTATGTGGTGGTAAACATCCAACCGCATAACTCAAAACTGAAAAATTTCATCCGTGACCTTGAACCTGTGGTTGCCATGAATCCTGATGCACTGATCATGTCTGACCCTGGTCTGATCATGATGGTGCGTGAACATTTTCCAGAAGTGTCCATTCATTTGTCTGTACAAGCCAATGCGGTGAACTGGGCAACGGTTAAATTTTGGAAAAATATAGGACTGACACGTGTCATTTTGTCACGTGAATTATCAATCGAAGAAATTGAAGAAATTAAACACAATGTACCTGATATGGAAATTGAAGTTTTCGTACATGGTGCATTATGTATGGCTTACTCCGGTCGTTGCTTACTTTCTGGCTATATGAATAAACGTGATGCAAACCAAGGTGCATGTACCAATGCATGCCGTTGGGATTATAAAATTCACGATGCAGTTGAAGATGAAACTGGTGATGTTATTCCAGTCACACAAATTGAAGAATCATCATGCTGCAATAATAAAAATGCCGATGAGCAACACGCCCTAGAACAACACCAATTCGGCGAGCCGGTTTTATTACAACGCAATGAAGAAGACATGTTTGCTGCCGAAGAAGATGAACATGGCACTTATTTCATGAACTCAAAAGACTTGCGTGCTGTACAGCATGTAGACCGTTTAACCAAAATGGGCATTCATTCTTTAAAAATTGAAGGCCGTACCAAGTCTTACTTCTACTGTGCGCGTACCGCTCAAATTTATCGTAAAGCCATCGATGATGCCCTTTCTGGTAAACCGTTTGACCCTGCTCTCATGTCTCAGCTTGAAGGTCTTGCGAACCGTGGTTATACCGAAGGTTTTCTACGCCGCCATGTTCATAGTGAATATCAGAACTATGAAACCGGCTCTTCACGTTTTGATCATCAACAGTTTGTAGGTGAAGTTTTAGAACGCAATGGCGACTCTCTTAAAATCGAAGTGAAAAACCGTTTTGTTGTAGGTGATTCTTTAGAACTGATGACCACTTCAGGCAACATCACCTTCGTTTTAACTGAAATGAAAGATAAAAAAGGTAATCTAATTGACGATGCCAAAGGTTCAGGTCATATCGTGGATATTCCTGTGCCTGCCGATGTCGATATGCGCTATGCCTTACTGATTCGTAACTTACCCAATTCGACAGTGGATATTTCGGCTTCATCTTTAGCTTATCAGGCTTGAGTTCACTTTATGGCTTTGTTGATTACAGATAAATGCATCAATTGTGACATGTGTCTACCTGAATGTCCCAATGATGCCATTTATGAAGGCTCAAAGATTTATGAAATTGATGTCGCACGTTGTACTGAATGTGTCGGTTTCTATGAGCACCAAACTTGCGTTTCAGTTTGTCCGATTGAGTGCATTATTCCGCATCCGGAGCATATCGAAAGCCAAACTGATTTATTGGAGAAGTTTAAGGGTTTGAATTTATTTAAATCTTAAATGCATGGTGTGATTGGCGTAAGACTTGCTTAATCCACTTTATATAGAGAAACAACCTTGGGGAAAGTATAAAAATAAGGTTGTAAAACAAAAATAGCTGGGCAACGAATAGGGTTCAAAATGTGTGGGGACATTTTTGAATCCTAATTTTGCAGAAAAAAAAAGGAACTCCGGTGTTAGCGTCCAAAGTTCCTATAAAACGAGAATATTAAGAAAAATAATATTCTAATGACAACATTCAGCGCGGCCAGCGTGTTTCTCGAAACACACTGGCCTTTCTTTTATTGACCCGAACGGATGATGTAATCAAAAGCAGACAATGATGCTTTCGCGCCTTCACCTGTTGCGATGATGATTTGTTTGTACGGTACTGTTGTACAGTCACCTGCGGCAAATACACCTTTCACATTGGTTTCGTTACGTTCGTTAATTACGATCTCACCACGGTTTGAAAGTTCAACTGCTGTTTCTTTTAAGAAATCAGTGTTTGGTAACAAACCGATTTGTACAAAGATACCAGCCAATTCAATCGTTTTGATTTCATCAGTTG
>NZ_VOZP01000002.1:0-332824 GCF_013419735.1 Acinetobacter sp. YH12064
GGAGCTAAATTTAGCGGGTTCCAACGGAACTGACCATCATTCATTTCACTAATTTTACCAATACCCGGAAATGGTAAATGTGCAAATGCAACGAAGGTTTGCTCTTGAGCAAAACGTTTAAAAATTGCTAAACGAGTTTCACTGGCTTTGACCGGATCGACATCAAAATCAACAGATAACTTGGGTTGTTCAAACTGTAAATGATACGAATGAACCACATCCCCGAGGATAGCAAAACTTTTAGCTTGCGACTTTAAGATAAAAGAATAATGCCCTGGTGTATGCCCAACACTCGGTAGTACTTCTAAGCCATTAATCACCGAACCAACGCTAAAGGTCTTAAAACTTCGCATAGTTTGATAAGGCGCAATCGCAGCTTTAATTTTTGCAACGGTCGCTAAATAACCTTCACGTTTTTCAGCAGCCAAAGTGTCGACGGTATTTTCACTTAACCAATACTGACTTTCTTGCTCATTGACGTAGACCGTTGCATTTGGAAACACGGCCTTGCCTTGTTTCGCAATGCCACATGCATGATCTGGATGTAAATGGGTTAAGAAAACACTGCGTACACGATTAAGCTTATAGCCGGCCGCTTCAATATTTTGTGCAATAGAACCTAAGTTTGGTCCAAAACAACTGGCTGCACCACTATCAACAAGACTGATGCCGCCTTGTCCATCATCAATCAGATAGGCATTGACACTGGTTTGTATGCCTTTGCTCTGATCAACCGCAAGCTTTTGGAATAAAGCACTGACTTCTTCTGGAGTTAAATTTTGTTTAAACAAATCAGGACTTAATTCGAGTGTCCCATCTTTTAAAGCAATGACTTTATATGCACCCACTTGGAAAGGATAAAATCCCATGGGCTGTGTCACATTCGTTTTGATTTCCGTTTGAATAACTGCCGGCTCTGCACTGACAAACTGGCTGGTTAAAAGTGTTGCTGCAAGCACAGCAAAACTAAAATTTTTCATTGTTGACCTATATCACTTTTATTATTTCATACAATGAAGCAAAGGCTTCAAAATTAAAAATTTTAAACGCCTTTATTGTGCCTGAAATTCAGGCAAATTTTAAGTCTCATACTGGATAAACATAGCACTAACTTGATACAGGCACATGTAAATCATCCTAAACTTTTAAGCCTAATAAAATAAAAGCTGAATGCAAGAAAACTTTAAGCTTGGCATGCTATATTTTCGCCAGTTTTTAAATCTATACGTCTGTACAGTACTATGAGTGAAATTTCCCCGTTTAAAGGTAAATCTGGACTTAAACGAATTTTTAATGCAACGCAATATTCCCTCGACGGATTCAAAGCTGCTTATCAAAATGAAGCTGCATTTCGACAAATTGTCTGGATGAATATTGTGCTTATTCCCACCAGTTGCTTACTCGATGTGAGTCGTGTTGAACATGTCCTTATGGTAGTGGTGTGTTTATTTGCCTTAATTGTTGAGTTATTCAATTCTGCTATTGAAGCCGTGGTCGACCGGGTATCTTTAGACAAGCATCCACTTTCTAAAATTGCCAAAGATATGGGAAGTGCAGCTCAATTTGTCGCTTTAGCAATTATTTTTTTTACTTGGTTAATTATCCTTTTGCCTTAAATAAAGGGGGTCTCATTATATTTGCAGGGTTATGCCCTGCTTTTTTATATCGACACACTTCAATAAATGGATTTAAGAAGATTTTAAAGCCATAAAAAAACCCAGCTTTCGCTGGGCTTTTTTCGAATCAGTTCAATGCTTAGTGAGCAGCGAATTGGTTCATTGTGTTTTTCGCATCGTCACCCGCTTTAAGCGCGTTGTCACCAGCGAAGATTTCTTTGTGGTCGTCACCGATGTCAGAACCCGCCATTGCTTGGTGTTTCACACAAGCGATACCGCCACGGATTTCTTTACGTTGTACGCCAGCAACATAAGCCAACATACCTTCAGAACCGAAGTAACCTTGAGCAAGTTCATGCGTAGAAAGTGCAGCTGTGTGGTAAGTCGGAAGTGTAATTAAGTGATGGAACACACCCGCTTCACGAGAAGCATCTGCTTGGAATGTACGAACTTTTTCGTCAGCTTCAGCAGCCAATTCAGAGTTATCGTACTCAGCGCTCATTAATTTAGCGCGGTCGTATGCAGATACGTCTTTACCTTCAGCAACCCAACGATCGTACGCTTGTTGACGGAAGTTTAATGTCCAGTTGAATGATGGAGAGTTGTTATAAACAAGTTTCGCATTTGGAACAACTTCACGTACACGGTTAACCATGTGAGCAATTTCTTCAACGTTTGGAGTCGCAGTTTCGATCCAAAGAAGGTCAGCACCATTTTGAAGGCTAGATACACAGTCAAGTACAACGCGGTCGATTTGCGTGTCTGGACGGAACTGGTACAAGCCAGAAGCAAGACGTTTTGGACGGTGAAGTTTCCCGTTACGCTTGATTAGGATTTCGTCTTCTTGAGCTTCTGAAATGTCAATTTCAGTTGTGTCTAAGTAGCTGATGTATTGAGAAGCGATGTCGCCTGGCTCTTTAACCACTGGGATTTTTTGAGTCAAGTCAGCGCCTTCAGAGTCAGTACGAGCAACGATGATACCGTCATCAAGACCCATTTCTAAGAATGCATAGCGAAGAGCGTGGATTTTCGCGATGAAGTCTTCGTGTGGAACTGTAACTTTACCAGCTTGGTGACCACATTGTTTAGCGTCAGATACTTGGTTTTCGATTTGTAGTGCACAAGCACCCGCTTCGATCATTTTCTTAGCTAGTAAGTAAGTCGCTTCTTCGTTACCGAAACCAGCGTCGATGTCCGCAATAATTGGCACAACGTGAGTTTGGAAGTTGTCGATTTGAGCAGTGATTTCTGCAGCTTTAGCAGTATCACCTGCTTCGTTTGCTTTTTTAAGCGCACGGAATAAGTCGTTTAATTCTTTCGCATCAGCTTGGCGAAGGAAAGTGTAGATTTCTTCGATCAATGCAGGAACTGAAGTTTTTTCGTGCATAGATTGGTCAGGAAGTGGACCAAATTCTGAACGAAGAGCTGCAACCATCCAACCAGAAAGGTAGATATAACGACGTTCAGTTGTACCGAAGTATTTTTTGTTCGCAATCATTTTTTGTTGTGCGATAAAACCGTGCCAGCAACCTAATGATTGAGTGTATTTGCTAGAATCAGCATCATAAGCAGCCATATCACGACGCATAATTGCAGCTGTATATTTCGCAATGTCTAAACCAGTTTTGAAACGGTTTTGCATTTGCATACGTGCAGCATCTTCTGGGCTAATATCGCGCCAAGTGCTTCCGAATTTTGCTTTTAATTCACGGATTGCATCAATCGCTGTTAAGTATGTAGACATGATATGTTCCTGTAATAATATTAGGATTTTTCTGCAACGTAAGGCTAAAATCATACCCTCGAATGATTGTTCAGATTTAGAACACTTCGTTGCGATAGACACAGAGTAGATTGACTAAAAAAATTAATCCAATATTCTGCATTAATTTTCAGTATTTATTTAAAAAATATGTAGATTAAAGTCGTATTATAACAATTAACCAATATTCAGAAGTATTTGTATTTAAATAATTTTATCAATAAATTTGGCTGATTTTTTTGTCTATTTTACAAACACTCTGATGAATTATTCTTCATTAGACTTAAGTCGACTGAGCATTCACTTTTAAAAAAAACAGCATTTTTTACGCCTTTTTTGCCCAAATTTACCGAGCTAAATACTTGGTTATTCTGTCTTCAAATGATCATGCAAATGAGATATTTCATCTAATTTTTTTGTTTTATGAACATCGCATCACATAAACAAAATTGCTCCGTATTTTTATTTCATTCACTTTAAAAATATCGGTCTAAACAGGTAATAAGTATTTAAGAAGTATGTGCTACGACTTCAGCAAATTTGTCTTAAAACTGCTGAATTTTAGTACAAAAGTACACGTCATTTTTTCATCCATTTTTTACACAAGCCTTAGTAGTTATGGCATAATCAGATAAATTTCATGATTTTATTGTCGGTATTTATTTTATGAATCTGGAGCGGGTCGATCTCAATCTATTAATTTATCTTGATGTACTTCTTCGTGAAAAAAATGTGACTCGTGCTGCCGAGCAACTGGGTGTAACTCAGCCTGCGATGAGTAATATTTTACGTCGTCTACGCAACTTATTTAATGATCCACTTCTTATTCGTTCTTCAGAAGGTATGACACCTACAGAACGTGCGCTTGAATTACAGCCACGTATCCGTGATGCACTTTCTGACCTTTCGATGATTTTGGAACCCCGTACCGAGTTCCGCCCTTACACCTCAAATCGTGTCTTCCGCATCATGACTTCAGATTATGCTGAAGCAACACTGGTGCCGCGCCTAGTAAAAGCTTTGCGCTCAGAAGCACCCAATGTGGTTCTCGATTTTTTAACGCCTAGTGATGTGTCTTATCGAGATATGGAACAAGGTAAAGTCGACTTGGCGATTAACCGCTTTAATGAAATTCCGCAAAGTTTCCACCAAGTTTTGGTCTGGCGTGACAGTTTTTCATGCCTTTTAAATGCCAAGCATCCTGCTGCAAATAATTTAAACCTGAAAAGCTATCTGGATGCACAACACATTTGGGTGTCTAAAACAGGTATGGGTGTCGGTTTTGGTGTCAACCCAGAAAAACAAGCGGGTCTAGGTTGGATTGATCAAGCCTTAGAACGTATTGGCCAAAAACGTAAAATTTCAGTTTTCACCCGTCATTATCAAATGCCGGGCTTATTGGCATCGAATGTTGACTTGGTTGCAACTCTGCCAAGCCGCATTGCTCGACTTCAAGCCAAAAGTCAAAACCTGTTACTTCGTGATCCACCATTCTATATTCCTGAATTTGAATTAAAAATGGCTTGGTGTCCATTACTTCATCATCACCCTGCTCATCGCTGGTTACGTCAACTTATCTTGTATGTTGCACGTCAAATGATTGAAGAAGAAAACCGCGAATACTTAATGAATAACTCTCAGTTTTCACAGTATCAGTAATTAATTCTTTAATTCCTTATTAATTCAAACGTATACTGTCACTATATAGGTAGTAGTTAAGACTACTACCTTGCCCATTTTTGTGTTAGAAATACAGAAAAATAGAATGAATCACAAACAGGTGTATTCGTGAGCCTTTTCCAAAATATTGTCATTATTATTCTCCTGATCGTCGGTGCGGGTTTTCTTTCACTAACAGAAATTGCCCTTGCGGGTGCACGAAAAGTAAAACTTAAAATTTTGGCTGAATCTGGAGATTCACGTGCACAACGTGTGCTTGACTTACAAGCCAACTCAGCAGACTTTTTCGCCGCATCACAAATTGGCTTAAATGCCGTGGCAATTCTTGGCGGTATTTTGGGTGAAGGTGCTTTTCGTCCTTATTTCATTAGCTTAGTCACTCGTTTTTATCAGGGCCCGTGGACTGAAACTATCGGTTTCACTCTGTCGTTTACTTTAGTCACATCCTTATTCATTCTATTTGCTGATTTGATGCCAAAACGTTTGGCGATGATTGCACCTGAAAAAATTGCCGTTGCTGTTGTAGACCCGATTCAAATCTTTATTAAGGTGTGTAAGCCAATGGCGTGGGTGATTAATGCCATTGCCAATTTGTTGTTTCGTTTATTCAAAGTGAATACAACACGTGATGACAATATTACCTTTGACGACATTTCAGCCGTGATGGATGCCGGTGCTCAAGCTGGTGTACTTCAAAAGCAAGAACACCACTTTATTGAAAACGTATTTGAGCTGGAAGAACGTAACGTCCCTTCAAGTATGACTACACGTGAAAACGTGGTGTACTTTACCCTAAAAGAATCAGAAGCCAGTATTCGTCAAAAACTCGCTGAATTTCCATATTCGAAGTTTTTGGTCTGTAGTGAAAATATTGATGACGTGATTGGCTATGTAGATGCCAAAGATATTTTGGTTCGTATCCTCAACAATCAGTCACTTTTACAACTCAACGAAAATACTATTCGTAATGTTCTCACGATTCCAGATACCTTAACACTGTCTGAATTACTCGATCGTTTCCGTTCAACCAAAGAAAAATTTGCCGTTGTAATTAACGAATATGCATTGGTTGTTGGCGTTATTACCCTCTCCGACATCATGATTACCGTGATGGGCGACTGGGTAACACCGATTGAAGCAGAACAACAAATTATTAAACGTGATGCAGATTCTTGGCTTATCGATGGCAGTACACCAATTGAAGATTTAAAGCATGCCCTCGCTTTAGATGAAATGCCCGATGAAGAAAACTATGAAACCCTTGCGGGCTTTATGATGTTTAAACTGCGTAAAATTCCACGTCCAGCTGACTTTGTTACTTATCATGGCTACAAATTTGAAGTTGTTGATGTAGACCACTTTAAAATTGACCAATTATTAGTGACCCGCTTACAACAGACTGAAACTGAACTTGATACACCAGAAGAATCGGATTAATTCGATTCTTCTTTTTTCTAAAACAATAAAATATAAATACGATGGAATACGAAGATGTCTTTTTCACTTAAAGCGATTTTGACTTGCTTTAGTTTTTATACTGGGGCTTATCTAATCTATTATTTTTTCAAAGCTCATCCACAACCTTTATTTCTATTGGTCGGTGTTGCACTGATCGTCACTGCTTGGTTTTTAACGCCTTATCCTTATGAACGTGGCAGACAACAATATGACGAAACCATGCGTTTTGGTCTGTTTTTTTATAATCCCTTAATTTTTTGGTTCCGATTTTTTAGTTGGCCGATTCGGACCCTACTGTCTATTTTTGCTTAAGTGCAATTATTGTGATCAAACTGGATCTACACCGCACTTACAGTTCTCTACAGATGTTGAATATATGTAAACAGACCACTTTTTTTGAATAAAAATTAAAATAAATCGAAAAACCGGCCTTCCTTAATATCTTCATTATTAATGACTATTTTTCATCAAAATAGTGATGTATTTCACATTTTCTCACCTTTGTTTTGACTGATGAAATTTCTCTTTATGCTCTGCCCTTGGATTTAAAAACAGCTTTATATTTCAAAGGAATGAACCATGTTAACCGTACTCGGTTTGGGCATGATCTTGTGTTTTATGTATTTGATCATGTCGAAACGCTTAAGCCCACTTGTCGCACTGACTTTAATTCCCCTACTTTTTGCCTTGATTGCGTGGTTACTTGGTTTTTATTTTGACAGCTTGTCACACATACAAATAAATGAAATTGGCGACATGATGATTGAAGGTGTAAAAAAACTTGCACCGACTGGCATCATGCTGCTTTTTGCGATTCTGTATTTTGCCATCATGATTGATACAGGTTTGTTCGACCCTTCGGTGAAATTTATTTTAAAAATGGTCAAAGGTGATCCCTTAAAAGTCGTTCTTGGAACCATTACCCTGACGTTAATTGTCTCTTTGGATGGAGATGGTTCTACAACATATATGATCTGTGTTGCGGCCATGCTGCCACTCTATATGCGCTTAGGTATGAGCCCACTGATTATGGCATGTTTGATTATGCTCTCTAGCGGCATTATGAACCTTACGCCATGGGGTGGGCCTACAGCCCGCGCCGCCAGCGCACTTCATGTCGACCCAAGTGATGTTTTTGTTCCGATGGTTTTACCGATGTTATTTGCCATCGGCTGGTTGTATTTCTTAGGAACGATGTATGGTCGCATGGAAAGAAAGCGTCTAGGAATTGTCCAATTGGATATCAGCCATGGTGAAAACATTCAAATCTCAGATAATCCAGAAGCCAACCGCGCAGATCTACGTTGGTTTAATGCACTGTTAACCGTCGTTCTGATGATTTTTCTGGTTTTTAGTATTTTACCTATGCCTATTTTATTCATGGTGGCTTTATGTATTGCGCTAGTCGTCAACTACAAAAATGTCGACTTGCAGAAAAAGTTAATCGCACATCATGCAGGTAGTGCTTTAAACGTGGTCGGCATTATTTTTGCTGCAGGTATTTTTACCGGAATTTTAGCTGGAACAGGCATGGTAGAAGCCATGTCCAAACAACTTGTGGCAATTATCCCTGAAAGTATGGGTCCCTATTTAGCACCGATTACCGCTGTCATCAGTATGCCGATGACTTTCTTTATGTCGAATGATGCTTTCTATTTTGGGGTTTTACCAATTCTTTCCGATGCAGCAGCTCATTATGGAATTGCACCTGTAGAAATGGCACGTGCCTCCATCGTAGGGCAACCTGTACACCTACTCTCTCCACTTGTCCCTTCGACCTATTTACTCTGTGGACTTGCGGGTATCGAGTTTGGACAACATCAGAAATTTACCATTATCTGGGCTGTAATCACGTGTTTTGTCATGTTAGCAGCAGGTCTGATCTTTGGAATGTTTCCATTTTATTCGAGCTTAACTTAAAAAGTTAAAGATAAAAAAAGCACCATCAGGTGCTTTTTTTATGCTTAACAATAAATGAACTAGCCAGTGTTTTACACTCACAGGTTCATTTGTAGTGATTAATGCTTTGAAATTAATGCTTCTAGAACTGCTTCATAATGAATACGAATGTCATCTTCTAAAATTTTATAGACATTGTCGAATTGCACCATTGGCCAGCCTTCTTTCCAAAATGGGAAAATATTATGCAGGTCATGAGTCACCGTTGCGTCTTCACGTACAATCGCTTGTGCAACTTGCGACAATACTTGTGCAGTTTCAGCACCATCAATCGCTAAATAATCGATACCACGAACTTTCAAAATACGGATACGATCTTTTTTGTAGCGGATTTTTTTACTTTGGCCTTCATTTAAGCCTAAAGCCAAAGTCACAGCTTCAACAAATTTATCTTCAAATGCTTGATTTAATTTCACCAAAGCTTGTTTGTGTGCTTCTTGACGACCAGCTTTTCCCCCACTACGAATCACTTCATTTGCTTCAGTATTTAAAACATCTGATTTCATCGACTGAAGAATGTCTAGAATTTCGATATCGCTTAATGTTTCAGGAGAGTGATCAGTCATAAACTGCCTATAAAAACTTAATATTCAATAAGTATGTATTTTCGCATAAAAGCAGCATGAAAACTGCGACCTTCGCTATAGAAATTGCGTTTTCTCTTATAATGTTCAGATATACAACATGATTTAGAAAAAAATTATGTCAAAAATATCGAAATCAACTATATTACTTTCACGCTTTAATACTAACGTCACAATATGGCTCAAAAGAAACAGGCTGCACTTTACCTTCAACAACTGAAACAGCAATATCCAGCAGCCTTTAAACATAATTATTTATTTTATAGCCAACTGAAAACTCAAGGCATTTTAGACGAACTCAAAGAACTCATTCCTTGGGTTTTGGCGGCGATGATTTTTATTTCTTTGAGCATGAGTATTGGTCATGCAGTGCAACTGTATTTTCCAGAAATGAGTGAGTTTCGAGCTCATGGTATTGCTGTATTAAGTATTATGCTGTTTTTCATGCTGGTTGTGCCTTTAGTTATCAAGCAAATCAAACACAGTTCGATGTCACTGTATCAAAGTTTGAAGAATACGCCGTTCAGACTTGCGATCGTGATTTTATTACAGTTACTCAATATCGCCTTTTTACAAAGTACCTTCGTTCAATCTGTATTGTTCTTTTTCGCCATGAGTTTCGGCTTTGTGCGTTTTTATAAAGAAAATCTATTCAAAGGTGGAAGTAACACGCAAGAATACTATTTTCTACAAGAGACACGTCGTATTGCTTACTGGTCGTATAAACAAATGCTTAAAGCAAAATTACGTTTGACACTCAGTAATCCAAATCAAGTAAATCATAAACAGTTATCTGAGCGCTTTACCCAGTTCCAAAATTTGCACATACAAATGCTACAACAGGAAAATCAGCTATGTAAAAAGCTAAAGCACCAAAATGTTGAACATTATCTTGATGAGTTAATGAAATAAGTCGACTTTGGTGTAGTGAAAAAAACTTTAATTCACTGCTCAAAATGTCAGTCAATACATCAATATTTTTGAATATTTTCAACTTATATGCATGAATTGATTGATTTTAAAACAAACACCATCAAATACACTTGCCAAGCTCCATTTCGTCCTCTATTATTGCGCACATGCCCGAGTGGTGAAATCGGTAGACACAGGGGATTTAAAATCCCCCGCCCACAAAGCGTGCCAGTTCGAGTCTGGCCTCGGGCACCATTCTTATACTTCTAAGATTGGTGCAATAAAAGATCCAGCAATTTGCTGGTTTTTTTATGCCTAAAATTTATAAATCTATTATTATTCAATGCCAATACCTTCAGATTTTAATCTCCCTGCACTACAACTTAAGCATCCCGATGCCTTTTATCAACGGCTGCTGTTTGCGCATTTTAAAATCATCAATCTCACACCCACTGCACCCATTTTAATCTTTAGCTTTTGCCTGATACTTTTAATCTCTCTTGGCAGCGCTGTACTTGGCCAGATGCTATCAACGGCACTTTCAATACACGACGCCAAAATGGCGTTCAATTTTGGTGTATTGATTATTCTTCCTTTGATCTATTGCTATGTCTGGTATGCACATTATCAAGCACGTTTTAGCAGTAAGTCCGCAGTTCCGCGTCTGCAAATACAACTGTATCTCCTTGGCGGATTCACACTTCTCCTTGCTATAAACTTTAAGTATCTACAAACAGATGTATTAAACCTCATCAGTCTCTGTGGACTTTTTTTCAGTCTGTTTTTATGTGTATTTACTGAATTATTTTATAAACCTGAAAGCAGCGCCATTGAACGAGTAAAACTACAAAAGCTTCGCCAACTGGCATTTTGGTCTTATCAACAATCTTTAAAACAAAAAGAGCATCAAATGTATTTCTACGCCCTACACTTACAAGCCATACAAGAAGAACAGAAACTATCAGCATCGATCAAATCATCGTTTAAAGATTTTATAGACAAAGCTAAATAATTTTTTAAATCCCTAGACACAAAAAAGCCCTGTCACTACAGGGCTTTTTTTAAAGTTCAATTACCATTCTCGGTTAGCAACTAACTCTTCCATTTCAATATCCATATGGCCTTCGTCTTGCAGCACCATCATCATGGCTTCTGCAATATAATCTGCAGCCGTATCATCCAAAGACGAATCTAAATCTTCAAATTGAGGTTTCATCTTATTGAGCTGTGCAACCGTTTCATTGGCAAAATGGTAGATATCAGTTGAACTTAAATCTGCTTTTGCAATTTTCTTCGCAAATTGAACAACCAATAACTTCACCTCTGCAACCAACACATCTGGGTAATATTCATCATCAAACATGGGTAGCAGTAAATCTGCAAACATACGAAACTCTATCACAAAACATTCAGGGCGCTTATATAACACAAATACTACAATTCACCAAATTTATTGGGATTCAGTATTTTCAAATCAGTCTGCATTCTGCATGGCTTGCCAAACACGTATCGCATCTACCGTCGCTTTGACGTCATGTGCGCGAACCATACATGCACCTTGTTGAATGCTGAGTAGATGCGCTGCAACCGAGCCTACAGCGCGATTTTGTGCATCTGCACCTCCAAGTGCTTCACCGATAAAACGCTTACGTGATAATGCAGACAGGATCGGATAGCCCATGTCATTCAATTGATAGAATTGCTGTAAAAGCTTTAAGTTTTGCTGCGCATTTTTAGCAAAACCAAAACCCGGATCAATCATAATATTTTCTGCACGCACGCCTGCGTCCAATGCATTTTGCACGCGTTGCTTTAATTCATCAATGACATCAGCCACAACATCTTGATACTGATCTAGATTATTCATCGTGGTGGGTTCGCCGCGCATATGCATAATGATCACTGGAATATCCAGTTTTGCAGCGGTTTCTAAGGCATTCGGCCGAGTTAATGCACGTACATCATTCCAGATATGCGCACCTGCCTGAACCGCTGCCTCAATCACCTCAGGTTGTGAGGTATCAATAGAAATCACCACATTGTGTTTGGATAAGGCTTCAACGACGGGTACGACCCGTCGAATTTCCTCTTCAACCTCAACAACAGATGCACCCGGACGTGTTGACTCACCACCGACATCAATCACTGTCGCGCCATCCACTATCATTTGTAAGGCATGTGCTATAGCTTGGTCTTTACCATTATGTTTGCCACCATCACTAAAAGAGTCCGGTGTGACATTTAAAATCCCCATCACATGTGGCTCTGACAAATCTAATTGCAAATTACCACAGTTTAAAATTTTATTAGGCAAAGACACCAACTTCATATTACACATCCAAGATTTTGCTGCGCTTATTTTAACGCTAAGTTTGCTCAGCATTTCGTTCACATGCATTTATTTTCATATAAAAAAACCACCCGAAGGTGGTTTTAAAATTTTATGCTTTTGGCAATGACGGTAATGGTGGTGGAACATCTGGACCATCCGTTGGTGTGACATCAATCACTGGATTTTCAGCGATGTACACTTTTGGTGGTTGAGGTTCACGACCTTCCATAATGTCACGGATTTGATCACGATCAATGGTTTCCCATTCAAGCAATGCTTTCACCATGGCATGTGCAATATCTTTGTTATTTTCAAGAATATCGCGAGCAACTTTATATTGCTCATCTAAAATACGACGAACTTCACGGTCAACTTCAAGCTGCGTTGCTTCAGAAATCACACGACTTCCTAAACCACCCATGAATGACTGCTGTGAATCATCTTCGTAAACCATGACACCCATTTTATCGGACATACCGTATTTAGTAACCATTGCTCGTGCCATTTTCGTTGCACGTTCAAAGTCATTTGAAGCACCAGTCGACATTTGGTTAATGAAGACTTCTTCTGCAATACGACCACCAAACAAAATTGAAAGTTCATTCAACATTTTGTCTTTGTAATGGCTGGTTTGGTCATGTTCAGGCAACTGCCAAGTCACACCCAGTGCCCAACCACGCGGCATGATTGTCACTTTATGCACAGGGTCTGTACCCGGCAATATTTCAGCAACAATTGCATGACCTGCTTCATGATAAGCCGTCGCACGACGTTCTTCTTCACGAATCACCATCGATTTACGTTCAGGACCCATGTAAAGCTTATCTTTTGCATCTTCAAAGTCATGCATATCGACCGTGTTCTTGTTACGACGTGCAGCAAACAGTGCCGCTTCGTTTACAAGGTTAGCCAACTGTGCACCCGAGAAGCCCGGTGTACCACGTGCTAAGACTTTGACATCTACACCAGTCACAGAAGGTAATTTTTTCAAATGTACATTCAGGATTTGCTCACGACCTTTAATATCCGGTAGAGATACCATCACTTGACGGTCAAAACGACCTGGACGAAGTAAAGCTTTATCCAATACGTCAGCACGGTTTGTTGCAGCAATGACGATAATACCTTCGTTGCCTTCAAAGCCATCCATTTCAACCAACATTTGGTTTAATGTTTGCTCACGCTCATCATTACCACCGCCTGTACCTGAACCACGGTGACGACCAACAGCATCGATCTCATCAATGAAAATGATACATGGCGCATGACGCTTTGCTTGTTCAAACATGTCACGGACACGAGACGCACCCACACCCACGAACATTTCAACAAAGTCAGAACCCGAAATACTAAAGAACGGTACTTTCGCTTCACCCGCAATCGCTTTAGCAAGTAAAGTTTTACCTGTACCCGGAGGACCAACCATAAGCACACCTTTCGGAATGCTTGCACCAAGTCGTTTGAACTTAGATGGATCTTTTAGGAAGTCAACGATTTCAACAACTTCTTGTTTAGCTTCATCACAGCCCGCAACATCAGTAAATGTCACTTTGATTTGGTCTTCAGACAGCATTTTTGCTTTTGACTTACCAAAACTCATTGGGCCATTCTTACCACCAGCCCCACCACCCATGTTGCGCATAAAGAACATGAATAACAGAATGATTAAAAGAACAGGGAAACTTGCAATCAGAAGTTGCATCAAAATACTTTGACGCTGTGGCGCTGTACCTTCAACAACAACATTGTTCTTGATTAGGTTCGGCATAAGTTCAGGATCTTGAACCGCAGGACGGATACTTTCAAACTCAGAACCGTTTGATTTTTCGCCACGAATTCTTTCGCCATCAATGGTGACTTGTTTAATCTGACCCGCATTTACGGCTGCCACGAACTCAGAATAGTTCATCGCGGTCGGTTGATTGCGGTCACTGACGTTGCTGAAGATTAAAACCAGCACGCCTAGGATAACCAGCCACAACACGGCATTCTTAAAAAGATCGCTCAAAGCTTTATTCCCATTTCTATCTAATTCGTTCAATCCCATTTACATGGGTGACTCTAATACTTACGCTGCAGAGTAGCTTCGCAATAATTTAAAAACGTACAAAATGCACAATTTTTAACGAGTTGGCAAGTAAACTTTACTTGAAAGCTTTCTTACGTCCCTGCCCGATTAAAAACACTTCTTTAGATCGAGCACGTGAAGCCGCCGGTTTTGCTGTTTTCAGCACATCAAATGTGTCTACAACTTGCTTACGGTATTCATCAAATCCAACACCTTGGAACACTTTAACAACAAATTGTCCATTTGGTCCAAGAACCTTTTGAGCAAAGTCGATTGCTAATTCACAAAGATAAATCTGACGCGGTTGATCTACAGCCTTATTACCTGATGTATTGGGGGCCATATCTGAAATTACAACGTCTACAGTACGTCCATCTAAAATTTTTAACAATTCATCGAACACTTCTTGTTCACGAAAGTCACCTTGCAAGAAGGTCACATCGGGTAAAGCATCCATGGGTAAAATATCAGAAGCAATCACCAAACCTTTGTCGCCAACAAGTTTACCGGCAATTTGCGACCAACTACCTGGTGCAGCACCTAAGTCGACAACGGTCATGCCTGGCTTGATCAATTTGTATTTTTCTTGAATTTCAAGCAATTTATAAGCGGCACGCGCACGATATCCTTCCTTTTGTGCTTTTTTCACAAAGGGGTCATCAAGATGCTCACGCATCCAGTCACGACTACTTTTGGATAATTTCTGGTTAGTAATGCGGGTAGCCATAACTCTCTAAATAAAAAAAACTTCTCAGTCTTGATTGTACGTGAAATTCAGCACTTTTGCAGTAGACATGTGTATCTAAAAAGCATCTTAAATCATGTTTTTTTCAATAATCTTCATCGAGAAAATGCCGATTAAATACAGCGCTTCAACTTTGATTTTGCTATACTAGGTCGTTTTTAAAATTAGGTTATATTTATGGCGGCTTTATCTATTCAAGAACGTAAACGCTTACGTCAAATTGGTCACACCCTAAACCCAGTTGTAATGGTTGCGGACAAAGGCTTATCAGAAAGCGTTGTTGAAGAATTAAACCGTGCGTTAAACGACCATGAGTTAATTAAAGTGAAAGTTGTGGCAGAAGACCGTGAAGCTCGTGCTGCAATGATTACTGAAATTGCGACAGTTTCAGGTTCTGAAGTTGTTCAAACGATTGGTAAGATTGCTTTGATTTACCGCAAAGCGGCAAAACAAAATGCAAAACTGTCTAACCTTGTTCGCTACGCACACCTGTCTAACTAAACATTTATGGCAAGTTTTGAACTCAGCGCTTTTGATCGTCGCTTTCAGGCTGTATCAGTCGTAGGTGCTATCGAACAACAAAGCCCATATACTTTAAATGTGGGTTATTGGATTCGAGACCCAAATCAACTGATTCAATGGCCAGAATTGGTATCAGCTCACCCACGAATCGATTTTTTGTGGGAACAGACCTGCCTAGAAGTTTTTATTGGTGTACGCAACGAAGACTTTTATCGTGAAATCAACCTCTCCCCTTCACAAGCTTGGCAGGTTTACCAGTTTGAAGAATATCGCTATCCAGAAGATATGCCGCCACAAGCTGCTTACGATATCGAACTGAATCAGTTGAAACGGACGCACTATGGCTTAAATGTCAGTCTTGATCTGACAGAATTTATGCTGAAGTACAAACTTAAATGGGAAGATCTCTATATTGGTCTAACTGCAGTACTGAAAACCTCTCAAGGTGAACAGTACTATGCCATGCAGCATAGTAGTCCAAATGCTGACTTTCACAACAAACGTGATTGGCTACATCAGTTCTAAACTTTTTAATGTTTTGATCTTCGATAAAAAGCAAAAGTACGATCTTTTGCTTTTTTATTGCCTGCTTATTTTTAAATAAGTGCTTTGTACTTAAATGTACTATTCACAATAAGGGAGCCATTAATGGCTCCCTTATGCATATATAGCGTTAACTTTAAGTTTAATTCGCTCTCACCCAATCCAGCTCCCTAGAATGACTAGACTTAGCTTAAGCGCTTTAAAATTCATGTCATTCACAATTAACTTTTAAGATTTGTGGTTTGATCCGTAACTTCAGCTTTCACTGGTGAAATTTTTTTCCACGCTTCCAAAGTATGTTCCTTAGAACGCTTAAATGTTTCTGTTAAATGATCTTTGTGCTTTCCTGAAATTTGGGTCACATCTTCTTTCAGCTCTTTTCCAAGTTTTGAAAGATCATCAATAACCGTATTAAACTCAGTTTTCACAAACTCTTTGAGTTCACTAAAATCTTTTTGCGATGAACCAAACTGAACTTTTAACTGATCAAGTTTATTCAATACATCTTGCTTCAAATGACGCAATTGATCTTGCACACTGGCATTCAACTGCTTTGCCTCTGCTCCGATCTTTTCTTTGCTTTCAGTAACCGCTTCTGTGGCTTGAACACTCGCTTCTTTTGTAACTTGTTCAAGCTTTTCAGCACCTTCGATAACGACTTCTTTCAGGGAGGATTTAGCCGCCGTTTGTTTTTGTTGTGTTGCCATGACTTTGTACCTGTAGTTTTTGCTGACCGAACCACATTAGCGCTTTTTGATAAATTTTAATTTATGATTTGTCTGACAATAATTAATTGCTTACATTTTTCTACGATTTTGCAAAACCAAACTTTATTCTAAAATGCAAGCGCTTTATCTGCTTTATTCCTAATATTTACAATGGACTTTCAGTGGCTTTCTGCGTATAATGCCGTGTTAAGTTCAAGCGAGCAGATGTAAGGAGGGTAGGTTTTTAAGCAGCCTTCCTTTTTTTTCGTCTTCTCGCTTTTTTACAGCCTAAATTTCAGGAGCTTTGGTTTGAGCACCCCAGCAATTTTAGCCCTTGCCGATGGTACTATTTTTAAAGGTACTTCAATTGGCGCATCGGGTAGTACGACTGGTGAAGTCGTTTTCAACACTGCCATGACTGGCTATCAAGAAATTTTGACTGACCCAAGTTATGCACAACAACTTGTGACCCTAACTTACCCACATATCGGTAACACAGGTTGTAATGATGAAGACGCTGAGTCAGGTCGAATTCATAAAGTATGGGCCAACGGATTGATCATTCGTGACCTACCTTTATTGCATAGCAACTTCCGTGCTGAGCAATCACTAAGTGATTACCTTAAACAACACAATGTTGTTGCTATCGCAGATATTGATACTCGTAAATTAACGCGTATTCTGCGATCAAAAGGTGCGCAAAACGGTTGTATCCTTGCTGGTGAAAACGCGACTGAAGAAGAAGCGTTAGCTAAAGCACGTGCTTTTGGTGGTCTTAATGGTTTAGACCTTGCAAAAGAATGCTGTGATCCGACCGGTTTCGAGTGGACTGAAGGCTCTTGGGCGCTTGGTAAAGGTTTCGCTCAACCAGAACTTAAATTCCATGTTGTTGCATACGATTACGGTGTCAAAACCAACATCTTACGTATGCTCGCAGACCGCGGTTGTAAATTGACTGTCGTGCCTGCGCAAACTCCTGCTGCTGATGTACTTGCGCTGAATCCAGATGGCGTGTTCTTATCGAACGGCCCCGGCGATCCAGCAGCATGTGATTATGCAATTGAAGCTGTAAAAACAATTGTAGAAGACGCACGTAATGTACCTGTATTCGGTATTTGCTTAGGTCACCAAATTCTTGCACTTGCATCAGGTGCAAAAACTGTGAAAATGCCTCACGGTCACCACGGTGCTAACCATCCTGTACAAAACTTAGAAAATGGTACAGTGATGATTACTTCTCAAAACCACGGCTTCGCAGTGGATGCAGAAACTCTTCCTGCAAACTTGAAAGCTACGCACAAATCGCTGTTCGACCAAACCCTTCAAGGGATTCATCGTACAGACAAACCTGCGTTCAGTTTCCAAGGTCACCCAGAAGCAAGCCCTGGTCCACATGACTGCGCACCACTTTTCGATCATTTCATCGAACTTATCGAAGCATCTAAGAAGTAATTAAGGAAGCATCATGGCTAAACGTACAGACATTAAAAGCATCTTAATTATTGGTGCTGGTCCGATTGTGATTGGTCAGGCGTGTGAGTTTGACTATTCAGGCGCGCAAGCGTGTAAAGCGCTTCGTGAAGAAGGTTACCGAGTTATTCTTGTTAACTCTAACCCTGCAACGATTATGACTGACCCTGCAATGGCAGATGCAACGTATATCGAACCGATTACGTGGCAAACTGTTGCAGCGATCATTGAGAAAGAACGCCCAGATGCAGTTCTTCCAACAATGGGTGGTCAAACTGCATTGAACTGTGCCCTCGCCCTTGATGAGCACGGCATTTTAGAAAAATACAATGTTGAATTGATCGGCGCGACTAAAGAAGCAATTGAAAAAGCCGAAGACCGTAAACTCTTCGACCAAGCAATGCGTAAAATTGGTCTTGAATGTCCAAAAGCTGACATCGCTGAATCAATGGAAGAAGCGTTAGAAATTCAAGCACGCTTCGGTTTCCCTGTGATTATCCGTCCATCATTTACGATGGGTGGTTCAGGCGGTGGTATCGCATACAACAAAGAAGAATTTATCGAGATCTGTGAACGCGGTTTCGACCTTTCTCCTACTCACCAACTTTTAATTGATGAATCATTGATTGGTTGGAAAGAGTACGAAATGGAAGTTGTTCGTGACAAAAACGACAACTGTATCATTGTATGTACCATTGAAAACTTTGACCCAATGGGCGTGCACACAGGTGACTCAATCACTGTTGCCCCTGCACAAACATTAACAGACAAAGAATTCCAACTTTTACGTAATGCCTCTTTAGCAGTACTTCGTGAAATTGGTGTAGAAACGGGTGGTTCGAACGTTCAGTTCGGTATTAACCCGAAAGATGGCCGTATGGTTGTGATCGAGATGAACCCTCGTGTTTCTCGTTCATCTGCTTTGGCATCTAAAGCAACCGGTTTCCCAATTGCAAAAATTGCAGCGAAATTGGCAGTCGGTTATACCCTTGATGAATTGAAAAATGACATCACTGGCGGTACAACTCCTGCATCATTCGAACCTGCGATTGACTATGTTGTGACTAAGATTCCTCGTTTCAACTTCGAGAAATTCCCACAAGCTGATGCAACTTTAACTACACAGATGAAATCTGTGGGTGAAGTCATGGCAATTGGCCGTAACTTCCAAGAGTCAGTACAAAAAGCGCTTCGTGGTCTTGAAGTGGGTGCTGCTGGCTTTGATGAAAAAATCGAAGTGGGTACTGAAGGTGCGAAAGAAAAAATCCTTCAAGAACTTAAAGTGCCTGGTCCTGAGCGTATTTGGTACGTTGGCGATGCATTCCGTCATGGTTTCACGTTAGATGAAGTGTTCGCTGCGACGAATATTGACCGTTGGTTCTTGATCCAAATCGAAGACATCATCAAAACTGAAGAGAAAATCAAATCTTTAGGTTTTGGTGACTTAAACACTGATAACATCCGTTCGTTCAAACGCAAAGGTTTATCTGACCTTCGTATTGCGAAATTGATGGGTATTTCACAAAAACAATTCCGTAAACACCGTTGGAACTTGGGCGTGACCCCTGTTTACAAACGTGTAGATACATGTGCGGCTGAATTCGAATCTGATACAGCTTACATGTACTCAACTTACGATGAAGAATGTGAAGCGAATCCGTCTACTCGCGACAAGATCATGGTCATCGGTGGCGGTCCTAACCGTATTGGTCAAGGTATCGAATTCGATTACTGCTGTGTACACGCTGCCCTTGCAATGCGTGAAGACGGCTATGAAACTATCATGGTGAACTGTAACCCTGAAACGGTTTCTACGGATTACGACACATCAGATCGTTTGTACTTCGAACCAATCACTTTGGAAGATGTACTTGAAATCGTACGTATCGAGAAGCCTAAAGGCATTATCGTTCAGTACGGCGGTCAAACTCCGCTTAAATTGGCTCGTGCTTTAGAAGAAGCTGGTGCGCCAATTATCGGTACATCACCTGACGCGATTGACCGTGCAGAAGACCGTGAACGTTTCCAACAAATGATTCAACGTCTACAACTTCGTCAACCAAACAACAGCATCGTAAAATCTGCTGAAGAAGGTATGGCTGAAGCAGCAAAAGTTGGCTACCCACTTGTGGTACGTCCATCTTATGTCCTTGGTGGCCGTGCGATGGAAATCGTGTACAACGACGAAGAATTGAAACGTTACTTACGTGATGCGGTTCAAGCATCTAACGAAGCGCCAGTACTTCTTGACCACTTCCTTGACGATGCGATTGAAGTTGACGTGGACTGCGTATCTGACGGTAAAGACGTTGTGATCGGCGGTATCATGCAGCATATCGAACAAGCTGGTATTCACTCAGGTGACTCAGCATGTTCTATTCCTCCTTACTCTTTATCTCAAGAAGTACAGGACGAAATGCGTCGTCAAACCATCGCTATGGCAAAAGAGCTTGGCGTAATTGGTTTAATGAACGTACAGTTTGCGGTTAAAGGTACTGACGTATACATTCTAGAAGTGAACCCACGTGCATCACGTACTGTTCCGTTCGTTTCTAAGTGTATCGGTGAATCTTTAGCGAAAGTTGCTGCGCGTTGTATGGCAGGTCAATCTCTAGAATCTCAAGGATTCACTACAGAGATTATTCCTGAACACTTCTCTGTAAAAGAAGCTGTGTTCCCATTCAACAAATTCCCTGGTGTTGACCCAATTCTTGGCCCTGAGATGAAATCTACAGGCGAAGTGATGGGTGTAGGTAAAACATTTGGTGAAGCGTTCTATAAAGCTGTGTTAGGCTCTAATGACCGTTTACCAGGCCTACCAACGGAAGGCGAAGTTAAACATGCATTCTTATCTGTTCGTCATTCTGACAAGCCTCGTGCTGTTGGTATTGCGAAACAGTTGACAGATCTTGGCTTTAAAGTGATCGCTACTGGCGGTACTTATGATGTGATTAAAGATGCTGGTATTGAATGTGAACGTGTGAACAAAGTGACTGAAGGCCGTCCTAATATCGTTGACCGCTTGAAAAATGGCGAAGTTCACCTCATTATCAATACAACTGAAGGCAAACAGGCTCAAGAAGATTCATTCTCGATCCGTCGCTCTGCATTACAAGGTAAAGTGTATTACACAACTACCCTTAACGGTGCTGATGCAGTATGCCAAGCTTTAGCAATCAAATTGCCAATGGATGTATACCGCTTACAAGACCTTACTAAAGGTTAATTAAGTTACCGAGAAGTCCCGCTACCTCTCGGTGGCGGGCTTTTTTTCATTTCTAGGTCAGTAAAAATTTTACTGATTTTTTCTTTTTACAAACATGAGGGACAACAATGCAACGTTATCCTATGACTCCCGAAGGCAAAATTGCCCTAGAGAAAGAATTACAGCAACTTAAAAGTGTTGATCGTCCACGTATTACTGCAGCAATTGCTGAAGCGCGTGAACATGGGGATTTGAAAGAAAACGCTGAATACCACGCTGCTCGCGAGCAACAAGGTTTCTGTGAAGGCCGTATCCAAGATATCGAAGGTAAATTGGGTGCTTGCCAAGTAATTGATGTTAAATCACTTGAGCAAAATGGCCGTGTGGTTTTCGGTGTGACTGTGACCATTGAAAACTTAGATACTGAAGAACAAAAGACTTATAAAATCGTTGGTGATGACGAAGCAGATTTTAAAATCAACAAAATCTCTGTGAATTCACCAATTGCGCGTGGTCTTTTGGGTAAAAACGAAGGCGACGATGTAAAAATCAACACACCACAAGGTGAAGTTGAGTATGAAATTTCTAAAGTTGAATATCTTTAATTCATTAAGATAAGCAATTTTAAGCCCCTCTTTTGAGGGGTTTTTTATTATTGTATGTTTTCCTTAGCCCAATGTATGCTATCGAGTGACCAAAATGTACGTTCAGCAACAATAGTCGACTGAATACGTCATTGTTCAAATGGCTTATTTCATTAAAGTGTTATCTAAAACAAAAAGAGTCATAACACACGATGAAATTTGGACATGCAAGCCGAACGGCACAAGCTGCCGCTGCTATTCGCGCAAATCATTATTTATATGCGAACCAACCTGTTTTTTCCGACCCTTATGCCTTTCATTTCACCAGTCCAATTTGGCGTCGACTGCTTTCAAGTCGTGCATGTATAAAAGCGTTAAATAGTAAAATTCCTAACCAAACATTTGGATTACTCACCGCACAGGTGGTGGCACGTTCACGCTATGCCGAAGATCAATTAGAAAAGGCAGTACAACAAGGGATTAAACAATATGTGCTGATTGGTGCAGGTTTAGATTCTTTTGTCCTCCGTTTAGCTCAGAAATACTCCGATATTAAAATCTTTGAAGTTGATCACCCTGATACTCAGGCATTAAAAATACAAAGTCTACAGAAACTCGGGCATATTCCAGACCATGTTGAGTTTGTTTCGATTGATTTTGAGAAAGAAAATTTAGCGTATGCCTTAAAACGGAGTTCTTATAATACCGAGCAACCCGCTTTCTTTTCTTGGCTTGGAACGACACATTATTTAAAACCAAAAACAACTATGAGCACCTTACAAACCATTGCCGAATTTGCAGCCACAGGTAGCGAATTGGTTTTAGATTATTCTATTCCCTATCAAGATTTAACTGGTATAGAGCGTGTCGGATCATTTGCTGTTTCCAAATTTACCTATTTTTTAAGTGAACCCATTATTGGGACATTTCACAGTAATGAGTTACACCGTGCCGTGACAAATCTGGGTTATGTAGTCTTAGAAGATTTATCTGCACATGACATTACACAGCGTTATTTTGCAAATCGTAAAGATCGAATACGGCATACTCAAGCCACGCATTTGCTGCATTTAAAACGAGCTTAAGCATTTATCTGTGGTCGACATTTATAGTGAGTCAGCTAGAATAGTCACGCGAATCATTATTGCTATTAAACGTTATGTCTGAAAAATTGATTAATTCACCTGTCAATCATTGGTGTGAGTTTGAGTTCATTTCTAAAACAGTGAAGAACCCTAATATTCACATCAAAGGTAATTATTCATATTATTCTGCATATTGGGATCAGGGTTTTGAGCGCTGTGTGGTGCGTTATTTGCACGACAAACCTGCTACCCCAGAGAAGCCGATAGACCAGCTACATATCGGTAATTTTGTCTGCTTTGGCGCAGAATGCGTGATTATGATGGGCGGTAACCAACTCCACCGAACAGACTGGATTTCAGCCTTTCCGTTTGATACACGGAGTTTTGTCCCTGCGGGTGATACAATCATTGGTGATGGCTGCTGGATCGGCTCACGCGCCATGATTATGCAAGGCGTTACACTCGGTGAAGGTGCTGTGGTGGCTACAGGCGCTGTGGTAACTAAAGATGTACCACCTTATGCTGTTGTAGGCGGCGTGCCTGCTCAAATTATTAAATATCGCTTTTCTGAAGAAGATATCAAAAAACTGCTTTCCCTTAAGCTCTATGACTTAGATGAAAAGCAGTTTTTAAAGATGCGAGAGCAGTTGCAGACGGATGATGTCAGCATCATTGCAGACTACAACCGTGAGATCAAACAGATCAACGACCTGTTTGATCTCACTCAATAGTCTTCCAAACATACAACAACTAAGAAATCATTTTCAGTTGTACTTGCTGTGTGGTTTTTTTCGAGAATTTTAAAATCGGATCATCAAACTGTGCCGTTTTTAAAATTTTACGGTCTTTTAAATAATTATGCGTCACGATCCAAGGATAGGTTTTTCCTTGACGTGGAATAATGTCTGCAGCACGTTGGATATAACCCGAACTCATACTGCCAAGTACAGTATCTTCAGCAAGTAAAGATGGATCGGCCTGCGCCACCACTTCATCATAGCCTTTTTCATTCATATACTTTAATAAACGGCAGACATAATCTGCTGCTAGATCAACCTTTAAAGTCCATGATGAGTTGATATAACCAATCATCAGCGCGGCATTTGGTAAGTCATTGGGTAAAACAGCCTTATACAGCATATGTTCTGAAGGCACAAAAGGTTGGTTGTCGAGCTTAACCTGCATTCCACCAAGCATTTGCAATGCCAAACCTGTTGCCGAAACAATAATATCCGCCTCTAAAATCTTGCCTGATTTCAGCAAAATACCTTGTTCAACAAAACGCTCGATATGATCGGTTTCAATACTCGCTTTACCCGATTTAAAGGCTTTGAATAAATCACCATCTGGCACGACACATAAACGCTGATCCCAAGGGTTATAGCTTGGGGTAAAGTGTTTCATATCGACATTTTTACCTACTTGCATCTCAACAGATTTCAATAAAGCAAAACGCATCGCTTTCGGAAAACGTTTCGATAATGCATAAGATGTGCGTTGTAATGCCACATTTTTTAAACGGGTAAATTGATAGGCCGTTTCAAGTGACACATATTGACTGAGCTTTTTATGAATAATGTCGGATGATGGAATTGAGGCAATATACGACGGCGAACGCTGCAACATGGTGACATGCCCTGCACCGCCTTTGACGAGCGATGGCACAAGGGTAATCGCCGTTGCCCCACTGCCAATGACAATGATCTTTTTATTACGATAGTCTAAATCCTCAGGCCAATGCTGCGGATGAATAAACTGACCTTTAAAGACATCTTGATCTTTATACTGCGGTGTATAGCCTTCGCTATAGTTATAGTAACCCGTACAGCCGACAAAGAAACGCGCGGTATAGGTTTGCTGTTTTTCAGTGCTCTTATGTTTGGTGATCACCTTCCACAATTTAGTATTTGAGTCATAATTTGCCTCAAGCACCTCTTGATCAAACTCGATATGATTAGCCAGTTGTTTCTCTGCCACAGTCTCTTGGAGATAGTTACAAATAGATGCCCCATCGGCTAGGACTTTAGACTCTCGCCAAGGCTTAAAATTAAAACCAAAAGTCGACATATCTGAGTCAGAGCGAATCCCTGGGTATTTAAACAAATCCCAAGTGCCACCGATATTGGTACGGCGCTCTATGATTTTAAAACTTGCATTTGGACATTTGTCACGCAGATGTGCTGCCATACCAATACCTGAAATACCAGCACCAATAATTAAGACATCTAAAACTGTTTTCATTGTTATCATTGTTATCATCCTTTTATTTTGAATAGAGGGAGTATCCTCCCTCCTACCCAATACTCTTATTTCTTACCACAACCCAGCGCTTCAAATTCTGCTTTAGTGGTGTATGTAATATCAGGAGCGAAGTCACCCAAAATATCTTTTTCTGTTCCGTTGGTTGTGACATTTTGCAAGCTTTGCTTAAAGTCTGCCGAAGGTAATAAATTACGAACCAGCAATAAACCTAAGTCAGAATGTCCATTATCTTTTGCTGCATCATAATCAGGACTATTTTTAGGTACTGTATAGAAACCATCACCACGTTCGCTTTGTTGTAAATAAGTTATACCACAGCTTTCAATCGCGTTATTTGGTCGATCATCCTTATTTGCAACTACAATGGTATAAAAACCGTCTTTATCAAACTGAGTAATCTCTTCATCGTATAAACAATAATTGGTCGCTGAGGTAAATTGTTCATTTGTACAAATTGACCAATAGCGTAATTGGCTTGCATTCACAACAGCATCACCATGATAAGTCTTGGTGGTGCTTGGTAATTTGCCACGGAGTACCACGACTTCACCCAACTCACGTGAAGTTGCTGCAATCATGTATTCATTATCTGGGGTTGCCCATTGGTTCATAATCGATGGTGGTTGCTGCCCTTCACAGGTTTTAATTTCAGAACCATCAAAAGCGTATAATTGGAACACACACTTAAAGTTATCTACAGCGTTAAACGTTTTGAACCATTTAGGTTCTTGACGTGCAGGATATCCCTTGCCAAAAACAGGACGGTAGGCATTATAAACAGTTTCATAAATATCAAGTGCATTCTGGTTTTTGATCTGACGATCTTTCACTTGCAGCACATTACATACTTCTTCTCCACGTATGACTTTACCGTCTGCAAGCTCAACACGATAACGTGGGAAAGATACACCACCTTTATCATCTAAACCTTTATTTGGCACATACACACGGTAAAGTATTGCAACTTCATTACTGTCGGTTTTTGGTGTATATAAGGTATTTACCTCTGGCTGTGCTGGTAAATCACCGAGTTTAATTTCTGCGGTATAACCACGTTCTTTATTGAGACGTGAATTCCCCACCAAGAAAGGGTTCTCCACACCTTTGTTGGGTTGAATTTCAAAATCGCGCAATGAGTTTACACGCTCGCCGGCACTGGTATAACTCACCAATGAGCTATGACGTGCATACGGGTAGTCACCATCTAAATAGACTTTCGCACCTTCAGGAATGGTAAATTCACTCGACCAATAATTCACGTTGGTATCTGGATAAGCAAAGTTGCGAGGATCTGCACCGGTATTGCTTTTACTGGTTGGACCGTCTTGCCACATACAATCTGTCAAGGTTTCACTCGGTGGCGTTACACCAAGCACCACATCATTATCATCACTATCATTACATGCGGTTAAAAATAAGCTACTCAGCAACATAGTTGCCAGTACTGTTGTACGTTGTTGTAGTTTCATATTCATAGTCCTTTATGTTGAATGTTTGAGTTGCTAACTCATTGTGATCTGTATGAAGCATCTGGCTTATACAAGATGCCGCCCACGATATAATCTCGAATATACAGACCAATTTCTTTGTGATCTTGGACACGTGTTGGCCAAAATCGTTCCAAACCACCGTCACTCATAATGTTAATCATCGAGTTAAAGCTAAACAGTACTTTCATACTGATCGCATCATCACTTGATTCTGGCAATGCAATTTTCAGCAAAGCCACAGCTTCATTTGAAATCGGAGTTAAAATTTTGGCAATTAAACGGCGACCACGATCCCCTGCACTGATCATACGCGAGAAAAACTTAAGCATGTAATAGCCATCTTCACTCAGTAAGACTCTGACCATCGGTTTCATCATAGCATCGACCACTTGCTCAACACTGACCTCTGTTGGATCAAGTTTGGCTAAGCGTGCGGTGGCTTCCTCAACATACGCATCCATCACATAGTGGATGGCTGCTTCAGCAAGGCCCCATTTGCTTTCAAAGTGATAATAAATGGCAGATTTATTATTCACTTGTGCCGCTTCATTGATTTTGACAATAGATACACTCTCAATATCATTGAGGGCAAAGAGCATGATGGATGCTTTGATCAGCCGAAGTTTTGTGTCTTGCATTGTGATTGTTATCCAATTAATCCGTTTGGATTAAAAATAGATTAATCCACTTGGATTAATTTTCAATACCGTTTGTCGCAATAATGAAATTTAGGTTAAAAAATTAAATTTATTAATATATTTCAATATCTTATTATTTAAAATTTCATTACTTAAACTGCAATCCTTTGCCAATCATTCTGTTTTTTTCCATAAAAAAACTGCTTTCCCTTAAGCACTATGACTTAGATGAAAAGCAGTTTTTAAAAATGCGTGAGTAATTACAGACGGATGATGTTGATAAAGTAGTTCAATATTTAACAACTTAAGATTATAGATTCATCCCACACTACAATGTTCCAAATCTTTTGATTTATACCATTCACATTAAAATAAAACACTACATATTGTACCTACTCATATCAACAACCACTAAATACAGAATTTATGATAAAAGAATAATAAATAACCCAAAAGAGTATTTCTTAAAGATTTTCACCACAATACTCATAAGGAGTTTCAAATGGATTCAGATGTTCCAAAAATGAAAGGCTTATTCCAAGCTTTTAAGTCATCAATAGCAAAATCAAAAAGGGCAAACCCTCAACCTAAGCAAAATAAAATTAATGGCTTAAAAATACTAAGTGGGCTAGATTATTTATGCAGAGAAGATGCTATCAGCAGGCTTGATATAACATTATCAGCTATCGATTTTCGTGATTTACACATTCAAAATCTAACTACGATTCTGAACAAACACATCCTAATCACACAAGCTTTTTTTGATAAAGTAGTAAATACATATATCTCTTTAAATGCCTTCAGCTTAAGTGGAGTATTAAAACTTACTGCCAGATCTGATGCCTTATCAATATTCAAAAAAATTAAAAGAAATAACCTTAGCGGTGCTTTTTACATCAACACGTAATTTTTCCATTCAAAAAAATCTCTCCATCTCTGCTTAAAGGCAACTCTCAATGACCCAACTGCAAATAAAAACTGCACGATTGGGTAGAATTATTTTTATTTCTCAATCCTGTAGCCACTAATAAACTCTTCATATTAAAGTAGAAATAGCGAATCGAAAAAAGAAGCGAAAGCCAAAAAAAACAGTAATGTGAACAAAAAAAATCAGCAGAAACCATTAATTATTATTCACAAGCAATCTGACAATACAGCCGCTTATATGATATTAATTGCTGAAACCTTAAAGTTCTTAAGTTTGATTTGGACTGAGTTGAAAGAATTTATCATTGAGTTATTCAGTTCAATCTAAATAAACTTTTTAATTGCTATAATCATTTTTATAGTAAATATACATAAAAAAAGACCACTCAATCGGAGTGGTCTTTTTTTGAATATGGTGGCTATGACGAGACTTGAACTTGTGACCCCCGCATTATGAGTGCGGTGCTCTAACCAACTGAGCTACATAGCCTTAAACTGTGCGCGCATTATGGAGGGATATTTAAATATCGTCAAGCCCATAATGCGCGTATTTGATCAAAATTTGTTGAAGTGAACCGATAAGCCGGGTTCTGTCGAGGACGATCATTCCTCTAGGCGTACAATCACTCATACGCTCAAGCGACCTACCCGGATCCAGCATGGGCCATGCCTAAAGGATCCCTATTTGGTCTTGCTTCCGGTGGGGTTTACCATGCCATGAACTGTTACCAGTCATGCGGTGCGCTCTTACCGCACCCTTTCACCCTTACCTCCGATTTTGATTGCTCAAAACCATAATGAAGGCGGTCTACTCTCTGCTGCACTTTCCGTCGACTCACGCCGCCCAGGCGTTACCTGGCACCTTGCCCTATGAAGCCCGGACTTTCCTCCCCTGCTTTAGTCACGGAGACCTATACACAGCAGCGATCGTCTGGTTCACTTCGGGGCGCATTCTAACAAATCTGACAACTAATTGCTTGATGTTTTTTGAGCAGTTAGTTTTTCGTACTTTTGTTGAAGCTGTTCCTGAGTTTCAGGATGTGCCGGATCCAATGGAATACAGTCCACCGGACAGAACAACTGACACTGCGGTTTATCGTGATGCCCAACGCATTCCGTACACAAATCAGGGTTAATCTCATAAATGAGTTCCCCCATGAAAATCGCCTCATTGGGGCATACAGGTTCACAGACATCGCAGTTGATGCATTCATCAGTGATATATAAAGACACTCTACCAACCTTGCTGTTGTTTACGCTTAAAGGCTTCCACAACAGCTTGTGGTACAAACTGAGTGACATCACCATTTAAACGTGCAATTTCACGCACGAGCGTAGATGAAATAAACGAATATTGCTCTGATGGGGTTAAGAACACGGCTTCAAATTTACTGTCCAAACGGCGATTCATATTTGCCAATTGAAATTCATATTCAAAATCTGAAACTGCACGTAAACCACGTAACACGGCTGTTGCTTTTTGCTCGTTAAAGAAGTTGACCAACAGCCCATCAAAACCTACAAACTCAACATTTGACAAATGACTTAAAGACTCTTGCGCTAGTGCAACACGTTCTTCCAGACTAAACACAGGGTTTTTGTGATGTCCAATTGCAATTGCCACGACAACTTCGTCAAACATGCGTGATGCACGTGTCACTAAGTCGATATGACCATTAGTAATTGGATCGAATGTGCCCGGATAAATTACACGAGTTTTAGACATCCAGTTGTACTCTGTTATTTTGTAGACGGGTATTTTAACAAAATCTTGATTTATAGGTGAAGTCAGCTTGTAAATTTAAAAACTTCATCTTATTCAAAGTTCGGGTACAATAGTGCTAAGTTTGGAAGTTTTTGATTATGACGAAAGCAGTAGTTAAAAAAAATAGTAGCAGTACGATTGCCCTAAATAAGCGTGCGCGTCACGATTATTTCATTGAAGAAAAATTTGAAGCGGGTCTTTCATTACAAGGCTGGGAAGTCAAATCAATGCGTGCGGGTCGTATGACTATCGTAGAGAGCTATATTACTTTTAAAAATGGTGAAGCATTTTTATTCGGCGCTCAAGTGCAACCTTTACTGAGTGCTTCGACACATGTAGTGCCTGAAGCAACACGTACTCGTAAATTATTGCTGAACCGCCGTGAAATTGAAAAACTACAAGGTGCAATTAACCAAAAAGGTTATTCATGTGTGCCTTTGGCATGTTACTGGAAAGGTCCTCATGCCAAACTTGAAATTGCCCTAGTAAAAGGTAAACAGCTTCACGACAAGCGTGCAACGGAAAAAGACCGTGATTGGCAACGCGATAAAGCCCGTATTTTTCATAAATAAGTTCATTAAAAAAAACCTCCTTTTTGGAGGTTTTTTTATTTTTAAATTGCAGATTTAGCAGAATTTCAATCCACCAAAACAGTTGGTCCGAACTTCCTGATTCCCCAAGACCTGATTTTTTAAAGTTAAATTGGCCGCACCTGCATTACTGAGGTTAATTGAACCTACATTTTTATAAATTGGCAGACCAAATGCTGCACCAACAGCAGAACCTAAGGGAATATAAATCGGTTCATTAGTTAAAATTTGCGATACTTTTTGAGCAACTTGTGGCAAGACGCCTGAGATATCCACTTCAGATGTTGGATTTAATTTGCCAATATTGATCGGGTCTTTAAATGACATCCACCAACCTGTACGTGCAATATCATCGGCATTGGCATCTGGCCAACTGATATCTTGAGATTGAAGTGATAAATAACCGGCTGTGCCATTTAATGGGATGTTATGAATCATATTTAAGGCTTGCTCAAAGGTAATGTTCATTTTCAAACCATCAATTGATGAGCCAGAATCCATAAAGAACTGTGCCCCTTCTACCCATAACAAATTACGATCAAGTTTGACCTGTAAGCTACCACTATCACGGTTAAGTTGAATCGACGGTACAGTCGCACTGATATTTTTGGCAACGGCTTGAGTTTGTCGTTTTCCGTTGATGGTAATTTCAGGGACGGTAAACGGCACATTCATTGAAGGAATTTTTAAACCCTTACTATTTTCAGGTTGGCTGACAAAGCTACGATCATTGTTCCAAATCGTGTTAATCACCAAGTTTCCCGATAAAGTCTCACTGCTGCTATCCCCAAAGATCGCGGCTTGGGTCTTTGCTGTCCCTGTAGTCGGTGCAATTTTCATATAACCGCTCAGTGACTTAATCCCATCTGTCGGCGCACCCGTGTTTTGAATACCAGTGGTCAATAAACCTGTAATTGATTCAGCACTGACACGGAAGCCTTTAACTTCGCGTAAAGCGGCTTGTTTTGGGTTTTTAATTGCAAATTCAATAAACGGATTTTTCAGTTCGGCACTTGTTGACGCTCGATCACCATTAAAGACGGGATTACCGTTGGCATCGGTCGACGTTGCATTACCACTCAACGCTAGATGACGAATATCAATATCACAGCCATTTGACCCATTTACCCCACCACAGCCGAGTTGCAAACTTTTGACATTGACGTTCAGATCCATGACGGCATCTAAACTGAGTTTGTAGAAACCAATATTTTCATCGACCATTTGTTGGTTGACCAAAATAGGATCGGTATAGGACATATTCATCAATGCAGCACCATTGATGGCAGACAATTCTTCATCGGCTAATCCCACCAATCCTTCTGCTGCAAAAACAACGTCAGAAACACATAAGGTCAATGCCATTGCGACTATTGTTTTTTTCACGATTATTTAATCCTTTTTAATATTCGTCACTCATCCCGAGTGAAATTTATGAGAAGATTAAATCAATAGCGTTGGCGTAAATGAATGGCAATTTGTGACACGCATCACAACTCAATTATACAAAATGCCAATTTTCACGAATTTTAGGCCAATAAAAACCCCAGTAACATTTCCATCACTAGGGTTTTCAAAGATTTATAAATGATAGTTCAAACGAATTATTTACAAATTAATTAACTTTATTTAACAACAGTCCCAGATATTCACCAAACCAAATAGCGGTTTCTAAGTCACCCGCAGGTGGCGTGACTTCAACAGGCGCATTATCCGATTGTGTCATTAAACCTAAAAAGCTCGACATCCGATTTAAATCTGTTGTGCTTCGTCCAGTTGGCATCAATGGAAGACCGCTCCACAACATGCCGTGCTGCATGGCGAATAAATTGATTTGCTGCAATACTGCCAATTTATCTCCACTTAAGCCGCCACCATTGGTAAAACCAGCGGCTAACTTGCCTTGCCATGTCCGTGCTAACCAGCGTTTAGATGATTGCTCCATGAATAATTTCATTGCCGCACTCATACTGCCCATATAGGTTGGGCATCCAAAAACGATGGCATCTGCACTGTCCAATTCATCCCAATCCACATGCTCTACATTCATGAGATGGACTTTTACACCGGCTTTTTCTGCACCTTGTACAATGAAATTCGCCACTTTGGCAGTGTGCCCATAGGGACTGTGGTAAACAACAGCAAGAGATTTAGCAGTCAAAGACATAACATTTAAAAGTCGATAGATTCAGTCAAGTTTAGCATTTTCAAAGCATAAAGACGAATGTTGCCATACGTCCTGTTTTCGCTTCTCGGCGATAAGAAAAATATTCATCAGCTTGCAAAAAGGTACATTGGTCGCCACCGGTTACAACTTTAACCCCATGTAATGCAAGAATATAACGCGCTATCGCATAAAGATCAGCATAATATTTGCCTTCCTTTACACCAGCTTTAAATGCACTTTCAAGTTCTGGATATTTGGAACAAAAGGCAGCTTTGACTTCTGCGCCAATTTCAAAACTCTCTTGACAAATGGCTGCCCCCAACCAAGCCCATGTTGGCTGAGTGTGCATGGCTGCAATGGTGTTTTCCACAATACCATTAGCCAAGCCCTTCCAACCTGCATGCAGATTGGCAACTTCTGTCCCGTCAGCATTACCCAAAACCACGGGTAAGCAGTCTGCGGTCATCATCATCAGGGCATGATGTTTAGACTGCGTGACCATACCATCGCCTTCGGGTGCAACAAAGTTGATCTGTTCATCAATGCGATGGCATAGCGTACTGTGCGTTTGGTTCATCCAGCTGATTTTATTCACGCCATATTTAGCAAAGTCTTTGAGCAATTGCATCCGGTGCTTTTGCACACGCGCTGCATCATCTCCTACATGCAATGCCAGATTAAATCCTGCCAGTTCAGGTTGTTCAGCGGGTTGCGTCTGATCATGATGAACTCGAGTTTGTCCCACAAAAACACCCTGTGGAAGTCCCTGAACAAATTGCATGTTGCCGTCCTTTTATATCTATGGCGTGTAAATCAGTTTTAAAACTTAATACGCTTTGTTTTCGCTACGTAAAACTTCAACCAATTGGTTAAAGTCTTCAGGCCATGGTGCTTCAAACATCATGTCTTCACCTGTACGTGGATGAACGAGACCCAATTTAACCGCATGTAAGGCTTGACGTTTAAAGCCACGTAAAGTGTCATCTAATAACATCGACGCGCCTGCAGGCATACGTACACGTGGTACATACACTTGATCGCCCACAAGACCATGACCGATATAAGTAAAATGCACACGAATTTGATGGGTACGACCCGTTTCTAGACGTGCTTGAACGCGGGTAAAGTTTTGGAAACGTTCTTTCACATTATAGTGAGTCACTGCATCTTTACCGCCCGGCAAGACAGCCATTTTAATGCGATCGACAGGATGACGTTTAATTGGTTCATCGACTGTACCGCCGGCAATAATGTTGCCATATACGATCAAATCGTAAATACGGTAAACCGATTTCTTCGCCAATTGTTTACTTAAAGAAAATTGGGATTCGAGGTTTTTCGCAACCACCAACAGACCTGAGGTGTCTTTATCGATACGATGCACCAAACCTGCACGGGTCAACTCTGAAGATTTTGGGTAGTGATGCAAAATTGCATTCACCAATGTGCCTGTACTGTTTCCAGCGCCTGGATGAACAACCATACCGACAGGTTTATTAATCACCATAATATCGTCATCTTCATAGACAATATTAAGTGGAATATCTTCAGGTAAGCTACGGGTTTGTGCTTCTAACTCGACGTCTAAAGTCAGTAACTCTGTGCCTTCGCATTTGTACTTTGGTTTCACAGTGTTACCATTGACCAACAAATGGCCCTCTTTGAGCCACTGTTTTAGCTTTTCACGAGAAAAATCAGTCCAAACCAGTGCTGAAACCTGATCAATACGTTGTCCTAAATAGCTTTCATCCAATTGAAATTGCAACGATAAACGTGTTGCAGTTGAGTCTGAAGTATGGTTATCTGCATCCTCAGAATCTTCAAGTAAATTGAAATCAGTTTCAGGGAAATTAGAATTGGAAGATTGTGCTTGACTCATTTGCTCATTCAGACAAAAGTGGTTTAATAGTTCAATTGTAGCTCATTGCCCGTATTAACAGAGGAATTTTTATGTCGCTACCAAAATATAAAATGACAATGCTTGCTCTAACAATAGGCATTGCATCGGCAATGGTAGGCTGTAGCAGTAATCCAAAGAAAGAAGTGGTCGACACAGGTCCACAATCAAGCGAACAGATTTATATCGAAAAAGCACAAAAAGCGCTTGAACGTAACCAATATACAGATGCAGCAAAACACCTTGAAGCTCTAGAGACCTACTACCCTACAGGTAACTATGCGCAGCAAGCACAACTTGAACTATTGTATGTAAAGTTTCAGCAAAAAGACTATGAAGGTGCGATTGCACTTGCAGACCGTTTTATTCGTATGAACCCACAACATCCGCAAGTTGATTATGCGTACTACGTGCGTGGTGTTTCAAACATGGAGCAAAACTACAACGGTTTGCTTCGCTATACTTCTTTAAAGCAATCGCATCGTGATGTGAGCTATCTCAAAGTGGCTTATCAAAACTTTGTCGACTTTATCCGTCGCTACCCATCGAGCGAATATGCAGTCGATGCCGCACAACGTATGAAGTTCATCAGTCAAGAATTGGCTGAAAGCGAAATGAATGCGGCGCGTTTTAATGTGAAGCGTAAAGCATGGTTAGCTGCTGTTGAACGTTCACTTTGGGTGATCGAACATTATCCGCAAGCACCGCAAGTTCCAGAAGCTCTAGCGACTGTAGCCTATGGTTACGACAAACTTGGTGATAAAACCACGTCTCAGCAATACATTGAAGTACTTAAACTGAACTATCCAAAACTTGTGAAGTCAGACGGTACGGTCAATATGCGTGCTGCACGTAGTGAAGGCAGCTTCCTTAACCGTGCAACTTTGGGTATTTTCGGTAAAGAAGCACAGACGATGTCTGAGCAAACCTCTACAGACGCGGTTGAAACTGATGAAGAAAAACGCAGTTTAACCAATCGTTTAAGCTTTGGCTTATTGGATCGTCCTCATAGCGAAAAAAACTGAGTCGTCAGAATCAGCTGAATAATATAGTCGCAACGAAGGTCGATTTTTCACAAAGGGCAAGTTAGAATACTTGCCCTTTTATCTTTTCAGGATCTACAGATTCGGTTAGATTAAAAGGTATACAATAGTTCGATGGACGATGCTGTACTGCATCCCCACTGAACTTACAGCATTGCTGATTTCAACATATTTCACGAACTGCCCAAATTCAATAGATAGACAGATAAAACAGCATGGCCATTCCTCAACATACAATTGATCAAATTTTAGATCGCACCGATATTGTCGATGTGATTGGTCAATTTGTGAAATTGAAAAAGACTGGACGCACCTACTCAGGATGCTGCCCATTCCATCAGGAAAAATCGCCATCTTTCCATGTCTATCGTGATAAACAATATTTTCACTGCTTTGGTTGTCAGGCCAATGGTAATGCCATCCGTTTTTTAATGGATATTGGTAGCCGTAACTTCATCGAAGTAATGAAGGATTTATCAAGCCAAACGGGTATTGAGCTACCGAAAGACAATAACGATTCCAATAAACTTAAATATAAACGCGAATCTAAACCCAAACCTGTACAAAAACCTCCAATCGAAGCAAAAGCTCTGCCACCCAAAACAGGCGAAACCGACACAAATCCTGCTGCAGTAAATTTCAAACACGACCCATTTGCTGAGTTTCAAAATAACGAAGATGCCTTTTATGGGAACGATCCCTTTGCTCACTTTGACCAAGTTACCAATGGATTTGAAGATGTGCCGCAAGACGGAAACTTATATGACTTGCTGGAAAATGTCGCACAGTTTTATGAGCAACAACTTCCGCTCAGTCCAATTGGGCAAGCTTATTTTAAACAACGGGGTCTCAGTGCAGACACCATCGCCTATTGGCGTTTAGGCTATGCCCCCGAAGATTGGCAACATCTGGAAAAAGCCTTTCCACAAGATATCGAAGGACTCAAACTCCTCGGTTTGATTCGCACCAGTGATAGTGGTCGTGACTTTGACCTACTGCGCGAGCGGGTGATTTTCCCGATTCGAGATGCGAAAGGTCGTGTGGTCGGTTTTGGTGGTCGTGCCCTAAATGATGAAATCAAACCGAAGTACATCAACTCCCCAGACTCTGAAGTTTTCCATAAAAACCAGTTACTTTATGGTTTATATGAAGGCCGTAAACAAAAAGCCCAAGATTGGTTAATGGTCGAAGGTTATATGGATGTCATTGCCCTACAGCAATATGGCATTCATGGCGCTGTAGCGACTTTAGGGACTGCCAGTAATACTGAACATTTAAACATTTTATTTAAGCAAAATAGCCGTATTACCATTGCATTTGATGGAGATGCCGCTGGTCAAAAAGCAGCTCGACGTACGCTCGAAATTGCACTGCCATTACTGAATGATGGACGTGAACTTAAATTCTTTGTATTGCCGAATGACCATGACCCAGATTCATTGATCCGTCGTGAAGGTATTGAAAATTTTCGACGGTTACTGCACACCTCACCGCTTCTTTCTGAATTTGTTTTTGCACATTTAACGCAAAATCATAATGTTGCTTCGCCTGAAGGTAAAAGTCAGGTGATGGGTGAACTCAGACAGCTCACTGAACTGTTGCCGAAAGGTGGTTCATATCGTTATTTGCTACAACAATATTTCCGTGAAAAATTAGGGTTCAGCCGAAAGTGGCAGCCTCAAGTCAATAATGATGCGTCTCTGAGCTTTAGTACAAAAATTGATGCTGAAGAATATGTGATTGCGATTTTGATCAATCATCCTTATCTTTACATTCATTTTGAGCCTTTACGCGCTTTAGTTTCACAAGATTTATTGCTTTATCATGTTTTAAATATTTTCAATGTGATTTTTGATGAATTGCCTGATGACCCAGAGTTATCAACCTATTATGTACTCGGTGCTTGTGCAGCACATCATCATGAATTACAACATATTTTAGAGCATGCCAATATCAGCGATTATACGTCATCACCTGAACAAGCAGATAAACTTGCGGCAGATTTATCGACAAAATTGCAATATCAATTCTTACAACTCAAGATCAAGTCGAATAAGTTTTCTAGCCTTGCTGAAATGCGTAATTTAAAACAACGTATTTATGATATTGATAAAAAAAGATCGCTCACCCTCCTTGAAGATTAATTTTTAACTTCAAGTTCAAACTGTGAATGACCGTTATTCAATGAATAGCTTTATTTATTTCTTTGGTTTACGGCGATTTTCAGCCACATTAACTAAATTTTGTTCTAACATTTCAAAATAAGCAGGATCTTCCGCCATCGCAGCATTGCGCAGCACGATAGAGGTTGGATGCAACAGCTTTTGGGTTAAACGATGCGACATTTCTTGCATAATCTTCGCAGCATCTTCGCCCTTTTGTAGACGATTCAGGGCTAAAGCCAGTTCTTCTTGACGCAATGACTCACCATGTTCACGGTATGCATGAATCGTCGAGCCAGCCAAATTCACTTTTTGCTGTGTAATTAAATCTGTCGCAAGCTGATTGACCATCACTTCGGCTTCAACTGCCGCCTGACGACGCTGAGCCAAGTTTTCTTCTATGACTGTTTGCAGATCATCTACACCATATAAATAAACACCATCTAAACTTTCAACTTTGGCTTCAATATCACGGGGTACCGCCAAATCGACCAACAACATTTGTTTATAACGGCGTTTTTTCAATGCTGCTTTGACATCCGCAAAATAAATCACTTGATGCAAGCTTCCAGTACAACTTGAAATTACATCTGCGCGATGTAAATTGTCTGCCAAATCTGCAAAATCAATTATTTCAACTTCTACACGATGAGCAATCTCTTGGGATAAAGCTTCAGCACGGGCACGTGTACGGTTACAGATAATAATTCTACCCACACCCATTTCGGCCAAATGCTTCGCAACCAAGCTATTCATTTCACCAGCAGCAACAATCATGACCGTCAATTTTTCAGGCTGACTAAAAACCTGTAAAGCTAGCTGAGCAACGGCATAGCCCATCGACACCGCATGACTTCCTACCGCTGTTTCAGAACGCACTCGTTTTGCCGCATAAAAGGCATATTCAAAAATACGGTTTAAATTTGGGGAGACAGTTTCGGCATCTTTGGCTAAGGACAAAGCCGTTTTAACTTGACCTAAGATTTGAGGCTCACCAAGCATGAGCGAATCCAAGCCGCTAGCCACACGCATAAGGTGTGTCACCGCCTGTGCATTTTCATAACGATACACATGATTTGACAATTGCTTTACATCAATACCATTTGATTGGGCAAGCCAATTCAATACCATGTCTGCATTTTCAGACATCGCATAGACTTCAGTACGATTACATGTAGATACCACCACCATGTCATTAAGTTCAGGTGCATGGCTTTGCTGTTCAAGCAGCGCTGTTAACTTTTCAGGGTTAAATGCAATCTGTTCGCGCAGTTCTACAGAGGCGGTTTGATGGTTGACACCCAATGCAAAGAAAGACATATCAGATCATCATTTCGCTAAATTTATGCTATTGTGCATTATCGGCGTCATAAAAAGCATTACTTGGATCAAGAAAAATTGCGTCTAACAAATAGCCGACTGAACGGCCAGACAATAAAGCAGTATTCTACCACATTCTTACTTGTTGGTAGCATGGCTTCTACTGCCCCAATTCGGGCCGTGGGAGAAGTTTACCATGCAAATTCAGGATATGATGCAATTAAACAAAGTATGATTGCAGAATTTGCCTTAGCTTATAACGACATCCCAACCGCGCTTCATAATTACACCGTGCTTGCAATCAAAAGTAAATCCACCATGGTCAAACAGCGTGCTTTAAACGTTGCTATTGAGCAAAATGATTTACAAGCAGCCTTAGATATTGCTACACATTGGGTTGTGCAAGAACCTGAAGATGTACCAGCATTATTTTATTTATCACATATTGCTTTGAAAGCCCATGAATATGAGCTTGCCGCCGAAACACTTGATAAAATTTTAACCATTGACCCAAATGCAGATTTAGAACAAATTTTGGCGGGTATTTCCCCTGAATCAGAGGAAGATCGCGCCTATCTGATTCAAGCACTGACCGCTAGCAAGGAAAAAACCAACCCTTCTATTTTGGTCTTAGTCGCAGGTTTACAAGCTCAAAATGGTGCCTTTGCTGATGCCTTAGACACCATTAATTTAGCACTGAAAAAACGCCCGAAAGTGACTGGCTATATCTTAATGAAAGCCAATTTACTTATGTCATTAGGTGATGAAGAAGAAACCTTAAAATGGTTCGAAAAATCCAGCCGTAAACACCGCAACAATATGGAAGTTCGCTTAGCAGAAGCAAAATATTTAATTAAAATCAATCAGTCAGAATTAGGTCTAGAAAAACTCGAAGATATACTAAAGAAATGGCCATCTGCTGAAGAACCGCTATTTATGGCAGGTTTGACCAGTATTGACTTAGAGCTTTATGAAAAAGCCGAAAAGTATTTGGTGGAGTTACGTTATTCGAGCAAATACCAAAATGAAGCGTATTACTATCTCGCAGTAAATGCTGAACGCAAACAGCATTATGAAACGGCAAAAGCCTATTATCGCCTTGTTGATGGCAGTCTTTATACAGTTTCACGGCGCAATATGATCAGCATTTTTAGCCAGCAAAATAAGCTGCATGATGCACTGCGCTTTTTAACCCAAGAGCGGGTTAATTATCCTCAACATGCCAGTTTCTTATATCTTGCTCAGGCGGATATTTTAAAACGCATGAACAATAAAAAAGCAGCAGTCCGTTTGCTTGATGAAGCGGTAAAAAACTTGCCCGAAGATCCTGAGCTCATTTATGCCGAAGTTCTACTGCTCGACGCCCATCAAGATAAAGACAGACTCGACCAATTACTAAAACAATTACTCGAAATTGAACCCAATAGTCCGACCTATTTAAATGCATATGCCTATACATTGGCGGTACAAAATAGACGCTTAGATGAAGCCCGAAAATACGTCGAACATGCCTTAGAATATGCTCCTGAGCAAGCCTCAATTTTAGATACGTTCGGTTATATTTGTTATTTGCAAAATGATTTTAGTACATCTGCATCTGTTTTGGCCAAAGCATATGAACTGAGTAATAGTTTAAAAATTGGCATTCGCTACGCACGATCAGTCTTCATGCAAGGTGATATGAATAAATTTGACGCGTTGTTACAACAACTCCAACAAAAACATCCGAATGATCCGCAATTAGAGCAACTACATTCGTTATTGTTACCCCAACCCATGAAAAAGAGTTAAAAAGACTTTATGCAAGTATCTTCAAAATTTGGGGTATCTGCCCTGACCTGCTGCGCTTTATTTTTTACCGGTTGTCAGCAATATGTTAAAACACCCGATCAACCCAGCCCTGAAGAAGTCGCTGCAAATCAATTCAACTTACAAGGTAAGATTGGTGTGCGCACGCCACAACAGTCAGGAAGTGCTTTTTTTACTTGGGTTCAAGACCGCAATGAATATGATATCGAACTGAGTGGCATATTAGGTGTTGGAAAAACTCAAATCAGCGGTAAACCCGGTCAAGTTCAACTCAATAGTGCAAAAACCGGTTTGATTGAAGCAGCAACACCAGAAGAATTACTCGAACGTGCTACCGGTTGGCAAGCTCCCATTACCCACCTCATCGACTGGGTACAGGCGCGCCCTGCAACCACACAAGCTAAAATTCAACGCGATACTGCGCAGCGCCCACAACAGATTATTGAAGATGGTTGGACCGTTGACCTCAGTTATAACGAGACTGCGACGGTACCGAACAAGTTAATTTTAAAGCAAGCACTTGAATCCGGTCAGGAAAACCGTATTACAATGGTGATTCAAAATCGTTAATTTGCCTAAAAGCTGAACTATGACTTCCATGATTCGTGTACCTTCTCCTGCAAAACTCAATTTGTTTTTGCACATTACTGGCCGACGTCCAAATGGATATCACGAATTACAGACGATTTTTCAGCTCATCGATTTATCTGATTGGATGGAATTTCACCCACTTGCAAATTCTGCTGATGAATATTTTATTCAAATTGAGGGCTTAAACAGCGTCAATCTAGAGCAAAATTTAATTTATCGTGCTGCTCAAATACTCAAACCGTTTGCTAAAGCACTGACTGCACAAAAAATCCACATTGAAAAAAATATTCCGATGGGTGCAGGGCTCGGTGGTGGTTCATCCAATGCAGCCACCACCCTAATCGTGCTCAATCAACTATGGAAATGTGGTCTAAATACCGAACAACTTGCAGAACTCGGATTACAACTTGGGGCAGATGTTCCCGTGTTTGTACATGGTCTAAATGCATGGGCAGAAGGCATCGGTGAACACTTAACATTCATAGATTTAGCTCAAAAACAGTACATTGTGTTAAAACCTGACTGTTTTATCAGCACTCAACTGCTTTTTTCACAAAAAACGTTGACAAGAGACTCAAAGCCCACTAAATTTTGCGGCTATCAGGAAACGCCATCTGATTTTGGAAATAACTTTGAGCCTGTGGCACGAAGCTTATATCCCGAAGTCGATGAAGCAATGCGGTACTTAGATCAGTTCGGTACAGCAAAGCTTACAGGTACAGGTGCTTGTGTATTTACTGAAGTGACTGAAAATATGAATATTGATGACATATTGAAAAATGCACCATGTAAATCTTACTTGGTTCGCAGTTTGCAAGAATCACCATTACGTCATTTTGAAGTTTGATATAGGGGCGTCGCCAAGTGGTAAGGCACCGGGTTTTGATCTCGGCATCCGTTGGTTCGAATCCAGCCGCCCCTGCCATCATTTTTCACCTGTAGATGTAATTGCTGTAAAGTATTAGGGGCGTCGCCAAGTGGTAAGGCACCGGGTTTTGATCTCGGCATCCGTTGGTTCGAATCCAGCCGCCCCTGCCATTTACTTTATTCGCTATTTCATCAATTTAGGGGCGTCGCCAAGTGGTAAGGCACCGGGTTTTGATCTCGGCATCCGTTGGTTCGAATCCAGCCGCCCCTGCCATTTACTTCAAAAAAGACAGAGCATAATTTGCAGTATCTTTGTTGTTTCAACTTGACAAAATACTGTAAAAATATTAAAGTTCTGCCGCATTAGGGGCGTCGCCAAGTGGTAAGGCACCGGGTTTTGATCTCGGCATCCGTTGGTTCGAATCCAGCCGCCCCTGCCATCTAATTCTCCAATTTGCCAACCGCCAAGGGTGCTTCATGCCCAATCTTGTCGTTTTTAGTGGATCTGCACATCCACAATTCGCCCAAAAAGTCGTTAGCCACCTTCACATCCCTCTAGGTGCTGCATCTGTAGGTCAATTTTCTGACGGTGAAATCGCTGTCGAAATTACTGAAAATGTTCGTGGTAAAGACGTATTCATCGTACAACCAACTTGTGCTCCAACTAACGATAACCTTATGGAAATCTTAGTTATGGCTGATGCTTTGCGTCGAGCAAGTGCTGGTCGTATCACTGCTGTCATTCCTTATTTTGGTTATGCTCGTCAAGACCGTCGTCCACGTTCAAGCCGTGTGCCAATTACAGCAAAAGTTGTTGCAGATATGCTCACAACTGTTGGTATTGACCGCGTTGTCATGATCGACCTTCATGCTGACCAAATCCAAGGTTTCTTCGATATTCCTGTAGACAACATCTACGGTACTCCTGCACTTTTAGCAGATCTTCGTCAACAGTCACACGACAACTTAATGGTTGTTTCTCCTGACGTTGGTGGTGTAGTACGTGCGCGTGCTGTAGCTAAGCAAATGGGTGATATCGATCTTGCGATCATCGACAAACGCCGTCAAAAAGCGAATGAATCTCAAGTAATGCACTTGATCGGTGACGTTAAAGGCCGTGACTGTGTCATCGTTGATGATATGGTGGATACAGCAGGTACATTGTGTAAAGCTGCTGACGCACTAAAAACTTTTGGTGCTCGCAAAGTTGTTGCTTACGCAACTCACCCTGTACTTTCTGGTAAAGCTTTAGAAAACTTGAAAAACTCTGTGATTGACGAATTGGTTGTAACAGACACTATTCCGCTTTCAGAAGAAGCTCAAGCTCTTGGTAAGATTCGCCAAGTTTCAGTTGCAAGTATGGTTGCTGAAACAATTCGTCGTATTAACAACGAAGAATCTATTAGCGCAATGTTCGATTCTTATCTATAATATAGCGCTAAATTTAAAAGCCCTGCCTTTTGGTGGGGCTTTCTATCACTAGACTGGTCGAAGGTCTAGTTAATTAAACTTAAATAGGAATGTCTATCATGGCAAACTTCGTATTAAATGCAGTAGCACGTGAAGAAGCAGTACAAGGGAAAGGTTCGAGCCGCCGCCTTCGTCTTCAAAATAAAGTACCAGCAATCATCTACGGTGGTGCAGCTGAACCTGTAGCAGTTACTTTGGAACTTCGCGAACTTGTTAAAGCTTTAGAAAACAACGCATTCTTTGAAGAAGTTGTTGAAATCAACATTGACGGTAAAGCTGAAAGCGTTAAAATCCAAGCTTTACAACGTCACCCAGCTAAAAACACTCCTATGCACGCTGACTTTAAACGCGCATAAGTGTAAAATGGTGTAAATGAGTGAGTAAACTTTCACTGATTGTTGGTTTGGGTAACCCAGGTTCTGAGTATGCCCAAACCCGCCATAATGCAGGCTTCTGGTTCGTAGAACGCCTTGCAGAACAATATGGTATCCAACTCAAAGCTGATCCTAAATATAAAGGCATCAGTGGTCGTGGTAATATCGAAGGTCAAGACGTTCGTCTGCTGTTACCTACAACCTTTATGAACCTCTCTGGTCAAAGTGTTGTTCCCTTCGCCAAATTCTATCAAATTGCTCCCGAAGCAATGCTTATCGCACACGATGAACTTGATATGAACCCTGGTGTCATTCGCCTGAAAACTGGCGGTGGTCATGGTGGCCATAATGGTTTACGCGATATCGTCCCGCATATTGGTCCAAATTTCCATCGTTTACGTATTGGTATTGGTCACCCTGGTTCTAAAGAACGTGTCTCAGGCCATGTCTTAGGTAAAGCACCAAGTAGTGAACAAGGCTTAATGGATGATGCTATTGCACATGCCTTATCACGTACTAAATTGTTGGTAAGTGGTGAGATTCAGCAAGCCATGAACCAGATCAACGCTTACAAATAGAACTGACAATTCCACAAATTGTTGAACAATACTTATTGCCATCTGAATGATTTCAGAGCAAAATGCGCTTGCATTTGACTGCTCACCCAGCATTCAAGAGATTGTTCCACCATAAGATACGATCTTAGGTCTACCAAGGAGACGCTAGCCATGCTATCTCGTTTATTAAAAGCTAAAATCCACCGTTGCGTCGTTACACAAGCAGAATTACACTATGAAGGTTCTTGTGCAATTGACGGTATTCTTCTAGATTTAGCCGGTATCCGTGAATATGAAGAAATTCATATGTGGAACGTGACTAATGGTAAGCGTTTTACCACTTATGCCATTCGTGGTGAAGAAGGTTCTGGCATTATCTCTGTAAATGGCGGTGCTGCTCACCAAGCAGATATTGGCGACTTGATGATTATCGCAACTTTTGGCGATTTCACAGAAGCTGAAGCAAATGCACATAAGCCACGTTTAGTCTATGCGAACCCAAACAACACTGTGAACCACACAGCGAACTGTATTCCAGTTCAAGTTGCTTAATTCAAGAATTTAAAGATTCTAAAAAGCCCGCAAAATTTGCGGGCTTTTTTATGGCTGAACTATGCATTATTGACTGCAAAAATTCAGTATTAGACGCATATCACTACATACAACTCAACAGCTCAACTTATCTCCCCTGCTCTCGGGCCCTTCCACCATGCTTGGTTTTGTTTACAATCAAAGGGATGTAAATGCTCTCCGACCAAACCCACCAACAAAGGCTGACCATTTTCTTGTACCTTTAGCTCTGCATATTGCGCATCGCGATAGCACGACTCCAAGCCTTCAGCAAATAAAAAGCTGCTCGCAGCGGGATATAAACCCTCAAATCTATTGTCAGAATTTTTGAGCACCAGTTTTGTGGATGAGCTTGGATACTGCGCTAACAACTCTGGGTTGAAACTGGTTCGAATCACCCTACGCTGTGCATCAAGCTGCACATAACTCACAATACTTTTTTGATCGACAAAATAGTCACGGTGTACATTTTCTTCTGTGTTCGCTTTGGCTGTCTGCCCATTGGCAGATTGCTCTTTTGATGGCTGACCACCAAAATAGAGCTGATAATTCAAGGCCATATAATCACCTTGAATCAAAGAGCGTGGATCGACAGGCTGCAGCTTTACATAAATACTCTGACTGTTTGCCAGATGCCATTCATGACGTGCAATCATCAGCACAAATAAAAGAATACTGAGTACAGCCAAACCAATAGGAAGCATTTTTTTATTGAGTATGGTCATCACACATCTCCCCCTTGTTTATACTGTATCGTAGATAACATCTTGGTAATGCCAAGTAGCAAAAGGCCAGAAATCAAAATCGTTAAACTTTTCAATAAAAAACTCAGACCCAAATTGTAATACAGCATCCATAAGCTAAAAATGATCAACACGATGCTCAGGGCTTTAACCAAAGATTGCTGATAGACCTGCGCCCATGCCAATAAAACCAATAACAAGAAAATTCCAAAATAGCCCATCGCAATCAGCACAAGACCCAATAGCAATAACGGCCATTTTTCGCTCCCCACCTGTTTTTGCTGATTTGCGATGTAAAGGCCAAGCCAAACCACAGGCAGCAGGTAACCGACAAACAGGTCAAGAACACCATTTGGGGTCTGTTCAAACTGTAGAATGTTATTTGACAACGTCTGCAACACCACACCCGCCAATACGATGCATAACATCCATAACACAATGCTTTTTCGATACATCGAGTGCAACCAAGCTGTTGCACTCCCGAGCAAGAAAATCAGTAGAATATAATTCAATCCAGTCACAGCTAAGATGACATGTTCATCGCTCATAAAAAGATCGGCATCAAATAGTGTGGCCACTGCAAGGCTATATCCTGCAATAAGTTGAATAAAAACAATAAACCAATGCATTCGACTAAATAAACAGAGCAAGATAACGCCAATTTGCAACACTAAAATAAACGAAATGCTATTGGTTAAGCTCTCTGTATGAATGAAGACCGCAGATTGGCCACATACCCATAAGCAGTAAGCAAATTGGCGACTAAAGATACTTTTAGCTCGTCGAATCAACCACCAAGCCACAGCTACAAAAACTAAGCCCATGACGATCGAAAACGCCTTCCAATAGGTCAGCAATAAGCTCGATAAAATAATGCCTGCCAACCATGCCCCAATCGCTAAAGGAATAACCGCAAATTTAGTCTGTGGCAGAAATTTCATCAGTGCCCAACTGATCACCGCAAACCAAGCAAATATCAGCAAGGCAAAAACCAACAATCCTGCACTCGAGTCAGATAAAATATGTTCTGCCCATTGGAAAATCAAAATACTGAAACTCGCGGCAAGACCCGCGGCTTGTAAACTGGTTTCTAATGCACGCTGTTGTCGATAAAAATAGATAATCAGATAAATTGGAAGCAACAAGGCAAAAATTAAATATTGCCATTGATACTGCTCTACCCCATTTCCACAGTATAAAAACATGCAATACATCGACATTAGTGTAATGAATGCAATAAATACAAAGCGCAGCGCAGCATAATATTTCAAACAAAACGTCACACAAATTGCCGTCAATATATTCATGCAAAGTAAATACCACCATGAATGATCAACGATTAAATAGCTTTGTTTAAAATATAAAAATAATGCCAATTGACTGATCAAACACAGTAACGCAAAGACTCCGATATTCGATCGATATAACCAAGGTAAAAGCAGCAAAGCCCAGACTAAAAATAACAGATAACTGTCTGCACCTGTTTGATAGACCTGCCCAATCACAGCCAAACTCAATCCAAGCAACAAACCGCTTAAAGTATCTAAACTTTGCTGAATCCAAACACGACTTGCAACATATACACTCGTCACAGCACTCAGCAGCAACAGCAACATTGGAATTGCCAATTGGATGAATTTTGGCAACATCAACCAGTTTGCCGCGATCAAATACACGAAACTGGCTGCTATCAGTGCAACACCGATTACTTGCAGATACCGAATAACCTGTACATCTTGGAACAGATCTGTTGAAAACTCTTGATCTAACTGTGAATGATGCAGCTTTATATTCTGCTGCTGAGAATGCTGAGGAGCGGTCATTTTTTATCATTATGCAATCATGGTTGATTTATCGGCACGATAGCATGCTTTGACACACTTTATATAAATGCTTACAAATCCAATCTTATAACTTTACTTATCTAAAATTTTGCAAATGATTCTAAGCAATAATCCCCCATCATCACTCAAACAGGTCTATACTCAAGACACATCGCTTCAGGGCGGGGTGAAATTCCCCACCGGTGGTAAATTTGCTGGGTTGAAAGCCCTGCAAAAAGCCCACGAGCCAATCGTTTAAACGCGATTCGCAGATCAGGTGCAATACCTGAGCCGACGGTATAGTCCGGATGAAAGAAGACGACGTCACATCTCTATATCATTGATCATTTTCAATATATATCGTAACGCCACTATTTCACATGTCCTGAAATGTTCAACCGTATCTAAAATTTACGCGAGCGTTTCAATGTCTAGTTTAATTCAACCCGAAATTTTCTTTTCTGCCCTTCCACCTGCAGAACAGCGCATGCTGCAAGCCTTAGAAGACATTCGTCAAGGCAAGCCTGTTTTAGTCATGGACGATTTTGACCGTGAAAATGAAGCCGACCTGATTGTTGCTGCAGAAACACTCACTGTAGAAACCATGGCACGTATGATTCGTGACGGTTCAGGAATTGTCTGCCTGTGTTTAACCGATGCTCAAGCCAATCATTTAGAACTTCCACCCATGGTGTCTGATAACTCTAGCCATTTTAAAACTGCCTTTACTGTCACCATTGAAGCTGCGGAAGGTGTTACTACTGGCGTTTCAGCAAAAGACCGAACAACTACAGTCAAAGCCGCAATTAAAGATGGTGCTGTGGCTAGTGACTTAAACCGTCCGGGTCATGTTTTTCCTTTACGTGCGCGTGAAGGCGGCGTATTGACCCGTCGTGGACATACTGAAGGGACTATTGATTTGGCACGTCTGGCCGGTTTAAAACCCGCAGGTGTTTTGTGTGAATTAACCAACCCAGACGGCACAATGGCCAATGGCGTACAAGTTTTAGCGTATGCACAAACCCATCATTTGACTGTACTCACCATTGAAGAAATTGTGCAATACCGTTTACAGCACAATCTCTAGTGCGAATTAATTAAAGCTCTACACGTTCATAAAAAGGCTGACTGAATCAGCCTTTTTATTTTTTACTGCACATTTCAAGTTAAGAATTAAACCGTGAATATGCTATAGATCCCGTAGATGGCAACTACCACTAAAATCAGCCCACACAGTGCCAACAATTTTTTATACCAGCGTGATTTCGACAATCGATGAAAAGACAAATACACCAAAGACAAGGTTGCGAAATCTAAAACGATCCAACTCAGGGCCAACACAATTAAACTCAGATTAAGATGATGAGTAATTCCTACAAACTGCGAAAAAAATGACGCGAAGAAAATAATATCCTTAGGATTTGAAATCCCCACAATTAGTCCTTGCTTAAAACCCCCTTGTGCTGCTTTTAACTGCAGAGATTGTGCAGTGGGCTGTATAGTTACTTCTTTTAAAATATCAAAACCAATATAAGCAATATATAAACAACCCAGTATTTTGATGCCATCGAGCCAATGCGCATTAACATTTAAAATGCCTTTTAAAATACACACTGAAAGCACAATCAAAATCAGTGACGCAAAATTTGTCCCCACAATGGTTTGAAATGCCTTTTTATATCCGCCTTGTAAACCTGAACTTGCGACCAACAGCATGACAGGTCCAGGCGTTGCAATCATCACAATGACTGCCACACAATATAAAAAGTACTCCGAATAATTCACGCTGAGATTCCTTCACTTATTTTTTTACATCACGATAAATTTCATAAATAAAAAAAGAGGACTTAGTCCTCTTCATCCATGTTTTGCAATAAATGCAAGCGAATGGCATCTGCTCTTAAAAATGCCAAATCATAGCTGGCTGTGGCGAGTGCTAAAACACGACGCTCAAATTCATCCCACAACGGTCGCACCTGTTTGTAATGTATCCCGAGTCCACTTTCATCTGTGAAATGACGGTTTTTTTCGCAGAGCTTGAGTGCGTGATACAGTTTGCGGCCTTTGCTTGCATCTGGACGTAAGCGAACTCGCTTAGACAAGACAAAGGCTTCGACATGGATGATATCTGCTTGCGGCAACATCGGTATTAAAATTTGATCTAATTGTGCATCTAAACGACACCAAATGGCCGTGTGTTGCTCTGCTGTATAGGTATTCCATTTTATGACTTCATGGTTAAAGCGGCGGCAACCACGACAGACTGAATCACCAAATACCGTAGAACAACGCCCTGCACATGGGGTTAACGAGGCAATTCGACGATCAGTACTCAAAACCGGCTCCATTCAATCAATATTTATGGGATAAAAACAACTCGGCATGACTATACACGCTAAAACTACTGAAATGAAGCTATGATCAAATGTGTGGTTAAATGCCACCGCTTTACTCGCTTATTCATCCAAATCACGGTAGAATGTGCGCCTTAATTTTTATCCTGTTTATTCATTTGGAGTACTCCATGAACGCTACTGTAGAACAGCTTGCACCTGTAGAACAGCAAGCGACCTCTGGTTGGGTTGTTGCCGCACTTTATCAATTCAAAGAAGTTCAAGATCCTGCCGATCTTCAACAACGTCTTTTAGACTTGGTAAAAACCATCAACCTTTGCGGTACTCTAATTGTGGCAGGTGAAGGTATTAACGGTACTGTTGCCGGTGACCGTAAATCTGTAGATATCATCCATCAATTCCTTCTCAATGAAGGCTTTAATGCGATGGAATACAAAGAATCGCATAGTACGGATAAACCATTCCGTAAAATGAAGATCAAACTGAAAAAAGAAATCGTGACTTTAGGTGTGGAAGTGAAACCACGTGATTTAGTCGGTCACTATCTTGATCCTAAAGAATGGAATGAACTAATTGCACGTGATGACGTAATCCTAATTGATACACGTAACGACTATGAATACAAAGCAGGTACATTTAAGGGTGCGATTGACCCGAAAACTGAGACTTTCCGTGAATTCCCTGAATACGTGAAAAAAGAGCTTGAGCAGCATAAAGATAAGAAAATTGCCATGTTCTGTACAGGCGGTATTCGCTGTGAAAAATCAACCTCACTTTTACTTCAAGAAGGCTTTAATGAGGTTTATCACCTTAAAGGCGGTATCTTAAAATATTTAGAAGAAACCCCTGTTGAAGAAAGCATGTGGGAAGGTGAATGTTTCGTATTTGACGGTCGTACTGCTGTCACTCACGGTATGGAAGAAGGCGAAAATATCAAATGTCACGCATGCGGTTGGCCACTGGCTCCTGCTGAAGTTGAACTTCCGAGTTACGAACACGGCGTATCATGCAAATACTGTATCGACAAAACTACTGAACAGCAAAAAGCAGGCTTCCGTATGCGTCAATCACAAATTGTGGCAGCAAAACGTAAGCGTCTCTAAGGAAAATTTGTTGTAACGATATATAAATAAAAGCCCTATTTTTAGGGCTTTTTTTACGCATTCTCAACAGTGACTTAATTTTTTTGACAAAATAACTATATCTGGTTATTTACGAGAATCAGTTCGCGCATTTATGCTTATTCTGATCAATTGATCCGAGAAAATCATTATAGATAATTGAAAAGGAAAGCATTATGCCAAAATTAATCAACTCTCCAATTGCAACCTCAAGGCGCCTTGCTTTACCCGCTCCCCGTGTAAAAGAAAGTGTAGGAGAATTAAAACACCTCCTTAACCAACAGTCGCATATTTTGATAGTCAGTATTGCTACATGCATTGGTGCAATTTTTGCCTTATTTATTGCCTATACATTGCACTTACAACCCACTATGCTCAACATTCTTGGACTGTGTGTTATTCCATTTGCTTTATCTCTAAGCTTACGCCAAGTCTATATTCACACACTGTTAAATATGGAACATGATGATTAATTTACGCACCTTACAACGTCACTTATTGCAACCTAGTCCTACGCTGTTCAGTATATAAAACGATTTTTAAAGCTGCTAAAGCGCCAAAAATCAAAAATAAAATCCAAACTGAGCAGCGTACACTCAGTACTTTAAAAACTATGATCTAAGCCTTTCAATTATTCAGCCTTATATCATTCAGCATTGCTTAATGCCCTCACACATTAATACATTTTCCTTCTAATTCAGCCTACATGCTACTTAATACAAGATGAACTCAATATTTGTTGTTTTTGCTTAGGTGGTTTCAGGAATATTTAAAACGGAACTTTACCCACTGCGCTTTTCAACATAGGATAAATACACCTTTTCTCTGCCTTAGCTACCATGACTTTAACTGAATGGATCATTTCAATCATGGAACAATTGGGTTATCTCGGTATTGCCCTACTCATGTTTCTTGACAATGTCTTCCCCCCAATCCCCTCAGAAATCATTATGCCCTCGGCTGGCTATTCTGCCTCCCAAGGTCAACTACTGCTCATTGGTGTCATTATTTCAGGTTGTGTCGGCTCTTTACTGGCGGCTGCATTGCTATATTGGATTGGTTATAAATTTAAGCATGAATCCATCTTTCACTTCGTCGATCGCTATGGAAAGTATTTATTTATCAAATCGACAGATGTAAAAAAATCTCTAGCATGGTTTGAGCAATACGGTCACCGCATTGTATTTTTCGGCCGGATGATTCCAGCTGTGCGTTCTCTCATTAGTATTCCTGCTGGAATGAGCCGCATGCCATTTTGGAAGTTTATGTTTTATAGTGGTTTAGGTACGATTATTTGGACCACTTTTTTAGCTTGTATGGGTTTTTATTTAGGTGAAAATCAGCAGTTAATGCAGCAAATATTTAGTAAAGTTGGCCATGTGATTATTCTGATCACAGTCATCATTATTAGTTGGATTTTGTACCGTCGACATCAACGTCGACCTCGTTAATTTTTTGTTTTGGGGCTTAAATGAAACACTATCTCCTACACTTTGCTGCTGTTTATAGCATCGCCTTGGTGCTTTTGATTACCGTATTAATTTTTGGATTAAATCTTGGTGGTATTACATTAATTCCTACATTGGTGGCATGTGCATTAATCAGCGTTGGGCATTTTGTAAAGAAAGAACAACGTGTGCCTAGCAACCATGAAAAGATCCAACTGGTTTGGGGCTCCAGTGCTGTTGCGATCATCATTGGTAGTTTTTTTGTGCTGTTCTTGGTGCTGATGAATCCCAATGCCGAAAGCATTATGAAGTCTGTAGATCATGCAGGCATTGGGCTAACTGCTGTAATTATGCTCTGCATGGTCGCCATTCATGGCACGATATTTCATATTGCCTACGGTTGGTATGCAGACTACTGCGCTAAAAAATTATAAATTTTTTTAACTTATTCCGTTAGAATTTGAATCAATACCCTTCACTGAAACTTAAAATTCAGTGAAGAAACTTCGGGCAAGCTATACTCGCTCTTTATAAAACGAAAACATGAACATTAAATAATGAAAAAATACATCATCACATTTAGCATTGCTTATGCCCTCGCCATGGTCGCTGTCGCAGCCATAGAGTCTTTCTTTGATTTACCCGGTGGTTCATCCATTATCTGTCTCATCGTGGGCGGTTTTGCTGCGGCATCCAGCTTTGTTAAAGACCATCAGCGAGTGCCAAATAAGTTAGAAAAGCGAACTTTGATTTGGAGCTGTATTTTAGCTTCGGTTCTCATCAGTGTCGTTGCTACAGTCATTTGTCTCTTGATCTTCCCTGAAACCCAAGCCTTTATTCAAATGGCGCTAACGCAATTACCCGCTTGGGTCTGGCTGCTTGCTATCAGCTTTACCTTATTCATCCATTATCTCATGTTGGCTTTATCTTTTGGATGGATGGCAAAGAGCTTCTTAAAAGCCAAACGTAGTTAAGCCTTTAGACTAACTTTGAATTGAAAAGGTATAGCGCTAAAAAAAGCACCCCAAGGTGCTTTTTTTAAATTTCGTCGAAATTAATTTGGTGTGTGATACATCAAATATAATTCGTTCAAATTGGTTGGGATTTCTTCTGCAAGTTCATCCATCAACTGACCATTACGACGGAAAGATTCCATTTGTGGATCTTCTTCATCAATGCCACTGAACACCATGATTGGCAAAGTTAAATCTACTAATTGTTCTTCAAACTCGTCGGTGAACCATGCATCTTCGTTTAGGAACATGGCATCAACGAAGCCAACACTCCAGTCACCAAGACTTGATTCAACATCGGCTTCTTCAATTTCAAATGGAAATTCAATACCATCTTCATTGGCAAGATTCTGACGAATCGATTCGAGCCATGCTTTTACTTGTACAATAATTTCAGCAGGTACTTTTTTCTGATTGTTATCAAAAAGTTCGTCTAGCCATTTATCAAAAGCTGGGCCTACTGCAATTGCACATAAAAAACCATGAGTCGCTGCAAAATCTAGACCATGCTCGTTGTCATCGCCGTCTAAATAGTCACTCAAAAGGTCTAAATCTAAAGCACTCATTTCAAATCCAGAGTTAGAAACTTAATGCGTAAGCATAGCATTTTCAAGCGCTATGCTAAATCGCTATTTAGTCTTCTTCGTCATCAAAATCATCGTCATCGTCGATGTCGTAATCAAAATCTTTAAGCTCACGTTCAAGACGGCGCTGAGCCAGAAGGTCATCAATAAGTCGGCGCTTTTCTAACGATTCTTTCGCGCTAGTTTTTGCACTGGCCTCATCGAAATTCACATCATCATCACCGTAGTTATCATCTAGTTCAAAATCTGTAGAAGACACCAAAACTACCTCATAATGAAAAAAATTGAAGGGGTCTAGCCGCTATTTATATGGGATATAAAATATTGTCAAGTTTTATTTGTTTTTTTAACAACTAAACTTTAAAAATAGGTCTTTTTTTCTTACCAAAACCTGTGGCATGATATAATCCACCCTGCGTCCTTCATTTTTATGACAGTCAAAGATGACTCGTAAAATAATCGATGCATGGGATGAACTTGAAAACAACAATTTCAGCCCCACCTAAATTACTGAATTTAAATTTTTAATATCTCATTGGACAGCTTGATGCTGTACCGTCCTAATGGGATAAGCCAGCTATTAACAAGATTTAATGAGACGATCGTGCTAAAATGCACGGTTTTTTACTGCCACAGATTCAACGAAGAGTAAGCAAAGATGAGCGATATGACTTCCCCTACTTCTCAAGTAGCGGCTCTGATTAGCCGAGGCAAAGAGCAAGGTTACCTAACTTTCGCCGAGGTTAACGATCATCTCCCGGACTCAATCACTGAAAGTGAACAGATTGAAGACATCATTCAGATGTTGAATGACGTGGGTATTCCGGTACATGATCGTGCACCAGAAACTGACGATACAATGTTTGAAGGTGGCAGCGAAGCGACTGACGAAGTTGCTGAAGAAGAAGCCGCTGCTGTACTTGCATCTGTTGAAAATGAACCCGGTCGTACCACTGACCCTGTGCGTATGTATATGCGCGAAATGGGTACAGTTGAGCTTTTGACACGTGAAGGCGAAATTAGCATTGCAAAACGCATCGAAGAAGGTATTCGTGACGTTTTACATTCTATTGCTTATTGGCCAAATGCAGTCGAAGTTGTACTGCAAGAATACAAAGATTATGAAGCGGGTGAACGCCGTCTAGCGGATATTCTTTCTGGTTATTTAGATCCAGAATCTGACGAAGCCATCCCAGAAGTGATCGATGAAGATGATTCTGAGATCGATGAAGATGAAGCGTCAACCAACAAGCCAACTAAAGATGTCAAACTTGATGATGACGATGAAGAAGAAGAGTCTGAAGGTGATGATGATTCTGAAGGCGAATCTGGTCCAGATCCTGAAATTGCTAAAGCACGTTTCACCGAGCTTGAACAAGCATGGTTAGTCACTAAAGCCGCAATTGAAAAACATGGTCGTAACAGTAAAGAAGCTGCTGCTGCACTTGAAGCACTTGCAACTGTGTTCATGATGTTCAAATTCACACCACGTTTATTCGACATCATCTCTGATTTGATTCGTAATACCCATGACCAAATCCGTACTTCTGAACGTGAAGTTATGCGCTATGCAGTACGTCGTGGTCGTATGGACCGTACTCAATTCCGTACGTCATTCCCAGGCCAAGAATCTAACTTTGCTTGGTTAGATGAACAAATTGCTAAAGCACCTGCAGAAATGAAAGGCTATCTTGAAAAAGTCCGCCCTGACGTTCTGGCATTCCAACAAAAAATCGCTGACATCGAGAAAGAACTTGGTTTAGATGTTAAAGGCATCAAAGACATTTCTAAACGTATGTCGATTGGTGAAGCGAAAGCTCGCCGTGCGAAAAAGGAAATGGTTGAAGCGAACTTACGTTTGGTAATTTCGATTGCGAAAAAATACACCAACCGTGGTTTGCAATTCCTCGACTTGATCCAAGAAGGTAACATCGGCTTGATGAAAGCGGTGGATAAATTCGAATATCGTCGTGGTTATAAGTTCTCGACTTATGCAACATGGTGGATTCGTCAGGCGATTACGCGTTCGATTGCCGACCAAGCACGTACCATTCGTATTCCAGTACACATGATCGAAACCATTAACAAGATCAACCGTGTATCTCGCCAACTTCTTCAAGAAATGGGTCGTGAACCTACACCAGAAGAATTAGGTGAACGTCTAGAAATGGACGAAGTGAAAGTTCGTAAAGTGCTTAAAATCGCGAAAGAACCAATTTCAATGGAAACACCAATTGGTGATGATGAAGATTCGCATCTTGGTGACTTCATTGAAGACGGTAATATCACCTCTCCTATTGACGCTGCAACGTCAGAAGGCTTAAAAGAAGCAACACGTGAAGTTCTTGAAAACTTGACTGAACGTGAAGCGAAAGTCTTGAAAATGCGTTTCGGTATCGATATGCCAACCGACCATACCTTGGAAGAAGTGGGTAAACAGTTTGACGTAACACGTGAACGTATTCGTCAGATTGAAGCGAAAGCATTACGTAAATTACGTCATCCTTCACGCTCAGAACATCTGCGTTCATTCCTTGAGAATGATTAACCTATAACTAGGACAATGCAGGCTTGAATATGGGGTTTTCCGCCCCATATTATGAGCATGTAGCAAATGATTCCAAATACCTGCTCATTGCAGGTATTTTTAAATAATGAGGTGTCCCATGACTGATATGACTAATCGCGCTCCTTCACGTGAATTGCAAGAGCATCTTTGGGTCTTCCCTATGGACTACCCTATTAAATTGATTGGTAATGCAGGTGAAGAACTTCGCCTTGCAGTGAATGAAATTTTTGTTAAACATTTTCCTGATTTTGATGGCAGTAAAATGACTGTGACTCCATCTCGTACAGGTAAATATCATTCAATTACTGCTCAATTACGTTTCGAAGAGTTAGAACAAGTACATGCGGTCTATGCGGATTTAGCAGCTTGTAAACACATTCGTACCGCGCTGTAATTCTGTTGATTTAAATAAAAAAGCACGCTTTCGAGCGTGTTTTTTATATCTAAGTATAATAGTAATACCCTCAAGTAATTCAGTATTTAACCCCCCTTTTGTACGTCTAATTCATTATAATCCATACATGACTTTGATAGAAAAGGACACGAAATACGTGACTGAAACTGTTCAAAAACCCGAATTAATCATTCGTCAATATAACCACCTTACCCCTTATGCAGACCGCTTTTTAGAGATGAAAACTCTCACTGAACAGCGAGATGAATACTCACCCGATGAGCTGTGGATATTGCAACATCCCGATGTATTAACTCAGGGGCAAGCTGGCAAACCTGAACATATTTTGGTGCAAAGTAACATCCCTGTGGTACAAACAGACCGTGGTGGACAAGTCACTTGGCATGGACCGGGTCAGTTGGTCGCTTATTTCATGTTTGACTTAAATCGCTTAGGTTGGAACGTGCGTACGCTGGTTTCCTATGCAGAAAACTTGATGATCGAACTGCTGAAAAAGTACGGCATCGACGCTTATGCCAAGCCTGATGCACCGGGTGTTTATGTTGCAGAACGCAAAATTGGTTCTCTCGGTTTTAAAATTCGTAAAGGCCGCAGTTATCACGGTTTGGCACTGAATATCGATTGTGATCTATTTGGTTTTCATACCATTAATCCATGTGGCTATGCTGGATTAGAAATGGTTCGTATACAAGATTTGGTGCAAGATTACCCTAAATTTGAAAACTTATGCGTCGATATCATTGATACTTTGAAAAACAGTGGTTACTTTAAAGACGTAACAGTCAAACAACTATAAAAGACTTTGCTTTCTCAAATAAAATAATTTAGAGTAAAAGCTCTAAATTTAATAATTATAGATAAGGGATGTACACGTGATTGCAACTAAATCCGTTAAACCCGCGCTCCAGCAGGCCTATGTCAAACTCATGATGGATGTGATTGGCAGAGGTCTGGTCATGGCGAGCCAGGTCGATGAAGAAATTAAACAAGAAGTTGCTAAATTTCCAGTTAATTTTATTTTATCTATGAATGTTTTTCCTAATGGTGCTGCATTTGTCGCGCAAGTTACGGAAGACCATCAACTCAAACTCCTCACACCCGGCACTCAAAAGCCTGACTTAACCATTACGTTTAAGCATTTGAATCATGCCTTTTTGGTCTTCTCATTTCAAGAAAGTACCGCACAAGCCTTTGCCAATGACCGCATGATCGCCGATGGTGATTTGTCTTATGCCATCCGACTGGTGCGTTGTCTCAACAAAATGGAAGCGTTAATTTTACCTAAATTGGTGGCTGAATTGGCTGTCAAAGAATATCCAACACATTTAAGCCTAAAAGAAAAACTGAGCGGTGCTGCAAATATTTATTTAAAAGTAGCCCAGTCTTATTTAAAACGGAGCGCATAACACATGGCTAAACCATATTACGAATTTTTCTGTCCTGTAAAAGTGATTGCTGGCCATGCTGCTTTAGAACACATTCCATTCGAACTGTCTACTTTAGGTGCTAAACGCCCCATGATCATTACTGACAAAGGCGTTCGCAGTAATCAATTACTTGCACCGATTGAAGCGGCATTTGAAAGTACCGAGACGGTGATTGGCTATATTTTTGATGATGTTCCGCCAGACTCAAGTCTAGAAACCGTACGTAAAGCGGCTCAACTTTACCGCGACAACCAATGTGATGCCATTATTGCAGTCGGTGGTGGTTCAGTGATTGATACCTCCAAGGCAACCAATATCTTGGTGTCTGAAGGTGGCGATGACCTACTGAAATACTCAGGTGCGCACAACTTACCTAAACCTTTAAAACCATTTTTTGTGATTCCAACAACCTCGGGTACAGGTTCAGAAGTGACTATGGTCGCTGTGGTTTCTGATCCTGAAAAGAATGTCAAAATGGCTTTTGCATCGAATTATTTGATGCCACATGCGGCAATTCTTGACCCACGTATGACGCAAACTTTGCCACCTCATCTTACGGCGATGACAGCGATGGATGCGATGACGCATGCCATTGAAGCCTATACGTGCATGGCGGCGAACCCGATTTCAGATGCCTATGCAACTGCCGCAATCAAGAAAATTAGCAATAGCTTATTTGGTGTATTAGATAATACCAGCGATGCACATGGGCGCTTAGAACTTGCACAAGCGTCTACAATGGCAGGAATTGCATTTTCAAATTCAATGGTTGGATTGGTGCATTCATTAGGCCATGCGCTGGGTGCAGTCGCTCACCTGCCCCACGGCTTATGCATGAACTTATTCTTGCCGTATGTGTTGGAATACAACAAACAAGTGAATGGCGATAAGATTGCTGAATTGCTATTACCACTGGCTGGTCCTGATATTTATGCACAAACACCGGCCAACCTCCGCGCTGAAAAAGCCATTTCAACGCTTTTAGCCATGCGTGACCGCTTGTTTAGTTTGACCAAATTACCACGTACTTTGAGTGAAACAGGTAAAGTGACTGAAGCTCAATTAGATGAAGTGGCAGAGAAAGCACTGAATGATGGATCTATTATTTATAATCCTAAAGAAGCCAGCTTAGAAGACCTCAAAACTATTCTAAAAAAAGCTTGGTAATTGCTGAAAAATAAGCGAATATAGCGAAAAATTAAGCCTGATGTTTTTTTAAACATCGGGCTTTTCACTTGCAGAACGCAATATCAGTTATTTTTTAATCAAACTGGCATAATTTCTGCTAAAAATAATTTCAAAGTTACTGACAAAATGTACCAATTTGGAGTAGATTGGCGCACTTTTGTTTTAAAACGTAGGGGGGATCGTTCGTCTCAAACGATCCTTAGAATATGACTGATCCTTGATCAACGATAAGAGGATAACGCCGTTGACAAATATCTCTGGGACTCAATCGGCAGCTAAACTGCAAAAAACGCTTGGACTCTGGCACATTATTATTATTGGTTTGGCTTACATCCAACCAATGACTCTATTTGATACTTTTGGTTTAGTATCTGAAGAAAGTCATAGACACGTGCCGACTTCTTACATTATTGCCCTGATTGCAATTCTGTTTACCTCGATTAGTTATGGTCATATGATCCGTCGCTACCCTTCTTCGGGTTCTGCGTATACCTATGCCCAAAAATCTATTCACCCGAACGTAGGTTTCATGGTGGGTTGGTCTTCTTGGTTAGACTACCTATTATCTCCAATGGTAAATATCATTCTTGCAGTGATTTACCTTGAAGCACTATTTCCAACAGTAAACCACTGGGTATGGGTCATTGTGCTAACGGCATTCATGACTGGAATTAACTTACGCGGTGCGCGTTTTGTTGCTAACTTCAACAGCCTGATTGTACTTGTGCAGTTATTAGTAATTGGTATTTTCACGTGGATGGTCTACAGCAAGCTTCAAATGGGCTTCAATGCTGATGGCCCGATTTCTGCGGCAGAACGCTATCAATTATGGAGCCTTGAGCCATTTTGGAATGAGCTGACGTCTGTGGGTGCGCTGATTACAGGTGCAACATTACTGTGCTTCTCGTTCACTGGTTTTGACTCATTAAGTTCATTGGCAGAAGAAACCAAAGATACTGAGAAAACACTGCCGAAAGCGATTTTCTTAACTGCTTTAATCGCAGGGATTATCTTCATTATTAGTACCTACTTCATGCAGCTGTTCTTCCCTGCTGAGCCGGGTAACTATTTCAAGAATATTGCTGAAACACAGCCAGAGATACTCTTGCTCGTCGGCGGCTCACTGTTCCAATCCTATGTGTTAACTTTTGCGATTGTGACAGTAATGGCATCAGGTATTTCTGCACATGCTGGCGTATCACGTCTGATGTATGTAATGGGTCGTGATGGCGTCATTAACAAAAAGATTTTTGGTCATATTAGTCCGAAAAACTTCACACCATCGTACAACATCATGATCGTAGGTGCGGTTGCATTAACTGCGGGCTTTATGAATCTTGATATTGTCATTTCGATGATTAGTTTTGGTGCATTGACAGCCTTTACTTTCGTGAACTTATCTGTGATTTCACGTTATGCGCTACGTGATGGCCGCACAAAAACAGCCAAAGATATTTTTAGCTTTGTCGTTATTCCAATGCTTGGCTTTATCAGTATCTTTGCAATGTGGTTGGAAATTGAAGAAACTGCATTGAAATATGGTTTGTGGTGGGCAATGTTTGGTATTTTATACCTTGGTTATAAAACCAAAGGTTTTAAACACCCTGCCCCGCAACATAACGAATTTGATGATAAATTCTAATCAAGTTTATCTCTAAACAAAAAAGGCGCTTAAAGCGCCTTTTTTGTTATTCTAAATATACCAATTAAGGTTGTATGGCTTTTCTAGATTGCTGAAATTGAATTGAAATTTCTTCACACTTGTCTGGTGTATTGCCTTTTAATTCAACCGATGCTCCATCACCGTGTGACCATATACCATCTTCAACAGTCTCTAAATTTACAGCTGCTTCAAATATATGCTGTTGTTGTGGATAGAGTTTGATATCTATAGGTGTATCACATACTTGTTTTGGAAAATATGGTCTAACCTGCTCGAATAATTGCATGGTTAATGGCATATCACATTGCAAATGAATGGTGACTGGTACGCTATTGGTATTTTTTAAGATCAATTGAACATTTTGCGAATTAAGATCCGCTTGGGCAGCAGGTATTTCTACATACGTTTTTGTGTCAATCGACTGACGATCAAATGGATTGAGGAAGGCTAATTTACGTTCAACGCCATAACAAGAATCCTGCACGGAAGCTGAAAACTCTAAATATCGTGTCCCCAAGATAATTGTTCCGCGGCCATCCCCTGCATGACCGATATCAATGATTGGATCACCTGTACCTTCAATTGAAACCCCGCCACTGCGAAAAAACTCTATGTCACAACCCGCTAAAACGCTGATCAAGCCACAAAGGGTTAAAGTCTTAAAGTTTAATTTTCGTATCATGTTGATAAACTCCAAAGCGAAATACACGATTTGCTTCAGGATTTCCCTCATCCATTTCGCAACGCTCCGCGGCAAGTTTTAAAAGTTGTAGTGAGTATTTCTGCCAAAGCTCTAAACTCATTTCATGTAATTTATTAATCGAGTCTTCTGTTAATTCATCAGCACAAATGGCTTGTTCTAAGTATGGTATTTCATCAGGATTCAATAAATTATGCAAACCTGCTTCTAAATGCGCTTGAACGTTTCGCGTTAAAATTTTGCGTGCTTCTAATTGTGAAGGATCTGGAATAAAACGACGCTGTTGTAAATACACCTGCCCATCTTTTTCAGTGGCAATTTCCAAACGAACAAGTTCATTGAGTACCGAACGCGGATGACGTTCTGTTGAAATTCTTTTCACCAGCATTTCAAAGCTATTTTCTGACTCACTGCTAAATGGTAAAGAATCCCCCCAGCCTTCTGCTAACCATAAACCAATCACACGTGATGGCACACTAATCGGCTCTGAAACAGTCGCTTCGGTCAAATCCTTACCTTCAGAAATCACTTCTTTATAAGCTGTCACGTCTTTACGGTGTAGGCCTGAAAGTAAACTGATCGCAGAAATCGTGGGTTTTTGATCGATACGCTCTAACTCACGTAAAGCTTGTTGAAAAAATATAGGCTTCAATGCAGCAGTAAACTCAGTATATCCAACACCTGATCGTATCAACCATTGGCTCAACTCATTCATCAGCACCAATACTTGCTGTAAATTTTGATCTGCCTCATTGGTGAGAAGTTTGCTCATTAAATTGCCATGAAAATTAGACTGCATAAGTGAAATTTTCGCATTATTCTTTCTACTACACAATTTTTATCTGATGAGATCTTGAGGGTATTCAGTAAAAAAATCATTCTTTACATTAAAGTGCGTAAACGACACGCTGATCGATATATCCAAACTTTCAACGCTATGCCACCACCCAATCGGTATAAATAATGTTTCTCCCGGATGCAATGTACACTCAATAGGTGTGACCTTTTTCAACGATGGATAGTCTGCTAGATCAGCCTTTGCGACGTCTGAAACCTGACTGAATACCCAATGATCGTTATACATATACGGCATTTGCCATGCAGGAATCAAAGTCACTTTTTTACGTCCATAGATTTGTGCCAACATATTATTGGTTAAGTCATAATGCAGTGGTGTAAATGTGCCTGCAGGGCCAAACCATAAAAAATGTCGATTTTTGATCTCTTTTTGACAATAAGCTTTGGCGAAGTCACCTAGATCTTCACTAATCTTTTGCATGAATTGCTTATTTTGAGCGGCGTTATTCGCAGTTAAATAAATGTCATTGCTGTGCTTAGTGGCTTTAATTTGTGCGACAAAATCTTGCATCAAAATAATACGTTTCAGTTGTACCGATTTTTTTTCAAAATCTTGATGCTGCTCACGATGCATCTGGACTTCAACCAACTCATTTTCAAAATGCTCTGCAAAATAATCAGGACTCCATTTATGCAATGCAGGCCAATGTTGTATCCCACCGTTTAAAATGACCGGTCGCATCTGGCTATAATACCGCTCTATAAATGTTTCAAAATCAGGTGTTTCTATGCAATCGATTGTGGATGAAATATGGTCGTTCAATTGATTCAATTGACCCATCACCTGTAATAGCCAACGCTGTTTATTCTGCTGTTGCTGTACTTGCTTCAGTTTTTTAAAAATTACGTTATTGTTTACACGCTTTAAAAACTGAATGATCAAATGATTTGAAATATTTTTTTGCTTAATTTTTTCTAAAATTTCATCTGTCTCTAAGCCCTCAAGACTGTAGTCCAAAAGTTCATTTTGCAGCTGTTCTGAAAGTTGGTCTACATCAGAAAATAAGTATTGATCCGCCCTTGGGCTTAATCCATGTGATTGTAAAATCAGACTTATTTTCTGTACATCGCAACCATTTTCAATATTTTCATTCAACCAATTTTGCCATTCCGTCGGTAAGGACTTATACCAATTTTTACTTTGCTTTAGATGTTCACTCTGGCTTTCTACATTCATTTTCACCACTCCACCCTCTTTACAAGTGAAGTATAAATGATCTATTTTAAAAATGCTAAATTTTCGCATTTTACAATTATTTAAACACCGCGAATGTTATGAATCCGTCAAATATCACGCGGAATGACATAACAAAGTAAAGGAGAAAGTTCATGAAAATTCGTCATTTAGTCATCGTTAGCAGTCTGTCTTTAGCTTCAATACCAGTATATGCAGGTTTTGCCGATACCATGCGTGATTTAAGAAATACGCTGAATCAATTTAATGAAACATCCAAAGAAGTATCGAATACCGCAAAAGAATGGACAGGCAGTCGGGCCACGACTAACTCAAGTTATGCTGCAAATGGTTTCAGCATGGGACAGCAACTCAGACCTAAAATTAATAATCTACCGCTTTATCAAACTGCCGATAAGTCGAGCCAAGTCATTAATAAACTGTCAAAAAATGCAGACATTATTTTTGCGGGAAACATGACTAAAACAGGTTTGATAGAAGTCACTACAGAACATGGCAATGGCTGGATTGAATCACACCTTGTTCAATAAATCTTGATTTTAAATGTTTATACAACCGCATCAGCCGTACATAACAACTTTACTCTATTGAGCACTAGTCATGAATAATAATCACAAAATCAGCATTATCGCTGCTGTATTTACGACATTGGTGGGCTGTGGTGGATCAAGCTCCAATGATGGTGGCGCGACACCTACACCTACACCTACACCTACACCTACACCTACACCTACACCTACACCTACACCTACACCAACGCCAACGCCAACGCCAACGCCAACGCCAACGCCAACGCCAACGCCAACAACTGTAGCGGATAAATTCACAGGAGAATGGATTCAAGGGAACTCTGCCCTCGGTAACGGTAATTGCGATTTACCACAAATTTCAATTCATAAAACCAGTGAAAACTCAGTCAGTGCAGTGAACGAAGAACTAAAATATGCGGTACACAATAGTTCAAGTAAAACTTGCAGCGGTGAATTTGTTTCCAAACGCTATCAATTACTTCATGACATGGTTATAAGTGAAATACAGCCGGCTGCAACACTAAATAACTTTGAATATCATGCAATTAAGTTTCAACCAGTCAGAGGTGGCGCGACGAGCAACCGTGTCTTAACTTTTTTAAATAATCATTCTTTCTGCGTGATTAACGCAACGATTTCAAATCCAAGCTATATCATCATGCAACGCGGACTAATTACTGACCCACTCAAGGACAGCCGCTGCTATACAAAAAATTCCAATGAATTCTTCACCAATTTAAAACCGAAAACCAAAATCACAGCTGCGGACTTTAAGTCTGAGAATTTTATTAATACCACCGACACAGTAAACTTCTTAACTCAGCTCAATACAATGGGACAAAGTGGTTATAAGTTAATTGGCTATGATTCTAAAACTTTGGACAATGGTAATGTTAATAGCTACATGAAACTTGCCAATGAAAATACGCGTTTCAATCATATTGTGGCAGACCGTACAGCACCCTCTATCGCTGACATATATTTTACATGGCGTAATCAGTTAAATGAAAAAGGTAAATCAGGCTATCAATACCTGCATAGCGTCAGACCAACCAATGCCCTGAATTTCAAAGATTATTTTATTAAGAAGGAAAATGATACCGCGACATATACTTACGACAGCGGCTATGTTTCCCCGCTCGTAGACCCAGTGCAACTGGAAACTATGCTCAATACACTGGGTGCCCAAGGCTGCCGTATTATTCAATTCAAAAGCTATTACACAGGTTTTCGTCCTGAAATTCTGAACGGCAATCAAAACAGTCCTAAAGTTGCAACCTGTATAAATAGCAGCGCACACCATGGCACCTACAGCTATCGCTATAAAACTTACCCAACCGGCAGCAATAGTGTAGAGCGCAGCTTAAAATTACAGGAGATGATCGATGAGCAAGCAAAAGACGGTTACCGCTTAGTCAGCCGTGCTTTAGATATGAGTTCAACCACCAAAAACGGCATGCTGTTTATGAAAGACAGCGAAAACACTAATGTCGGTGAGTTTAAAGTCTTTAGTGAAACTGTCTTTGCAACGTCGACATTTAACGACGTCTTACTGAAACGTCTCCAGCAGCAAGGTCAACTCGGTTGGTTATACACCAGTGGTCAACTGCTGTTTGCAAACAATCCAAAACATCTACAAACAGAACTGAGTGACTTTAATTTAATTGATTAATTCATGAGGTATCTCGAGCTTTTCCATGTCCTTTATTTTTTACCTCAAGGACATGGATCATTCACATAAATCAAAGCAGTGATAAAAATCACTTATTTTAAGCGGCAGTTAAAACCCATCTTGGTATCTACAATATTTTTTTCATAACCTAAACTTTGAATAAATTGATTTCGATCTGCTACTAACTGCTGATCGGCAGGGCTAAGACGCGCTTTATTTTTTTGTGCCAACCCATAGGTTTCATTCACTAAACCCTGATAGATCCCGCAAACTTCCTGACGCTTGGACTTTTTCAATTGACGACCACCATACCATGAACGTTCAAAATCGTCGGCTTTTAGTGTTTTTCCCCATTCCTCAATACGCTGATTTTGTCTTTGCTGCATTTCCAGCATGCCCTGCTGGATTTCAGCCTTAGTAAAAGGCTTGATCACCTCAACCTTCGGTACAACTGAAACATTTTCTGTAGTTGCAGTAACGGTGACTGGTATCTGTTCCGTTGTGGTTGATACGGTTGGATTAGCCCAACTCATTGATGAAATGAATCCGGTCGCAATCACGACACCAAAAGCTTTTAAATTTATAGATTTCAAGTTTTAAGTACCCGTTTTATTTCTTCACAGTGTTCTTATACACATTTTTATATTGATGCTGAAGTTTTTAAGCCCTTATTTTACAAAACTTCATTGCTGTAAACGGTTCACTGTGTTCACTCCCAATAAAAAACCGCTCGAAAGAGCGGCTTTTTGAACAGATCACACTTAGACCAATTCTTTAAAGTCTTGCTGACGCCAAGCTTCATATAAAATCACAGCAGTAGCATTGGACAAGTTTAAACTGCGTGAATTAGGTGCCATCGGCAGGCGAATCCAATGTTCTTTCGGGAACATCATACGGACATCTTCCGGCAAACCACGTGTTTCTGGCCCCATCAACAGCGCCACAGGACGGTTTAAATCAGAGGTATGCGGTGTTTCAAAACCTTTGGTGGTTAATGGATAAATGGCATCCATCTCAATACCTTGCGCTTTTAAGCCCGCAAGGCATTCTTCAAAGTTTTCCCACACTTTCATGTGTGCCCATTCATGATAATCCAAACCGGCGCGGCGGAGTTTTTTATCATCCAGCTCAAAACCTAATGGCTTGACCAAATGCAACTGCGCTCCAGTATTGGCACATAAACGAATGATATTCCCTGTATTTGCAGGAATTTCTGGCTCGTATAAAACAACATGGATCACAGTTTTTTTCTCTACTCTTTAGTTAAATAATGGCTTAAAGCTCAGGCTATAGTTTCTGTAGCTGTAGCATAAGTTTAGATGGTACAACAAGCGCTTGCATATCTACATTGCTTAGCTTTCGCTTTACACGAGGACAATCCACTTACTCATATCCTTTGTACTTAGCTTTCGCCTTGCAATTGGACAATACAATAACTTGCTTATCCTCTTTGCTCAGGCATAGCCTTCGCCTTGCGCTCGGGCAACGCGTTGCGTTGCTTACCCTCGCTCATGCCATTGAAGTTGTTCACGCAGACTCACCACATCACCAATAATCGTCAATGTAGGCGCCTGAATTTGGTATTCACTGACTTTAGATGCAATATCTGCCAATGTCCCGACCACGACTTTTTGTTCAGGTGTCGTCCCTTTAGAAACCAATGCGACAGGCATGTCTGGACGCTGCCCATGCGCAATGAGTTTCTCACAAATTTTTTCTAGACCGACCAAGCCCATATACAGCACGAGCGTTTGATTTTGATAAACCAACTCATTCCAAGGTAGCTCAGGTGAACCTTCTTTGAGATGCCCTGTCAAGAAGCGTACACTTTGCGCATAATCTCGATGCGTTAAAGGAATCCCTGCATAAGCCGAACATCCAGAGGCAGCAGTAATTCCCGGAACGACTTGGAAGGCAACGCCTGCCGCAAAGAGTTCCTGAATTTCTTCACCGCCGCGGCCAAAGATGAACGGATCTCCGCCTTTTAAGCGGCAAACGCGTTTTCCTTCACTTGCATATTTCACTAGTAAGGCATTGATGCCTTCTTGCGGAACAGCATGATTGGATCGTGCCTTACCTACGTAGATTTTCTCTGCATCACGGCGGCAGAGGTCCATAATCGGCTGAGAGACCAAACGGTCATAGATCACCACATCCGCTTGCTGCATTAAACGCAGGGCTTTTAAGGTCAGCAGTTCAGGATCACCCGGCCCTGCACCCACCAAATACACCTCACCTTTCGGCTGTTTCCATTCCAATAAGGCCTGTTCAATCAAACGATTGGCTTCAGTGAAATTGTCATTGAATACCTGCTCTTTGAGCGGGCTTGCATACAAGTCTTCCCAAAAAATACGGCGTTCATCTGGATTGACGATTTTGGCTTTAACGGCTGCGCGCCATTGGCCTGAGAACTCAGCCAGTTTGCCCATGCCATGCGGAATCGAGCTTTCTAACTGGGTGCGTATTTGGCGCGAGAGTACTGGCGATGTGCCATTAGATGCAACGGAGATGACCAGTGGAGAACGGTCAATGATCGCAGGAACCATAAAACGGCAATGCGGCGGATCATCGACACTATTAACCAAGACATTTTCAGCTTCGCAGGCTTCAAAAACCGCCTGATTGACCGCTTTGTCATTGGTTGCTGCAATCACTAAACGAAACTGACGAAGCGCAATGGCATTTTCTTGATAAACCGATTCGTGATAAACCGAGTTGAGATATTGACCTTGGGTTTTATTAACCAAGGTCAATAAATCATCTTCAATTTCGGGTGAGCAAACTGTCAGCTGAGCGCCCGCTTTTGCAAGCAGCACAGCCTTTCGATATGCAATTCGACCACCACCAACAATCAGACAAGGTTGCTGCTGCAACTTCAAAGAGATTGGAAAGATATCCACACACGACCTCAATAGTTTAAATCTGATTGTCTTAAGCAATTTTTGTGCACAAATGTATGCACTTTATCGACTATTAATCGATAAATTCAGCACCGCCCATATATGGACGAAGTACTGCTGGAATTTCAATTGAACCGTCTGCACGTTGATAGTTTTCCATCACGGCAAGTAAAGTACGACCAACGGCCAAACCTGAACCATTTAGCGTGTGTACAAACTCAGTTTTCTTTTGGTCAGTACGGTAACGTGCTTTCATGCGACGTGCTTGGAAGTCACCCATGCATGAGCAAGATGAAATTTCACGGTAGGTATTTTGGCTTGGCACCCAAACTTCTAAATCATAAGTTTTGATTGCACCAAAGCCCATGTCTCCGCCACACAGAACGACTTTACGGTATGGTAAGCCTAATGCTTGAAGAATACCTTCGGCATGACCCGTTAATTCTTCCAACGCATCCATCGAAGTTTCAGGTTTTACAATCTGAACCATTTCTACTTTGTCAAATTGGTGTTGACGGATCAAACCACGTGTATCACGGCCATACGAACCCGCTTCACTACGGAAACATGGCGTATGCGCTGCATATTTTAATGGCAAACGTTCTGGATCAATGATTTCATCACGCACGAAGTTGGTTACAGGCACTTCTGCAGTCGGGATCAGGTAGTATTCTTTTTCGCCTTGAAGTTTGAATAAATCTTCTTCAAATTTAGGCAATTGGCCTGTACCACGTAAAGAATCTGCATTAACCAAATACGGTACATACGCTTCGGTATAGCCATTTTCCAAGGTATGTGTATTTAACATAAATTGAGTAATTGCACGTTGTAAACGCGCCAATGGGCCTTTGAGTACGCTAAAACGAGTACCTGTCAATTTGGTTGCGGTTTCAAATTCTAAACCGCCCATCATTTCACCCAAGTCAGTATGGTCTTTGATCTCAAAATCAAACTGACGTGGTGTACCCCATTTTAAAACTTCAACATTGTCATTTTCGTCTTTACCTTCTGGCACAGACTCATGAGGTAAATTCGGAATCGATAAAGATTTGGCTTCAAGTTCAGCCTGAAGCTCAGAAAGTGCAACTTCTGCGGCTTTAATTTCATCACCAATAGCAGACATACGTGCCATGATTTCAGATGCATCACCGCCAGCTTTTTTAATTTGACCAACTTGTTTTGCACCAGCATTACGTTCAGCTTGTAACGACTCAGTTTTAGACTGAATTTCCTTACGGCGAGCTTCAAGGTCTGCCCACTCTGCTACGTTAAGTTGAACACCACGTTTTGCTAAGGCTAAGTTTACAGCCTCAATATTATTTCTGAGTAATTTCGGGTCGATCATAGCCAATCTTAAGTAAAGAAAAAAACTGGCTATAGTGTAAGCTCTTAACACTCAAAAATACAGTGACCGTGCTTACAGCTGCCCCTTATTAGACCAATAATCTTGCTTCAAATTGTCTTATTTGGTGTCGTAATTTGGCAAACTTGGTAAATATTCAGGTTTAAATAGTCCTTTAGCCGTAAAATATGGAAGTTTTAGCTCAGGCATGCCCTCTGCATAACTCGCCAATTCATACAGTGGATAAGCAAATACAATCCCGTTCGCACCATAATAAAAATTATCGCTTAACTGAAGTTTTGAACGTTCAATATTATGACTATCTAACCACATATAGTTGGCATCAAAAAGTGCGCTAATCACTTTCGCATCTGCACCTTTGACCAAGACATCTTGTAAAGCCAAACGTTTTTTGGCTTTTAAATCAAAATTGACATATTCAACATGGGACATACCATGAGCCGCATGCGCTGCGTAGGTATAGCTTTCGATTGCAAAAGTTGCGATATGTCCCCACTGACTAATATATCGAACAGAAGTTGTACTTTGACTTAAGCCTGCATCCGTCTTGTCTGATAAATCGATTTTTTGATTCGGCTCAGTTGAAAATGCAATCGGGTCTGCTTTTTTAATCCGATCAATAAAATATTGATTAATCCAATCAACATTGGTTTCAACCGTTTGAATCCTATATTGGGTACAACCTTCCGCATCGCAAGCTTGAGCTTTTGGTAATTGCATCTCGACAGATTTAGATTGAATAAGTGGAATCGCATCAGCGACGACCGCTGGCTTCTGTTCCGTTGTTTCACCTTCAACAGGTTCATTTCGAGGATGGCAGGCCGTTAATGACCCGACTAAAACCACAGCTGAAACAGCCCAAGCTATATTATTCATATGATTTTTTTTCATCCCAAAATTCCCTATAGCAACAGTCAAAACCACAAGTCACTTCATTTAAGCAAACTGTGAATATCAGCATACTACTAAATTTCTCTTATATTCAGCTTGCTGGCTTTACATTTCTCCATAAAAAAAGCAGACGGATGTCTGCTTTTTTCGATTATGAGAATTATTGATCAATAATGTCCGTACCTTTTGGAGGTACAAAATTAAAGGTTGATGCTGGAATAGACGCATTCACCTTCACATTATTGAAACGTACATGGGTTGTTTGACCTAATGAGTCTTGGAGAATCATTAAAGTCGGCGCATTTTTCGCACCGAAACTAATGGTTAAGCTTTGAAACACGCCATCGTCACTTTTTGGATATAAGGTGTAATAGGTTTTAGTCTTATTCGGCTGTGTAATACGATAAGACTTCATGATTTGAGCCGTATTACCTGACAATAATAATGCAGGTGTATTCGCAACTTGGTCATCTAAGCTTTGGCGTACTGCTTGTTGTAGGTCTGGGTCATAGATCCAAACTGTTTTACCTGTGGTCGCAATAGTTTGCTTAGATGGACTGGTTGTTTCCCAATAGAATTTACCCGGACGCTGAACTTTCATGACCCCAGTAAAAGTTTGATTCATATGCTGCGCACTTAAACCTTTCTTTTGAGTAGCTTTCGGGTTGGTCACTTTTGTAGTTTGCTGAAAGTTAGCAGTAAAACTTTTAATACCCGATAATTGTTTCACCAAATTGGCAGTTGCCTGCTGCTCCGACGCTGCAACTGGTGCCGCGAATACTGTCGTACTCATAACCGGTGCCAGTGTCGCTGCACCTAATGCCATAGCACAGATGGTTTTACGAAGCATTTTCATAGATTCACCTTTTATATTTGCATCAACGCAATTTGTTAGATGGCTCCATCTTAAACCACTTTCATTGACTAAATTTAGAGAAAATAAGAAGTTTTGTATGGTTATTAATGCAAATTGCTGTTTTTTATTCATCATGATGGAGAAATATAAAATAAAAAGGCACTTGATTTGACTCAAATGCCTTTCAAATAATTAAATCATGATTTAGCAATTTTAATAATCCAATTTGAGTTATTTCCATTGCCAACCGATCGATGCACCAGCGCCAAAGTCACCTTCAGAGTTCCCTGTTGCAGCCAATTTATACACATATTTATTGCTTTCAGTCACTCCACTAAAACCAACTGCATAGCCTTGTGAACCTTCCCAAGTCCCCATATCTACGCTAAACATGTTGTATCCAGCATCTGTGGGTTGCGGTAAGGAGGCGATTGCAATACTTGAAGCAACAGCACCGTAAAGATTATCTTTAAATTTATTGAAATTATGGTTCATTTCATTCACACGTTGATTGGTATAACTATTGGCTTGATTAAGTACATTTGCCCCATGCTGATCTGTATATGCTTTTGAACTATTTAACACTTCTAGATCTGCTTGACGCATTTGTTTCACGTTTACCGCATCGGTGTCTGCCGTACCTGCTGCCACATGGATAACTTGCCGCTCTGCACCAGCCGAGCCAACGGAAACCGTATTATTGCGGTCAGAGCTTGAACCATTGCCAAGTACAATAGCATTATTTGCAGAGGTGTTGATATTGTTACCAACCACATAGGTATTATTACCTGTGACTCTGTTATTTGAACCTACAGCACCAGATCCATCACCACTGACTGTATTGTTTACACCGAGGGCAATAGAATGATTACCATCAGCTTTATTACCTGCACCGACTGCAATCGCATCTTGTCCATTCGCAGTTGGTTTAGGTGCTGTATTGGCAACGTTTGATTGTATTTTAATGTACGGATCTGTTCCTTTTAAGCTCAACAACCATTCAACTTCAGTACCGACAAATCCATTTTTTATCGCAAGTTCATATGCACTGAAACCATTTTCACCTGTTAGCCCTTGTGCGCCAACTGCACCATGTAGACTTTCTAGCCATTGGTCTTCATTGCCTTCATAACCATTGTTCACCGCAACTTGATAAGCACTTGCACCATCTAAACCATTGCTACCATTCAGACCGTTCAACCCATCCTTACCATCGATGCCGTCTCGGCCATTAAATCCATCTTTACCAGTAGCACCTGTAGCGCCTGTTGCTCCAGTATCGCCTTTGTCACCTTTAGCTCCAGTCTCACCCTGTGCACCTGTTGCTCCTGTCTCACCAGCAGGACCTTGAGGTCCCATTGGCCCTACTGGCCCAGGAATACCACTATTGCAACGATTACAAGTATGCTCAGGATATGACGAGCCACTCCCACCAGCCCATGCAATTGAGCCTAGAGAAAGTAAAATACTCACAGCAAGTAATTTTGGTACAGCTTTAATAGCGATTGAAGTTATTTCACCAAGTCCTAGTGTCTTTTCAAATGCAATTTGTTGGCTTTCATCAGGACAATTCCTTTTCTGATAGTCAGCATTGATAAAAACTGTATTCAATATTTTATTCATGTCCCTATCCTTTTTTTGTATTTGTACTCCTCTATTACGCTCTTTAATTTTTGTGATTTAAATCGCTATTTATGGTGATTTATTGATATATACATCATTTGTAACAATCTAAAATAATACCTCACATTTTATTCAGACGAAAAAAAACCCGCAAAAAAATGCGGGTCTTTTTTCTATTCAAGCTTACGCTTCAACAGATACGTAGCGACGACCGAATTGGCCTTTCACTTCGAATTTTACAACGCCGTCAGCAGTTGCAAATAAAGTATGGTCACGGCCCATACCTACATTTACACCAGCGTGGAATTCAGTACCACGTTGACGAACGATGATGTTACCAGCAGTCACAGATTGACCGCCGTAGATTTTAACACCCAACATTTTTGGGTTCGAGTCACGACCGTTTTTAGTCGAACCACCGGCTTTTTTAGTTGCCATGTCTACTTACTCCTCGTAATTAGCCTGAAATAGCTGTAATTTTCAACTCAGTGAACCATTGACGGTGACCTTGTTGTTTACGATAGTGTTTACGACGACGCATTTTGATGATGCGGATTTTGTCGTGACGACCATGGCTAACTACTTCAGCAGTTACTTTAGCGCCAGCTACTACTGGTGCACCAATTTGAATGCTGTCACCGTTAACAAGCATCAACACGTCATCAAAAGTAACAGTTGAGCCAGTTTCAGCTTTCAATAATTCTACTTTAAGGGTTTCACCCTCAACTACACGGTGTTGTTTACCACCGCTTTGGATTACTGCGTACATTTAAGTACTCCAAACATGCCCGTGTTGTCGTGCCGGTAAAGGGATATACCGATCTTAAAACGATCGTCACTGGGGTTTCGCAAAGGCAAAGATTTTAAGGGATAACCCAAAAAACAACAAGTCATTTCCGTAAAATATTAGATGAGTATGCGTTTATTATATAAACAGTGTCATTAAAACTATTAAAATGAGTGCTCTATTTCACTTATCATGCTTTTGGCAAGGTTTGACATAGATTTTTAGCAACAATTCGCTAATATACACTGGACTGACATCAACAACATGCTGTTCAAACAACATGCTAAAGATAAAAGTCTGTTAAAAAATAAGTACAATACTTCCGCTTGATGAAAAAAATCACTTAAGATTAAGTCAATTGAGTAAGTTCTTATCTGTTATTCATATAACAAATTGCTACACTACGTCTGTAATTCAAAAATTATTGAGGTTTCTCTTCATATGACCATCGACTTTAAGCAAGATATTCTCGCGCCTGTTGCTACTGACTTTGCTGCGATGGACAAATTTATTAATGAAGGGATCACGTCTAAAGTTGCCTTGGTCATGGCAGTCAGTAAACATGTAGTCGAAGCAGGCGGTAAACGCATGCGTCCCATTATGTGCTTACTTGCAGCAAAGGCTTGTGGCGCAGAAGATTTAGAAAAACACCGTAAACTTGCAGCAATTATTGAAATGCTACATACCGCAACCTTGGTTCATGACGACGTAGTCGATGAATCGGGATTACGCCGTGGCCGCCCAACAGCAAATGCGACATGGAATAATCAAACTGCCGTACTTGTGGGTGATTTTTTGATTTCTCGCGCTTTTGATTTATTGGTGGATCTAGACAGCAAAGTTTTACTCAAAGACTTTTCAACGGGTACCTGTGAAATTGCTGAAGGTGAAGTTTTACAACTTCAATCACAGCACCAACCTGAAACTACTGAACAAACCTATTTAGATATTATTCACGGTAAAACTTCGCGTTTATTTGAGCTCGCTACCGAAGGTGCAGCGATTTTGACGGGTACACCAGAGTACCGTGAACCTCTTAGAAAATTTGCCGGACACTTTGGAAATGCCTTTCAAATTATTGACGATATTTTAGATTACACCTCAGATGCTGAAACATTAGGTAAAAATATTGGTGATGATTTGATGGAAGGTAAACCAACTTTACCTTTAATCTCGGCCTTAAAGAATACCACTGGCGAAGAACATGACATTATTCGCCGCAGTATTGCCACAGGTGGTACGGCAGATTTAGAGCGTGTTATTCAGATTGTACAAAGCTCTGGGGCACTTGATTATTGTAGCCAACGAGCGACTGAAGAAACTGAGGCAGCACTAGCCGCTTTAGCAGCGCTACCAGATACTGAATATCGTCAAGCTTTAATCAACCTCGCAAACTTGGCATTACACCGAATTCAATAATTAACAATATTCCTCGTAATTCCCATTGCCTATGCATATAAAACTGAATGATATCTTTTTGACCATGCAGCAACAGCTCGATACCCCTCGGGCTGTGCTGGATGAAAACTTGCTGATCGAATTGGTCAACCGAATTCGACCAGAAGATACAAAAAATACTGACGAAATTAAGAAAAAATTTCAGGCTTTCATCCAAGCTTTACTCATCACGCCAGATGCAGCCTCTACCTTGCAAAGTTTTGTCCTAAAACTCATTAGCCGATATAAACAAACCAGTTTATATGCGGACACAGGTATTTTGTCTCTCGATGGTTTTTGGGGACAACTGTTCCAACGGCTTGGCGCACATTTTCTTCCTCTGATCAATGACGAAACTCAATTACAAGATTTAGTCCGTCGAGTTTTTTATCGTCATAGCGACAAATATTGGCTGGACAGTATTGATGATCAGCAATGGATGCAGCTCTTTCGATTGTTTAACCAAGGTCATAGCAATCAGGAAGAAAAAAAGAAAATTCGCCGTGAGTTAATTAAAGCCATTACCGTTTTGTCCTATCGGGTAAGTGGTATTGGCTTATATCCTGAATTTATTAATGCACAGCCTGAACTGACCGAATATGAATCACCTTTTTTGGTGCAAAACCGCGAAATAAACGATTTTATTCAGCAGTATAAAAAGCTCCATCAAAGTGCTGAAGAAATGAGTGCTGTGCTACCGCCAGATGCTTCTCAAGCGTTGGTAATGCTGGAACAATGTCGTGATGTGGTACTGAAGATTCGGCGTGCGACCAAACGAATTGGCGTAAGTGTCAGCCTGACTTACTTATTGTCGCTTTTAGAACAGTGTTTAGATCGCTTAGAAATCTTACTCAACCTGATTGTTGAAGAAGATGATGTCCGCTATGTGTCTATGGGTAGTTTACTCAGTGATGTGACGTCAGCGATTTATAGCGAACGCAGTGTGCGCGATTTGCTCGCCACCAATAGTGAATTGGTTGCCCTACAAGTCACCGAAAACGCAAGTAAAACTGGCGAACACTATGTAAGTACGGACAAACAAGGCTTTATGAGCATGTACCGATCTGCGGCAGGTGCCGGTGTGATCATTGCGTGTATGGCAACTTTAAAAGTGCTGATGGCCCGTGTCAGCATGGCACCGCTCATGCAAGCCATTTCATATAGTCTGAACTACTCTTTCGGCTTTATGCTGATTCATGTCTTACATTTTACTGTTGCCACTAAACAGCCTGCGATGACAGCTGCCGCCCTTGCCTCGACGGTTCAGCATCGTAAAGGCTCGAAAATGGCGCAGATTGCCGAGCTTGCCGCGCTGATTATTAACATCATTCGAACCCAGTTTATTGCAATCTTAGGCAACATCAGTATTGCGATTCCAGTTGCAGCATTGATCGCATTAAGTTGGGACATGGCTTTACATGAGCCATTAATGAATCATGCAAAAGCAGCTAAAACCTTACACGACCTCAATCCATTTACCTCATTGGCTGTGCCACATGCTGCGATTGCTGGGGTATGTTTGTTTTTATCAGGTTTGCTTGCTGGATACTTTGACAACATGGCGATCTATCGCAAAGTTGGACCACGGATTCAAGCACATCCAAAGTTAAAACGCATCATGGGTCAAGAGAGACTGGATAAGCTTGCCGCTTACATTGAGCGAAACTTAGGTGCTTTAGCAGGTAACTTCTTATTCGGGATCATGCTGGGCAGTATGGGAACGATTGGATTTATTTTTGGTTTACCTTTAGATATTCGCCATATCGCCTTCGCCTCGGCCAACTTCATTCAAGGCCTCATCAATATTAATGGTTCACCAGACATTGGCTTAATCATTGTGTCATTCTTAGGAGTTATTCTGATTGGTCTGACTAACTTATTCGTCAGTTTCACGTTAACCATTATTGTGGCACTACGGGCACGTCGCGTAAGATTTGAACAATGGAAACCACTGGCTAAATTGGTGATGACTCATTTTCTAACGCGACCAAGTGACTTTTTCTGGCCACCGAAAACCCCACTTGAAGTTGAAGATGGCACACAAGCCAGTAAGAACAATCATTAGCAGATTTGTGTTTTATTTTAGTAAGATGTAAATGAACACAAAAAATAAAATCAGTATGATTTACACATACTTGAAATAAAGTGTACTGATGAGTACACTTTAGTCCATTAATTAACCGAGCTCAAACCGGTTAAAATGACAAGGAATAAAATATGCCACGAACGCTACTGTTTGTTGGTTTTTTTGCATTAATTATCAGTGTGTTGTCGCTTTATTCTAGCTATTTAAATCTATTAGATTTAAGTATCGTGGAATGGATGAGTCAGCACCGTATTGCTGTTTTTAATCAAATTGCCATCGGACTTTCGGCGCTAGGCGGCATGCCTTTTGTATTATTTTTCACCACACTATGGTGTTTACACTTTGCGTGGTATAAAAAATACACAGAGATTGTTTTTATCAGTATAGGGATCTTTGGAAGTATCGGCCTTGCATGGTTGCTTAAATTTACGTTCACCAGACCGCGTCCCCCAGAAATGTACCATCTTGTAGCGTCTTACGGGAGTTCATTCCCAAGTGCACACAGTTGTTATGCTGCATCGCTTGCGTGTCTGATGATCTTGATTTACCGACAACATGCTCAACATCGCTTGATCACCATTTTGGCATTGTTATGGATGCTGTGTATGGGTGTTTCGCGAGTATATGTTGGGGTTCATTTTCCGACAGATGTCTTATCCGGTTGGAGCATAAGTTTTATTTGGATCGCGCTACTTTATTTGAGTTACATCAAAATCAGTAAAGCGTAAACAAATGAATAATTTAGATAAATATCTAATTGAGGTGGAACAATGATGTCTGCAAAGCTTTGGGCTCCTGCCCTGACTGCTTGCGCATTGGCAACAAGTATTGCACTTGTTGGTTGTAGCAAAGATCCTAAAAATGCACAGCAAGCTGCTGCTGCACAGCAAATGCCACCAACTGAAGTCGGTGTCATTGTTGCCCAACCGCAAAACGTTGAACAATCTGTTGAACTTTCAGGCCGTACATCTGCCTATGAAATTTCAGAAGTACGTCCACAAACCAGTGGTGTAGTACTGAAACGTTTATTTGCAGAAGGTAGCTATGTTCGCGAAGGACAAGCCTTGTACGAGATCGACTCGCGTACAAACCGTGCTTCAGCTGACAGTGCTCGTGCTGCTTTAAGACGTCAACAAGCAAATTTAGGCGTGTTACGTGTTAAAGAAGGTCGCTACCGTCAGCTTGTGGGATCAAATGCGATTTCTAAACAAGAATATGACGATATTGTTGCGCAAGTAAAACTGGCTGAAGCAGACGTTGCTGCATCTCAGGCAGAACTTAAAAATGCAGAAATTAACTTAGGTTACTCAACTGTACGTGCGCCAATTTCAGGTCAAACCAACCGTTCTACAGTCACAGCGGGTGCATTAGTTACTGCATCTCAGGCTGATCCATTAGTCACAATTCAACGTCTTGATCCAATGTACGTTGACATTAACCAATCAAGTGCTGAACTTCTTCGCTTACGTCAACAATTAAGCCAAGGCAACTTAGACAGCAGTAATAACACCAAAGTGAAATTACGTCTTGAAGATGGTAGCGAATACCCAATTGAAGGTCGTCTTGCATTTTCTGATGCAAGTGTGAACCCCGATACAGGTACGGTTACACTTCGCGCTGTGTTCTCTAACCCGAACCATTTATTGCTTCCGGGTATGTTTGCCAATGCTCGCATCGTTCAAGGTGTGATTCCAAATGCTTACCTGATTCCACAAGCTGCTATTACACGTACCCCTACAGGTCAAGCGATTGCAATGATTGTGAATGCAAAAGGTGCTGTTGAATCTCGTCCTGTAACCACTGTTGGTACACAAGGTTCGAATTGGATCGTGACTCAAGGCTTGAATACTGGCGATAAAGTGATTGTTGACGGTATTGCGAAAGTTAAGCCAGAACAACAAGTTGTAGCCAAACCGTATCAACCTCAGGCTGCTGCACCTCAAGGTGCGCAACAACCTGCTGCAGCAAAGCCAGATGCTAAAGTTGCAGAACAAGCAGCACCTAAATCTGAACAAAAAGCTACTTCAAACGCATAGGGAGTAGACTGAATGGCTCAATTCTTTATTCATCGCCCCATTTTTGCGTGGGTGATTGCATTGGTGATTATGTTGGCGGGTGTACTCACGCTATCTAATATGCCAATTGCACAGTATCCGACCATTGCGCCGCCAACGGTTTCAATCTCTGCGACTTACCCTGGTGCGTCTGCAGAAACAGTTGAAAACACCGTAACCCAAATCATTGAACAACAAATGAATGGTTTGGATGGCTTACGTTATATTTCGTCAAACAGTGCGGGTAACGGTCAGGCATCTATTACATTGAACTTTGAACAAGGGATCGATCCAGACATCGCCCAAGTTCAAGTCCAAAACAAACTCCAGTCTGCGACAGCGCTATTACCTGAAGACGTACAACGTCAAGGTGTAAAAGTCACCAAATCTGGCGCAAGCTTCCTACAAGTTGTAGCATTCCACTCACCATCGGGTAAGTTGACTGCGGACGACATTAAGGACTATGTAAACTCGAATATTTCTGAACCTCTCAGCCGTGTGGCAGGTGTAGGTGAAGTCCAAGTATTTGGTGGTTCTTATGCGATGCGTATTTGGCTAGATCCAGCCAAAATGGCAAACCTGAAAGTTACACCGAGTGATGTGGCTGCGGCTATCCGTACACAGAATGCTCAGGTTGCTGTTGGTCAGTTAGGTGGTGCGCCTGCAACTGAAGGTCAAGTACTGAACGCGACCGTTACAGCACAAAGTTTGTTGCAAACACCAGAGCAGTTTAAAAACATTTTCCTGCGTAACAGTAGTGATGGTGCTCAGGTACGTTTAGGTGATGTTGCACGTGTTGAATTAGGTGCTGACAACTATCAGTTCGACTCTAAGTTCAACAACAAACCTGCTGGTGGTGTAGCGATCAAACTAGCAACTGGTGCAAACGCATTAGACACAGCCGAAGCTGTTGAAGCACGTTTAAAAGAACTACGTCCAAACTACCCTGAAGGTTTAGAAGACACGCTTGCATTTGATACGACTCCATTCATTAAGTTATCGATTGAAAGTGTTGTACATACCCTTGTAGAAGCCGTGATTCTTGTATTCTTTGTGATGTTCTTATTCTTACAGAACTGGCGCGCAACGATTATTCCGACATTGGCTGTACCTGTAGTGGTATTGGGTACTTTTGCTGTCATTAACATGTTTGGTTTCTCGATCAACACACTCACCATGTTCGCGATGGTACTGGCGATTGGTCTCCTCGTGGATGATGCGATTGTTGTCGTAGAGAACGTTGAACGTGTCATGGTTGAAGATCATCTTGACCCAGTGACTGCAACTGAAATCTCAATGAAACAGATCTCGGGTGCCTTAATCGGTATTACCTCTGTGTTAACCGCTGTATTCGTGCCGATGGCATTCTTCGGTGGTACGACAGGTGTTATTTATCGTCAGTTCTCAATCACGCTGGTAACAGCAATGATTCTGTCATTGATTGTAGCATTGACCTTTACCCCTGCCCTATGTGCGACCATGTTGAAACAACATGATCCAAACAAACCTGAAAGCAACAATATCTTTGCCCGTTTCTTCCGTTGGTTTAACAGCTCTTTTGATAAAGTTGCGCATAAATACCAAGGCGGCGTGAACTTCATGACACACCACAAGATTTTCTCTGGTGTGATTTATGCAGTTGTAATCGGGTTATTAGTGCTTTTATTCCAAAAGTTACCTTCATCATTCTTACCTGAAGAAGACCAAGGTGTTGTAATGACACTGGTACAGTTACCACCGAATGCCTCACTTGAGCGTACGGATAAAACTGTCACTGCAATGACCGATTACTTCCTGAAAAACGAAGAAAAATATGTCGATTCTGTATTCAGTGTTGCCGGTTTCTCGTTCACAGGTGTAGGTCAAAACGCAGGTCTTGCATTCATCAAGTTAAAAGATTGGGAAGACCGTACATCACCTGAATCTCAAGTGGGTGCGATTATTCAACGTGGTATGGCATTGAACATGATCGTGAAGGATGCTTCATACATCATGCCAATCCAATTACCAGCAATGCCTGAATTGGGTGTAACTGCCGGCTTCAACTTGCAGTTAAAAGCTTCTGCAGGTCAAACTCATCAACAACTTATCGATGCCCGTAATATGGTACTCGGTATGGCTGCTCAAGATAAACGCCTCATGGGTGTTCGTCCTAACGGTCAAGAAGATACACCACAGTACAAAATCACGATTGACCAAGCTCAAGCTGGTGCAATGGGTGTGAGTATTTCTGAGATTAACACCACAATGGGTATGGCATGGGGTGGTTCTTACATCAATGACTTCGTTGACCGTGGTCGTGTGAAGAAAGTCTATGTACAAGGTGAGGCTGCGGCACGTATGATGCCTGAAGACCTGAGCCAGTGGTATGTCCGTAACAACCAAGGCACAATGGTTCCATTCTCGACCTTCGCTACTGGCGAATGGACTTATGGTTCACCACGTCTTGAACGTTATAACGGTATCGCATCTGTGAACATTCAAGGTTCACCGGGTGTGGGTGTAAGTTCGGGCGACGCGATGAAAGCGATGGAAGAAATTGTACAAAAACTTCCTTCGATGGGCGTTCAAGGCTTTGACTATGAATGGACTGGTTTATCTCTAGAAGAACGTGAGTCTGGCGCACAAGCACCATTCCTATACGCACTTTCATTGTTAATCGTCTTTCTATGTCTTGCTGCCTTGTATGAAAGCTGGTCTATTCCGTTCTCAGTATTACTGGTTGTACCATTAGGTGTATTGGGTGCGTTATTACTGACTTTCCTTGGAATGGTGTTCTTCAAAAATCCAAACTTGGCGAATAACATTTACTTCCAGGTGGCTATTATTGCCGTCATTGGTTTGTCCGCGAAGAATGCGATCTTGATCGTAGAATTCGCCAAAGAACTTCAAGAAAAAGGTGAAGATCTGTTTGACGCAACATTGCATGCCGCTAAAATGCGTCTACGTCCAATTATCATGACCACTTTAGCCTTTGGTTTTGGTGTACTTCCGCTTGCCCTTTCTTCGGGTGCAGGTGCAGGTAGCCAGCACTCTGTAGGTTATGGTGTATTGGGTGGCGTAATCAGTTCTACCCTACTTGGTATTTTCTTTATTCCTGTGTTCTACGTATGGATCCGAAGTATCTTTAAGTACAAACCAAAACAACAAAATAATCAGGAGCATTTATCGTGATGCAAAATGTATGGTCTATTGCAGGTCGTAGCATTGCGGTTTCTTCACTTGCGCTTGCTTTGGCTGCCTGCCAAAGCATGCGTGGTCCAGAGCCGGTTGTTCAGACCAATATCCCCGAAAGCTACACAGCAAGTGCTTCTGGTACTTCTGTTGCTGAACAAGGATATAAAGATTTCTTTGCTGACCAACGTCTGGTACAAGTTCTTGACTTAGCTTTAGCCAATAACCGTGACCTACGTACGGCTGCTTTAAATATTGAACGTGCACAGCAACAGTATCAAATCACTGCCAATGGTCAATTACCAACCATTGGTGCAAGTGGTAGTGTACTTCGTCAAGACACGTTGAATACACAAAAGCCTATCACCTCTTACAATGTCGGTTTAGGTGTCACTGCCTATGAACTTGATTTTTGGGGTCGTGTACGTAGCTTAAAAGACAATGCTTTAGACAGTTACCTTGCAACTGCAAGTGCCCGTGATGCAACACAAATTGCATTGATCGGTCAAGTGGCTCAAGCATGGTTAAACTATGCATACGCTAACTCAAACTTGAAGCTTGCAGATCAAACCTTAAAGGCTCAGCTTGAATCTTACAACCTGAACAAAAAGCGTTTTGATGTCGGTATTGACAGTGAAGTTCCTGTTCGTCAGGCTCAAATTTCTGTAGAAACTGCACGTAATGATGTTGCGAACTACAAAACTCAAATTGCTCAAGCGCAAAATTTATTGAATCTATTAGTGGGTCAACAAGTACCTGCGAACTTGCTGCCGAACCAACGTGTCAATCGTATTACTTCGACCAATACCATTGGTTCAGGTATTCCAAGTGATTTGTTGAACAACCGTCCAGATGTACGTGCAGCTGAATACAAACTATCTGCCGCTGGTGCGAACATTGGTGCAGCTAAAGCACGTCTGTTCCCTACGATTAGCCTGACAGGTTCTGCGGGTTATGCTTCAACGGACTTAGGTGATCTATTTAAATCAGGCAACTTTGTATGGTCTGCTGGCCCTAGCCTAGATATTCCAATCTTCGACTGGGGTACACGTCAGGCCAATATTAAAGTTTCTGAAACTGACCAGAAAATTGCATTGTCTGATTATGAAAAATCAGTTCAGTCTGCTTTCCGTGAAGTGAATGATGCGCTTGCAGTTCGTCAAAACATCGGTGACCGTATTGCAGCACAGCGCCGTTTAGTTGATGCAACCAATACAACTTACAAACTATCAAATGCTCGCTTCCGTGCTGGTATTGATAGCTACCTAACTGTGCTGGATGCGCAGCGTGCATCTTATGCAGCTGAGCAAGGTTTGTTGTTGCTTGAACAAGCAAATCTCAACAACCAAGTTGAATTGTATAAAACACTTGGTGGTGGTATCAAAGCCAAAACTTCTGAAGCTGTGCAACACCAACCTTCTACTGCTGAGCGTAAAGCAGCATCAAAACAATAATTTGATTTGGCCTAGCCAGTAAAATTTGAAAAGCTCACTTCGGTGGGCTTTTTCATTTTTAGATCGAAGCTTTAAAATAAAAATGAATTTATTGCTTTTTGCTAAAGAGTTTTCTATCTTCAATTCACCTTTTTATATTGATAACTACAAATGCTTTTAAGTAATCTTGAATCTGTTCCGGGTCATACCATTACACAACAACTTGATGTCGTTTATGGCAGTACTGTCCGCAGTAAACATGTTGGTCGTGACTTTATGGCTGGCCTAAAAAATATCGTGGGTGGTGAACTTAAAGGTTATACAGAACTACTCGAAGAATCTCGTCAAGAAGCTATGAGCCGTATGATTGATAAAGCACGTGCCTTAGGCGCGAATGCAGTCGTCGGCATCCGTTTTTCAACCTCAAATATTGCTCAAGGCGCCTCTGAATTATTTGTGTATGGCACGGCAGTTCGCGTAGAAGCCAACTCAGCAAAACTACCAGACCCATTTCCAACTCAGGACTAAGTCATGGATGCCTTAATTTTTAAAGTCCTGATCTTTGTGGTGCTCTTTTGTATTGGTTGGGGCTTCGGTCGCCATATCGAACAAAAGCATCTCAAAGAACTCGAAGCTCAAGAAAAGCGATTGGCGCATATTCACATAGACAACAACCGCTTTAAAACTACTGAACATTTCGGACAACTGATTTCAAGTAATGTAGTGATTTCACATGATTATTTTAAATATGTGATTGCCAATATTCAGAACTTCTTTGGCGGACGTTTAACCAGTTATGAAAGCATCGTCGATCGGGCGCGTCGTGAAGCCGTGGTGCGTTTAAAGCAAGAAGCTGAAAAGATGGGCGCAAACCAAATTATGGGCTTACGTTTAAGTACCACCGAGCTTGGTATGCAAGGTGGCATGGTCGAAGTTTTTGCTTATGGAACAGCAATTCAAAAGAGAGACATCTGATCTCTCTACTTCTCCCCAATTCATTTTTACTATTTAATTTACTTTACACAATGTGTTTTCAAACTCTTCATAACTCACACTTTCATTGCGACAAACTTTAAAACAAACTTCATTAAATTTCTTTTCATCAATATTTGGATCATGATAACTAAATGCAACATCTCCAGCATAAGCACGTGCCAGATCTTGCACCACAATGTCAGCTTTACATCCATATAAAGTTGGACATGCCTCTAATGTTCCTTCGTAATACTCTTTACACTGAGTCGGTTCGACATCCACCTTATTGGGTTTTTGCATCGACAAATTTAAACCATTTTCATTCATTAGAAGAAAATATTGAAGTTTTCTAAATGGTTTTAAGTCAATCTCGAGTCCCGAATGATTGATACGAGCCAATTGATCTTTGTAAGAATTATGATCATCTGAGATTAACTCTGCATTACCAGCTTTGTCGATTTTGATAAAGCTATAGTTGACAGGCATATATGCGCCACTCCCCTTATGTGCAATCACTTCGATCAAATGATCTTTCGCAATAAATGCTCCCGTAAATACAGTCGATTCAACACTGGTCAGCAACTTACCTTTCACTAAAACACAATATCCAAAACATTGATCTTTGAATCTAGCCTGATCGCCTTTAAAATCATCAACAGGATGAAATTCAGCTCGCCATTTAAAATCACCAATTTTATTCGAGCTATAAGGTAATTTATCAACATCTGAATCTTGAGGATTTTGACTGTAATACTCAGACTTCAATAATCCTTTTTCATCAAACAGTGCTTCGATCGGTAACCACCCCTCATTTGGTCCTCGCATAACAACTTCTGCACTCGCCGCTTCAACTTTAGGTTCAATCTCAACAGATTCAATAACTGGTTCTGATACAGTTCCTATTTCTTTTTCAGGCTTTTCGAGCGTTGACTTCTGCTCAATTTTTTGAGTTTTCTGTTTAAAATAAAAATATGCCACTGTACCGATTGCACCAATGATTGCGCACAAAATGATGGCTATTCCCCATTTGTTAAAATTATTCTTTTTCATTTCTTATAATCTCGTTACTCATTAAAAAAGTCACTGTTAAGAGTGACTTTTAAACTTGATAAAATTTACTTCACTTTGGTTTTACGAATCATTTTATATAACGTTGTCGGTGATAATCGAGATACCCAAACACCGAGCTTTTCTTTAGAACCACCCACCACGATGTATTCTTCCCCACGTTGCAAAGATTGCACCACCGTTTCGGCAAACTCATTGGCTTCTAGACCATTTTCAATGGCTTCATCCTGATGCCCTTGTGGCTTGCCGGCACCATTGAGTGCATTAAATGAAACATTGGTTTTGACAAATCCGGGGAATATCACCGATACGCCCACCCCTTGATCCGCAACTTCCGCACGTAGACTGTTCGCCCACATATGAATGGCAGCTTTTGCAGCAGAATAGGTCGCGCGGTATTGTGTCCCTAATAAGCCTGCAACACTTGAAACAAAAGCAATTCGACCAGACTTTTGTGCTAAAAATGTCGGTAAAACGGTTTTAGTCAAATAGACTTGCGAAAAATAATCTACTTCCATGATGGCACGTTCAGTTTGCATAGTCGTATCCGTGATCAATGCACGCTGACTCAATCCCGCATTATTGATTAGCCAATCAATTCGGCCTTTATGCGCAAGGACTTGTTCATAAGCATGGCGAACTTGTTCTTCATTGGTAATATCGGCACACACTGAAAGATGCTGATCTGGATGTAATAATGAAACCCGGACTTTTTCCAACTCTTCAAAACGACGTGCGGTCAAAATGACCTGCGCCCCTTGCAAAGCACATTCTTTTGCTAAAGCTTCACCCAAACCTGACGATGCCCCAGTAATCCATACCACTTTTCCGTTCAAATCATCACGTTTTGCCATTTTGACATCCTTTTAAATAACTAATTTATTCATTTATATGTATTTTATGCTTTACGTAGTACAGGCTCATTGTTCAAAAACACCATAAAATGATCAAAGTACTGACTCATTGACTGTGCATCATAAATTTTGCCGAGTTTATCAAAACGTTTATAACCGAGTTGCGTGGTGAGATTGATGACACCGGTTAAAGTTTTATCCACCACCATGTTAAATTTCAGCATTTTTTTCGGTTCTCGCACCAAATGCGTCACCCCGGCATCGACCACTTGTGTAAATGCCTTCAATGCGAGTGGGACATATTGATTCTGCCCTTCTTTCATTTGACTGACATAGGCAAGCAAGTCGGTTGCTAAAGAGGCATCGATCGGATAATGCATATAATGCTGACCATCTTCGCTGTAAAAACGTCCATATAAATAATTTACCATCGGTACAAGGCGGTCATTGCCAAAAAAAGACACCGACCACGGCATATATTTACGGGTCGTTTCACGTATTTGCTGAATAATTTTTTCGGATTCATTGTCTCCAGACTTATTCATGCGCGCCATTTGGCCAAAAACTTGATCTAAAATTTCACATGCAATATCCGCTAAATTATCCCCTAAGGCTTTGGACTGACTTTCTGTTTCACCTGCATTGAGTTTTTGATGAATCGTCTCAAAACGTTGATATGTCGTAGGTTGAATCTTTAAAGAAATAGAATAAGTCATTTGATATTGCTCCTTTTATCTTAGTTTTGGGATCAATGGGTACTTCTTATCTTAGGTCCTATCATACGGACTCTTTTATTTACTGCCAAATCCTAAAAGTTAACATTCGCCCAACATCCCTAATTCACCATTTTTTTTGCTACAATAGATCTAATTTTTTATCCACTTTTGATCTGTTTAGACTATGACTGATTCAGCGCAAAATATTGCTACGACTTACGATCCGACCGAGATCGAAAAAAAATGGTACAAGACTTGGGAAGAGAGAGGCTACTTCAAGCCATCTCAAAAAGGTGATTCATTCTGTATTATGATTCCGCCGCCAAACGTCACCGGTAGCTTGCACATGGGTCATGGTTTCAACAATGCCATTATGGATGCGTTGACTCGTTATAACCGTATGTCTGGCAAAAATACCCTTTGGCAGCCGGGTACTGACCATGCAGGTATTGCAACGCAAATGGTTGTTGAACGTCAATTGGGTGCTGAAGGCATCAGCCGTCACGACCTTGGCCGTGAAAAGTTCATCGAAAAAGTGTGGGAATGGAAAGAACAATCTGGCGGTAATATTACCCGTCAAATCCGTCGCCTCGGTTCTTCTGTAGACTGGTCTCGTGAACGCTTCACCATGGACGAAGGTCTTTCTAACGCGGTTAAAGAAGTATTTGTTAAGCTACATGAAGAAGGCTTAATTTACCGTGGTAAACGCCTAGTCAACTGGGACCCTAAACTACAAACTGCCCTTTCTGACTTAGAAGTTGAGTCTGATAAAGAAGAAGCAGGTTCACTTTGGCACTTCAAATATTTCTTTGAAGACAAATCAATCCGCACCCATGACGGCAAAGATCACATTGTTGTGGCGACAACACGTCCTGAAACATTACTTGGCGATACCGCTGTTGCAGTTGCACTGGATGATGAACGCTATGCAGCGCTTGTGGGTAAAAACATTATCCTACCTATTACAGGCCGAGCAGTTCCAATCGTTAAAGACGAATATGTAGACAAAGAATTTGGTACAGGCTGTGTGAAAATCACCCCTGCGCACGACTTCAATGACTATGAAGTGGGCAAACGCTGTGAACTTCCAATCATCAACATCTTCAACAAAAATGCTGAAGTTCTTGCTGAATTTGAATACATCGCAAAAGCGGGCGAGCAAATTTCTAAAACCATTCCTGCCCCTGCAGACTATATTGGTTTAGAACGTTTTGAAGCACGTAAAAAATTGGTTGCTCAAGCAGAAGCTGAAGGCTGGTTAGACCAAATTCAACCGTACACATTGAAGCCACCTCGCGGTGACCGCTCAGGCGTGATTGTTGAGCCACTTCTAACAGACCAATGGTATGTGAAAATTGCGCCGCTTGCTGAGCCTGCAATTAAAGCGGTTAAAGATGGCGACATCAAATTCGTTCCTGAGCAATACAGCAACATGTACATGGCTTGGATGAATAACATTCAAGACTGGTGTATTTCACGTCAATTGTGGTGGGGTCACCGTATTCCTGCTTGGTACGATGCTGAAGGTAACGTATTTGTAGGTCGTGATGAAGCTGAAGTTCGTGCAAAAAACGGCATTGCACCTGAAGTTGAATTAAAACAAGACGAAGATGTACTCGATACTTGGTTCTCTTCTGGTCTTTGGACATTCTCAACTTTAGGTTGGACTGGTGACGCTGCGAAAGATAAAGAAAACTACTTCTTAAATACTTTCCACCCGACTGATGTACTAGTAACAGGTTTCGACATCATCTTCTTCTGGGTTGCCCGCATGATCATGATGACCATGCACTTCATGAAAAATGAAGACGGCACACCGCAAGTTCCGTTCAAAACTGTGTACGTTCACGGTTTGGTTCGTGATGGCGAAGGTCAGAAAATGTCTAAATCTAAGGGCAACGTGCTTGACCCATTAGATTTGATTGACGGTGTTGATCTTGAAACTTTAGTACAAAAACGTACAACAGGTTTGATGAACCCGAAACAAGCAGCGAAGATTGAAAAATCAACCCGTAAAGAATTCCCTGAAGGTATTCAATCTTACGGTACTGACGCTGTACGTTTCACATTCTGTGCGCTTGCGAACACTGGCCGTGACATTAAGTTCGACATGAAACGTGTTGAAGGCTACCGTAACTTTGCCAACAAAATCTGGAACGCTACCCGTTTCGTGATGATGAACTGTGAAGAGCAAGTGATTGGTCAGGAAGTTCGTCAAGACCTTTGGGAATTGCCTGAACAGTGGATCGTGAGCCGTCTACAAAAAGCGGAACAAGCGGTGCAAACAGCATTTGCAACATACCGTTTAGATTTGGCTGCACAAGCGATTTACGAGTTCATTTGGAATGAATACTGTGACTGGTATGTAGAGCTGACTAAGCCTGTTCTAAATGATGAAAACGTATCAGTTGAACGTAAAGCTGAAGTACGTCGTGTATTGCTTGCTGTGATGGAAGCGTCTTTACGTTTGGCTCACCCATTGATGCCTTACCTAACAGAAGAAATCTGGCAAACACTTGCGCCGAAACTCAACATTTCTGGCGAAACAATCATGTTGGCTCAGTACCCTGTTGCGGATGAAGCGAAAATCAACGAACAAGCTGAAGCAGATATGCAATGGCTGCAAGGTTTGATTGGTGCGGTACGTAATATCCGTGGTGAGATGGGTCTAGGTAATGCTCGCTTGTTGCCTGTTCTTCTTCAAAATACCACTGATGCTGAAAAAGCGCAGATTGCTCGTATTGAACCATTGTTTAAAGCATTGGCAAAAGTTGAAAGCATTACCTTCTTGGCTGATGGTGAACAACCGCCATTGTCTTCTTCATCTGTAGTCGGTCACGTGTCTGTATTCGTTCCTATGAAGGGTTTAATTGACCCGAAAGCGGAATTGGGTCGTTTGCAAAAAGACTTAGACAAGGTTCAAAAACAGCATGACCAAATTGCGAATAAACTTTCCAATGAAGGTTTTGTGGCTAAAGCACCTGCGGCTGTGGTTGAAGGTGAGAAAGTGAAACTTGCTGAATTTGCTGATCAGTTAGCGAAGATTAAAGCGAATATGGAGCAGATTGCGGCGCTTTAATGTGTTGTTAGTTTGATTCAAAAAAATCCCCTCAATTGAGGGGATTTTTTATGCATCCAAAATACTTTTTAAATGTGTGATCAATTTAGAATTAAGCTCTCGAATCTCTTCAATAGTTACTTTTTCATCTTTTCTATTTTCAAAAATCCATTGTATAAATTCTTCACTATGATCAAACCTATCATTTATCTCTATATCTTCATCAAATATATATGGTAAAACTAAAACATCATTACGACTATCTTGATAATGAAATCTATCAGGCCATTGAATTGTTGCACTAAAACCTAATTTTCTATATTCTCCCCACGCAGGAAATATTTTTCTACAACCGATCTCATAAAATCCTGACTTTATATCCAAATTTAATATTTTCTTTAAATAGCAATTTGAAACTGGTTGCATATCCTCTTTACTAAACAAATATTTTTTAACTGAGTTTTCTCTATAATCAACTTGATAATAAATATTACCTCTAGTCAAAATAAAAAGTATGATTTCTAAAAGCTCTTTATTTGCAATATTTTTAAACAAATTATCAATAGAACCATTAGAACTATGACTATCAGATATTAATAACTCATTAATTTCATTACTCTTAACTTTTTCAATAAAATCACCTAGTTGAATTATATTATCTCCTATTAATAATTTTAATTTTTTTAAATCACTCAGCATTAAATCTGAAATTTTTTCATATTCACATAAGCCTACATAACAGGCAACTGCATATGGCTTTTCATCATCAGGAATAAACTCATATCTACTTCTAATATAGTTTTTTATTGCATCTTTTACTTTTTTTCCAATTTTACGCTTTACTTCTGCCAAAATTTTTTCACGATTAAATGTTAAAAATTCATCAGCACGCTCTCCATAAAAATCCAAATTTCCACTAAAAAAACTTAAGTAGTTATCAACATCAAAATCTTTAAAAAATTGCCCTCTAAAGTAGGTACTACTACGACTATAATGATAATCACCAAAATTAATTTGAGAAATCATTATTCCTGTTTCTTCATCATAAATATATTTACCATTATCAACCTTTTTGGTTAAAAAATTACTACCTATGGGGCTCTCAAAGAAAAATTTAGTTATACTATTTTTTATATTAATTATTTCATAATCTTTTAAATTAGAACCTGATTTAGTGAAATCATATTTTTTTAATTTATTAGATATTTCTTTTTCTCCAAATGGCAATGATATTCTTTCCGGAAAATCTTGAATTTTCAAATCAATAATAAATTTTGTACCGTAATCCATGGCAACTGAATTGTTAATTTTTTTTATTACTACATTTCCTTTATTTTTATTAAAACTGATTTTTAAAGTTTCATTGCTAATTATAGACTTAGAAACTATTGTAAATTTATTAGATAACAAATATGCACTTTGAATTCCGATTCCAAACATACCAGATGGTCTAAACCATTTTGGCATATCATTAATAGTTTTTATTTTTTTCTTATTTTTTCTTGAACCACCAACTTCAAGCATGAATTTCAAAGTGTCTCGATCGATACCAAGACCATGATCAGTAATCTCTAAAGTCCATATATCATCTTTTTTGTGTTCAAAATTTATTTCAATAGGATACTTAGCATATAAACTTTGAATTGATGAATCTAATGGGCTTTTTGCCTCATTAATAATTTTTGAATCTTCTAACCAAATTCTTTGCAATGTGGCATCAACAGCATTTTGTAAAATTTCTCGAATACTATCTACTTTTGATGTATATAATCCTGTACTACGTAATATTCCCAATACAGCATCTTGATTAATTTTAAAGTTGGGTTTTTTCCCCTTTTCTAAAATTAAGTATGGCTCTTCAATATCTACTTTTGGTGTTGTTAGAGTCGGTAATCTACCTAATTCTTTATTCGGTACAATTTCATTCCATCTTTGTGTTTGATTATGATATTCCTGCTGTAACCATGAAAACCAATCATGTGTCACCTCATAAGCATCAGGATTAGGACATACTGAATCTACTTCAATTCTTTCTGAATCTAAGCGTAAATGTCTAATTGAAAGATGTTTTTCATTATGAATATGACTTAAATGTGGCATATGACTCCCACACATATTCATCATTACAGGACAAAATCTATTATCATCTACATCTAATAAATCACCCATTCTAATCAAACAAGCTACATATCTAGGATGACAATCTTCCGAAGCCATTCCTGCTTCTGCATGAGGTAATTTCATTACATCATCAAAACTGTCGCCATGTGCACGACAAATATCTGCTACAACACGAAATAATCTATTAGGAAGTAACTCATTACGTGGCGAATCTAGACCTATTTCATGTAATGGATTTTGAACGATTTTAGCGGAGTTTTCAGGATGCTTTCTACGATACCATTCTGCAAGTAATTGAATATAATTATGAAAAAAAGAATGTGCTTTAGCTTGTTTAGGTAATACTGCTTTTTCTTTTAACCATCTTTTCGCAAAAGAATGTAATTCATGATCTTTATCATCTTTTAAACTTTTTACAAAATCATCAAACTCTTGAGAATTCATATCCTCAATTTGCTTTTGCGTGATCACCATTCCAATATCATGATTATAAGCTGACTCTAGGATTAACCATGTATCTGTCGCACTTAAATACTTAATCTTATCTCCTAACATTCGTTCAATATTCACAATAATTTGTTTCGAATGAGACGCATCATGACGGCTATAATGTGGAAAAATAGTATTTATATTTTGTAGTGCTTTGCTAATTAACTCTTGGTCAAATCTCCATTGAGATTCTAAAAGTTTTAAATGGGGATGCCGATTACAAGCCACTTCAAAATGTTTTTCTAAACTATAAAATTGATCATTTTCAATTGTTATATTTGAATATGTCCCCATTTCACCCTCTTAAATAAATTTAATATTTTTATCAACTTTATCATAATTTTAAAGAAATGAATCTAAAGGAAGCTATAGTACCCCATGCCCCAACAACATCTCCAACCCACTCTCTTTCCCCATAAAATTAAGTCTCTGCTTTTCCGCTTTAAGCTGTTGCTTCACCGCAGACACATCCGCATCAATCTGTTTATACAAATCCGTAATATTCAATTGCCCTTTTGATTTACTCACCGCAATTTTGGCTTTATTCGACCACACAAGTGAATCAATCAATTCCTGAATTTGTTTTTTTAAGGACTGACTTTGCGCTTCTAAAGCCTGTTGGTAAAACTTCACTTGCTCCGCAGTTAACCCTTTATTTGAACCGTTTTTACTTTGCTCAACTTCAAGTTGAAGTTTCAGTAAAAAGAACAAATCTTCCTGTTTATAAGCTTCATTGGCACGTTGTAAAAGCTCGGTCTTTTCAGCTTTTTTCGATTCATCAGGCTCACGGTCAGGGTGAATAATCGAGGCAATTTTTAAATACACTGTTTTCAGCGATTGATTCACCATCTTTTCAGCTTGTGCTTGTTTGTCTTGCTGACGTTTGAGTTTGGCTTGTTCACGTGCTTGTTGGTATTGGTCGCTATTCCAATCCTCATCAAAACTTTCTTCTTCAGCCTGAGTCTCGATATTTTCAGGCTCATCAAAGAATTCTACATTTTTCTTCTTGGATTTTTTCTTATCGTACTCGTTCGCCTGTACATAATAAGCATACATCTTCTCAACTTCATCCACCTGCTGTTGGTTCAGCATTCGAGAACCTCGCAGTAAACTCGCGAGCGCTTGGATTTTATCTTCAACAGTCGCTGTATCAGTTTTGCTTAAACGGTATAGATTCAAGCTATTCCACAAGGTCTGCATTTGTTCATACAGCGTGCTGTAAAGTTCACGATAAGCAGGCATGAGTGCCTTTTGGCTATAAGCTCGAATCTCGTCTTTGGCATTTTGCCATGCAACCAGCAATGCTTTTTGTTGTTCAATTTCATCAATTAAACGATTCAGCTTTTTATGCTGTGGCGAGACTTCAAGCACCGTCTGGTGCGTCGGTTTAAGTTCAAAAGACATACATAAAAACGTACAGCGAAAATATCATTATAGCTGAAAACACAATCTCCAAAGCAGTGCTACATAATGCGTGTCGTGTCGTTCATGCAGCATCGATTGGATAATTAAAAAAAACATTTAAGCAAAACGTTGTAAGTATTGTTCTAATTCCTCATGGCGTACAACATCATGTCCTGCATGACTTCGACTTTGTTCCAAGAGATGCTCTGAGTCGATCACTGCCACGCGATGACCATCTGCAATTAAACGATCTACACCTTCAAAGAGCATTCGGACACCAACATCGTGTATCAAAGAAATATTGGTCAGGTCTAAAACGATATGGTTAGTCGCAATAGGTTCATCCTCTAAGATCCGCAGCAACATTTCCGACTCAGTAAATTGCAATACGCCGCGCAGTTCATACACCACCACTGAACGATCTATCCCGCAGGTATAGCGACTTTGGACGATCGTTTGCGCTGAAGGTGTTCCCTCCATGACATGCAGTCCCATGTCCTTAGACAGTCGTTCAAATATTTCGACGCCTCGAACACTATTCCCATGTGTATCCAGTTTCGGACTAAAGACCGCCAGCCCAACCTGCCCCGGTAAAGCCCCCATGATGCCACCGGCCACACCGCTTTTGGCAGGAATACCGACCGTTGTCAGCCAATCACCCGCAGCATCATACATGCCGCAAGTCATCATCACGCTTAACACTTGGCGCACCACCGAACGTGACAGCAACCGTTTACCTGTGGCAGCTTGCACGCCACCATTGGCAAGCACACTGGCCATTTTTGCCAAATCTTTAACTGTCACTAATATTGCACACTGACGAATATAGCCGTTCACCACATCTTCAGGGTCTTCTTCAAGTACACCGACTGTGCGCAGCATGTAACCAATCGACAAATTTCGAAAAGCCGTCTTCACTTCAGACTGGTAAACCGCTTCATCAAAACTCAGCTCACGCCCTGCCAGTTCACTTAAAAATTCACGGAGTTTTTCAGCTCGGGTGCTGTGTTCGTCATGCGGTAATAGTGAATGTGTGGTGATTGCCCCCGAATTGATCATCGGGTTTTTCGGGGTATTGCTCTGTGGATCGAGCGCAATTTGATTGAATGCCTCTCCCGATGGCTCGACACCGACTTTTTGTAAAACGCTGTCTAAACCAAGATGACGAATCGCTAAGGCATAAGCAAAAGGTTTAGACATCGACTGAATGGTGAACTCGACTTCGTCATCACCCGTGGAATAAATCGTGCCATCTACGGTAGACAGTGCCAAAGCCAGTCTATTTGGATTGGCGTTAGCTAACTCAGGAATATAATCTGCCAAAGCTCCGTGCTGATTGGCATCGCAGCCATTGAGGACATGCTGTAAATAATCTGGAACAGGCGTTTTCATAAGGGCTATTTTTTGTTGTGTGCTTTTCTATTTATAACAAATTGAGCTGCCTCTGTATAAGTCCTTATGGTGAAGCCGTGTTCTGAGCTAAAACCTGTATGTGCTGTATATTCAAATGGTGCATCATTTCTCGAATAAAAACGAAATAACTGAGTTGAATGATTGCCTGCTCACCAAATAGATTTTGATAATATTCGGTATGTTCAATCATTTCATTAAAGCCATGTTCTAAGCTTTGTCGGTCAATGCAGGACGCATGTTCAAAAAAGGTCTGCGCCAATATATGTAGCATCGTGTCATTCGACTGAGCATAGCGCTGCGTCTGATAATCAAGCTGTAATCGTTCTAAAATTTCTTCAATTTCATAGATCAAATATTCAATCGCTAAAGCATCGAAGCGCTGATGTCGGACACATTTTTGCACCAAAGCCGCTAAGCCATGATCAAAATGAATATTCTGTTGCTCGGTCTGAAAGTCGAGCTGCGCTAATCCGAGCTGAAATTGTAATTGCTGCATAACTATCGTTTAAATTATTTAATCTTCTGCAAAGTTTAACTCACGAAAGCTACGCACTTGGTTACGACCTTGTTGCTTTGCCATATACAGCGCTTGATCGGCCATACGCGTGACCACAGCAGACGGTGTCCCCTCAATCGCCGTTGCCACACCAAAACTTGCACTAATCTTCAACATTTGTTGGTTGGCTATCATAGTTTCAGCTTCAGAAATGGCTAATCGACAGCGTTCAGCGACATCTATCGCCTGCTCTAAACTCTGATTTTTTAAAATTAAAATAAATTCTTCGCCGCCATAACGCCCAACCACATCTTGCACACGGGTATTATCATTTAAAATTTGAGCAACACGTTGTAAAACGGCATCTCCTGCATCATGTCCATATTGGTCATTGATCAGTTTAAAATGGTCGAGATCAAGCAAAACCACTGCAAATTCAGGCCGTGTCTGTTTGCTGAGTTTATCAAGTTCATGACTAACATAACGTCGGTTAAACACATTGGTCAGCCCATCGACACGGCTGAGGACTTCCATCTTTTGTTCACGGTGTCGCCACTGTAAAAGCAAAATCTGAAAAAATACTGCACTGATGATCAATATGGGTAAATACAACTCCGCCATACTCATCAGCCAAAAGGCATTGTCGTAAAACTCACTCTGTTTTAAAGCTGGGCTGAAAATCGGTGCATATTCTAGATGGTCAATCGAAGTTTGATAGCAAATGTAGCCAATAAACAGTGTGATCGGAAATGTAATACTGAGCATAATTGCAGGACGATAAAAAACCAAACCGACCATCAGCAGATTGACCGTCCCCGCCATAGTGGCAGGACTATAGATCCCGATCATATAGCCACCATAGATCATGCCGATCCCAAATAGGACGGGCGCAAAATAGCTAAAAAACAGTCTAAAATTTAAATATTTTTTGAAATAAAGACTGAGTACTGCCAATACGCCATAACTGAGTAGGACTATACAAGCGACGATGATCCTGAACTTGAGTTCACTCGGATTAAACCAAATCCGATTGGTCGAATAATAAAAATTCATGATGCACCACTTCAACACGCTAACTTGACTCAGCATGCCAAAGATGAGGAGTAAACGCCCTTTATCATAGTCAGACCAATTGATGATGAGATAGTCGGATTCAAATAAAAGATGCTTCAACTTACGCCATTGTACGCCCCAGTTCGTACAGACAGCATTGCCCCAGTTTTTCCCCATTAATCTACTTTTTTATTTTATTGTTTCGCTAGTTATACAAGGTTTTAACTTCAAAAAGAATGCCTATTTTCACAGTTATAAGTGCAACATTTGAAGCCTTTAAACTTCACTTGCACCACTATTCAAATTACTTTTCCTCTATTTTTTAGCTCAATTGGTCATTTTTATATTTTAAATAGCATGGTTTATTATTCTAAACGCTCGGTGAATAAGATCCCGTTCAGATGATCGACCTCATGTTGCACGATCCGTGCGGGAAAGCCATTCAGGGTTTTCTCTTTGACTTCACCTTGAAGGGTCAAATATCGCACGTGAATTTGCTCGGCTCTCGGGACTTGTCCTCGTGCATTCAGCACACTTAAGCAGCCTTCTTCACCCAAAACCGTGGTCGTAGATCGAGATGTAATCACTGGATTGACCATCACGATCGCCTCCATTTCAGGCGCATCGGGATAGCGTAAATTTGCACGTGAAGCCACGATAATCACCCGCTTTGAAACATAAATTTGCGGCGCGGCAATGCCTACGCCTTGACGCTCAAGCATAGTGGCATGCAGTGTTTCACTTAGTGCAGTTAACCATGCAGAACCTATTTCAGATGCTTGTACCTCTGCGGCAGTGAGCGTCAAAATCGCTTCACCACGCTGTGCAACAGCAGCAACATTACTCATGTTTTTATCCTTTTTAAGTCTAGCGGGCTGAAATCACTTTAAAAAAACAACCATGCAATATGCATTATTATCGGTTCTGAGTATAAAACAACAGCGTGCTATGGCTTTGAATCTTTTGTGGTTTATATAGAGCACAAAGTAAAATAGTAGATCATACTACCCTATGCCATTGATATTTATCATTTATACATCAAGGTACGCCATTATCTATTACCAATCATTCTTTAAGTTAATGCGACTTTATCTATATTATTTTGTTCTTAATTAATGATATTTTCATAACTATAAGTTTTTAATAAGGCAACAAAGTTTGATTATTCAATAAAAATTTGAATCACTAAAATCGTCAAATGCTATTTGCTGCTGGAAAATATTTGCATGGAAGCTCAGCCACGCCTGACTCGTCAAGATAAACGCACCCTCGGACTGTCATCCCTCGGTGGCGCACTTGAGTTTTATGACTTTGTCATTTATGTGTTTTACGCCAAAATTATTTCGGAACTGTTTTTCCCCACTGGCCTCAGTCCATTTTGGGCGATGTTGAATACCTACGGTATTTTTGCAGCAGGATATTTTTTCCGCCCATTGGGTGGTGTGGTGATGGCGCATTTTGGCGATTTGATTGGTCGTAAGCGTTTATTTAGTTTGTCTATTTTACTCATGGCTCTGCCTACACTGATGATTGGTGTGATGCCGACTTTTGAAAGTATTGGCTATGCAGCACCACTTTTGCTCCTACTGATGCGTGTGATTCAAGGCATCGCGATTGGTGGTGAAATCCCTGCTGCATGGACTTTTGTTTCAGAGCATGTGCCTGAGCAAAAAATTGGTATCGCCAATGGCTTACTCACTGCTGGCTTATCTTTAGGTATCCTATTGGGCGCACTGATGTCTTTGTTTATTTCATTACAATTTACAGAGTCAGAAATCCATGATTGGGCATGGCGGATTCCATTCATTCTAGGCGGGATCTTTGGTTTTATTGCGCTCTATCTCCGCAGTTATTTAAAAGAAACGCCTGTATTTAAAGCCATGCAAGAAAAGAAACAATTGGCTAAAGAGCTTCCAGTGAAACAAGTACTGCAACAGCACAAAACAGGCGTTGTGATTGGTATGCTGTTTACATGGTTCTTAACAGGCTGTGTTGTTGTGCTGATTTTAGCGATGCCAAATCTACTCACGGGCGCCTTTGGTTTTGAACGTGCAGATGCCTTTAAAATGCAAAGTGCCGCTATTGTGATGCAAATGGTCGGTTGTATCTTGGCAGGTCTTTTGGCAGATCGCTTCGGTGCGGGTAAAGTGATGCTATTCGGTTCCCTCCTTGTTGCGATAATTGCGGGCGTGTTCTATAACAGCTTGGGCCATGTGGCAGCATCGACCGTGTTTGCACTCTATATGCTGCTCGGTTTGGCATCAGGCACGGTTGGTATGGTGTCTTATAGTATGGTGAAAATGTTCCCTGCACAGATTCGTTTCTCGGGCATTTCATTTTCATACAATTTGGCCTATGCCATCGCGGGTGGTATCACCTTGCCTTTGGTTCAATGGTTGAGTTTATACAGCAACATTGGCGCCATGTATTATATATGGAGCGTCTGTTTGGTGACCTTCTTTACTGCGATGCTCTATCGTCAACGTTTTGAAAAAACTTCGCACTAAAAATAAAAAAAGCGGTCAATGACCGCTTTTTTTAACTTGCTTTCAAATCAATTCAGGCTTTTAAATTTTTACGTAATTCATCTTCTACAATTTCAATCTCAAGCTGACTAAAACGACGAATTTCACCTTCTGCATGTTTTTCAAGTAATCCACCAATCAGTGGAACTTTGACTTTCACCGTCCAGTCCAAATTGAAACTCACTTGTGTTGCATCACCACTGACACTTCGTTTACAACTGGCTTCGAGCGGTAGGTTCGGATCTAGTTTGACGTCAGAGGTTAATGCCGCCAAATTACTAATATCCGTACGTTTCAGACGAAACGCATCTTTTAAAAACTTCTTGGCAATATCTGGAATATTTACATCCAAGTTATAGGCACGTTTTAAGGTATACATATCACCTGTTTTTTTTGATTCTAAAATTTCTAGATTTTCACCCGGTATGCGTTTGCACACCGCTTCATGCAAGCTGATATCTGCGGCTAGTCGTTTAAAATCTTCAAGTGAAACGCCATGAATTGTGGCATTGACGGTAAATTGATGTGCCATTCTCGTAATCCTTCAGGTCAATATTGGTTTTATTGTTTTATGTCGCCTAGTCTACAGTTGCTATAACTGTGTTTTGGATTAAATCGGAAAGCGCTGTGGCTGTCATTGACCCGAAACCAAGCTAGAAATACAGAATTGCCATACTTCAAGTCAATCGGGCTTTGACTTAAAGGCTTTTTTGATAGATTTGCCCATGCTGATCTTTAAACTCGAGCTGAAATTCCCAGCCCGCATCAATTTTTAAATACATCTCCGCGTAGGACAACTTTGCGTACCAATGACCAAAGTCGAGGCTTACAATATCAAAGCGGGCTTGTTCAGGGAGCTGTTGCATTGGTTTTGCATGTATCAAAGCGCTGGGTTCAAAAGACGTGCAGTGCGAGCCATAATCATGAAAAAGTTCGAAACATAGCTGTTTAAAAATTTTAAATGTTGAATCTTTGGGATCAAGTTGCGTCATTGCTTTAATAGCTTCCCATTTTCATTTCTTCTTGCGCTTATTTTTATATTTCTATAACAAATCTTTGTGGTACTGCTTTTATAAATCTCAGTTTAATTTAAGCTGTTAATTTAACAGCATGCTATGCACTACACCATCCCGATCACGGTGTACCAATTTGATCGGTTGTGAATAATCGATCAAGATGCTTTGGTGTTTATAACTGATTTGGATGCCGTATTCATCTGCACCATCATCCAAACCGCTGATGCTACATTGCGTCCCTTGTGGAAATGCCTTGAGCCATTCAGCGTTATACACATCTGCTATTTGCTCAAACTGAAAAAAGCTCGCCTTTTGCTGCAGTAGAACCGTAGCTTGTCGGTCAAAACGCAGTTGCTGCTCAAGTTGAAAGTCGATAATCATGACTCTGCACGCTCTTTACTTATTCATCGGGATCGGATCATCGGCTATTAAAATCAAGCTTCGCAGACACCCAATTTTGCTTATAAATTCACAGAGGATTTTATGACATGTCTTAGACTCAAATGAACACAGCCACATTTCTTAAGGCATAAAAAAGGCACTTCTCATCGGGGTGAAGCCCGATTATGAAATGCCCTTTATGGTTACAAAGTAAATATATTTTTATAAATTGTCAAATTGGGAATGAAAAAAACATCTGTGGGCTAAATGGATAAAGCTTTCATCGCCTGTTGCTGCTGTTTATTTTTGACTTGTGTCCATTGCCACCAACCAAACGCCGCCAAGCCCACAAAACCGGCATACAACGCCGCAGTGAGATACAGGTCTTTGTATATAAACATACCCACATAAATAATATCGACAAATACCCAAAGCACCCAAGTGGCAATATGTTTCCGGCTGGTCCAATATGTTGCGAGTAAGCTAAACGCGGCCAATTGTGCATCCAAAATCGGTACGGCTGCATCGGTAAAATAGTGCAGGCTTAAACCAAAAATCAAACCACCCACCGCAGCTAAGAGCATTTGAAAGATCACGAGTTTGGTGGCAATCGGTTCAATACGAATGTCGTGATCTTGTTGTTTGCCCTTTAACCAATGATAAAAACCGTAGAAGTTCACCACCACAAAGAAAAACTGCAAAATGGTTTCGCCATAAAGTTTGTAGGTATAAAACAAGTAGGCATACAGCAAAAAAGCTGCAAAGTTAAACCACCAACACCACATATTTCGCTTTATGGTTAAAGTCACCCCGATTAAGCTAATAATGACTGCAAATATTTCTAAGTTCGACATGGTTGATTGGGCCTTAAAAAAGCTGCAGCTATTATGGAAAAAATCGGCCCAAAGGCAAGCTATATCCTGCACTATTTCATATCAACTCTGTAAATTTTAAATAAAACCATTCATCCCCCTGACGATGATTTTGATATTTTGAACACATCAGTTTTGATAGTTTTCTAACAATCGTTTAAAAACTTAGCTATGCCTAAAAAACAATCAGAAGGAATCACCCAAATGTCAGAACAACAAGGTCGTGTAAGTCGAGAAATTCGTGGTCATCTTTATTTGATCGGTTTGGACCGTGCGGATAAACGAAATGCGTTTGACAGTCATTTAATTCATGACCTTTCACTGGCACTCACTGAATATGAAGATGATCCAAATTTACGTTGTGCAGTAATTTTTGCTCATGGTGATCATTTTACTGCGGGTCTAGATCTGGTCGAACTACAACCCAAACTTGGCAGCGGGCTGTTTAATTTTCCTGATCAGCAAATTAATCCGTGGGGAACCAACTCACGACAACGAAAAAAACCAGTTGTGGTCGCGGTACAAGGGTTCTGTTTTACAGCGGGTATTGAACTCATGCTGAATGCCGATATCGTGATCGCACAGCGTCACACGGAGTTTGCTCAAATGGAAGTGCAGCGTGGCATTCTTCCCTTTGGTGGCGCAACAGTTCGCTTTGTGCAAGCAGCGGGTTGGAATAAAGCCATGCGCTATTTACTCACGGGTGAACGTTTCAATGCACAAACGGCATATGACATGAACTTGGTGACTGAAATCACAGACCAAGCGCCCTTATCTCGTGCAATTGAACTTGCAGAACAAATTGCACAGGCTGCACCACTGGCGGTTCAGGCAACACTCGCTGCAGCACAGCAAGGTGTGCATTTGGGAGCCGATGCCGCCTTTGCGCAATTAGATCAGCACTTACAACCATTACTAAAAACACAAGATGTACAAGAAGGCGTGATGGCCATGCTACAACGTCGCGCAGCCAATTTTCAGGGCAAGTAAGCCTTTATTTAAACTGAGTAAACCCTTTCCGTCCTGCCTATTCAGAGAAAAATTATGCCAACGGATTTAGAACAAGCAACGCAAGAAATACATAGTACACCCGTGAGTTTCCCTGCAACCGATGGTTATACGCTTTCAGGCGTTGAATATCGGCCTAATTCTGCAGCTAAAGCCAATATTATTATTTCAAGTGCGACAGGTGTACCTCAACAATTTTACCGTCGTTTTGCCGAGTATGCCGCAGGACTCGGTTATCAAGTACTGACTTTTGATTATCGTGGTATAGGACGTTCTGCACCGTCAAAACTTAAAGGCTTTAAGATGTCTTATCTTGACTGGGGACGTTATGACCTTTCTGGTGCCATAGCTTATATGCAACAACACGGTCAGGAAACTTTTCTAGTGGGACACTCCTATGGCGGTCAAGCACTAGGCCTCACCTCAAATCATGATCAGATACGTGCCATGTATTGTTTTGGCACTGGCGCAGGTTGGCATGGCTATATGCCATTTAAGGAAAAAATGAAAGTGCACGTGATGTGGAATATCGTTTTTCCACCGATGGTTGCTGTCAAAGGGTATTTGCCTTGGAGCAAACTCAATATGGGCGCTGACCTTCCTGTCGATGTCTATAGACAATGGCGTCGTTGGTGTAAAAACCCAACCTATTTCTTTGCCGACCCTGAGCTGAGTGAGTTATCTCAACAATATGCTGCAGTTCAAACGCCGATTTATGCGGTCGCTGCACTTGATGATGACTGGGCATTACCCAATTCACGACATGCTTTTATGCAACATTATGCGCAAGCGTCAATGCACTATATCAATATTGAAGCGCAAGATTATGGTCTAAAACAGATTGGTCATATGGGATATTTCCGCAAAGGTGCTGAACTCTTATGGCAGGAAGTGATTGGAAGGTTTAACGAGCTATTAGTCGCCTAGACCAATTTACTTCATACATAGCACATTGATTTATTCGGATAGAGAGATACATGCGTCCACGGAAAAACACCTCTGAACATCTATTACTACAGTCAGCACACGCCTTTAAACGCTATGGTTATATGGGCTGTAGCATGGGGAAATTGGCTGAAGCCTGTGGACTCTCAAAAGCTGCGTTTTATTATGACTATCCGAATAAAGACGCTTTGCTGATGGAAATTTTAAACCTGACACACGTGAAGTTAAAGCACAGTATTTTTCAGCAATTACAGCAATCCACTGCATCACCTCAACAGACTTACCCGCACATCCATCAACTCGCCATCCAGTTTTTTAGCCAAGGTGGATTAGGTTGTTTAGTCGGGATATTAAGTATGGAACGTCAACATTTGCCTACCGAGATTTTTGCAAAATTACAGTCCATCTTTCAGGAGTGGCAACTGGCCTTTGAAGTGTTTTTTCAGCGATGCATGAGCATCGAACATGCCGCTCAACTTGCCAAAGTCAGCTTGGCGGATTATGAAGGCGCGATTTTAATGGCCCGAATAACCGATGATTTGAGTTATCTCGATTTAGTCCAAGATCGCATTTTGCTTCAACTTGCGGAGTCTTGATAGCGATATTCAATTTTATGTTCTTCGCCAAAACGGTCGACATGTGTATAAAACTCACCGTATCGGCCTAAATAATACTCGAGCGATTGATTGTAAAAACTCCAATAAATCGACCATTCATTCAGATCTAATTGGCGAATTTGAGTTTTACAATTGACTGGCATGCGACGTAAAAAAACTTCTTGTAACTGTTCGGCTGCCTGTAGCGAATCTAATTTGTATTGTTGTTGAAAGAAAATTTCCGCAATATCATCAAAAAGTTGCTGTTCATATTCATCTACTTCAATGACTTGATCGACGTCACGAATAGCATCATCATTCGATGCTAAAGAGATACTTTTCGATTTTTTTGGTGCTTGGTAACGCGTATATTTTTGACGATATTTTTCTGTTTTTATTATTTTTTTGACCACGATTCCTGCTGCAGACAACGCAATCAGAATACACATCACAATGAGAAAAATAACCATAATAACAACCTACTGCCGATGACGCGCATGCACATCTTGAATCATCGAATATTTTTATGGACTAATATAACGCACAATAACGTTTAAAATTCATACAAAATTATTTTAAAGCTGAAATCTTGCCAATTTTCTTTGCTAATTTATTTCAAACTATTACACCTGCTGAAATCATTGAGTATGTATACATTTCTAAAAAATCTATTATTACTTTAAAAACAGTATAGTTAGATGCATTTGTGTGGTTATTTATCCGTATTTAACGATTAATTTATAAATATACATTTGTAAATTTTGCAACAATTTTGAAATAAAAACCCAACCCAACGGCGCAATGGCTGCAAAAAAACATAAAACGCAACAAGAAGCCTCTTTAAGCACAAGGCGATATCTTCTGAAATGACAGGCTGTTGGAGTTTTCTATAAAAAGAAAAAATTATGATACGCGAAGCACAAATTCAGGATATACCCGAAATTATTCACGTGATTCACAACAGCATTCGTTCATGTATCCAGGACCATCAACGTAATGAAAGTGTGATTCAAACTTGGCTTGAGGAGGCAAATCAATCAAATATCTTAATGTGGATGCTTTACAACGATAGTTGGGTCTACGTCAGTGACAATCGAGTGGTCGGCTTTATTTTAGTCAGTGATCAGGGACAAATTTTACTGAACTATATCTGCCCAGAACGTCAGTACCAAGGCATTGGTAAGGCGTTATTGTTAAACATGATGCACTGCGTCAGGAAAAAGAATATTACCGAGATCAGTCTAGAAAGTACTCATACGGCACTCGCCTTTTACCAAAAATATGGTTTTGTCGCACATCAGGATTTTGAGCCTGCCGATGTTCCGCTCAAATTGGTCAAACAGCTCTGTTAGTAGAGAGGCAAACCTCATAAAAAGATAGATTTTCAAATAGGATGATTATGATAGGTGAATTTAAAAAGAGATCAATCTAAATAAGTATTGGCAAAGGATACTAGCGATAGCACCGCAAAGTTTTCGCCGTTTACAACGGAGTATCAAGGCTTAAGTTGATCGCGTCCTGCCTGTTTAGCCATATATAAATAATGGTCTGCATGCTTCATTAAGGCTTCGATACTGTCGAAGTCATTTTGCTTATCCATCCATGCCATGCCCAAACTCAGTGTGACGTAATTTTTGTCATCCCCCCGATTAACATGTTCAAGTTGTTCATTACGCATGGCTTCGAGTACCAATTGCAATTGTTCTTGGGCAATCGCATACGGAACATCATGCATCAATATGGCAAACTCTTCTCCCCCATAGCGAGCCACATAGGCTGAACTTGGCAGGGTATTTTGCATGGTTTTCACGATCTGCTGTAACACCTCATCGCCTTTGAGATGTCCATAGTGGTCATTATAATTTTTAAAATAATCGACATCTAACATGGCAAAGACCAATGTTCGATGACTATGAAAACGGACTTCTGAATATAAACGTTGAATTTCGGCATTCAAAGCACGACGGTTGAATGCCCCCGTTAAGGCATCAATACGAATTTGTAGCTCTAATTTTTTATTCAGCTCATGGAGCTGTAAGGTGCGCTCTTTGACTTTCTGATCGAGTGAACTGTTTAGCTCAAGCAGACTATTATTTAACTGCTCGGTATGCATCGACTGCTGTGCATAATGATGCGATTGCTGAAACATGATCAACAAGGCATACAAACTGGTTGAAATGAACGATAAATTGACGGAATCAATCAAATTCATCATCAGCAAAAAGTCGTTTAAAAAAGTAATGCATAGGAAAATAACCGCGATTAAATTTAATTTTGAATACGGTTCTTTCTTTTTCAGTGTTACGTAAAAACCATACGCAAAATTACTCAGAACAACGATCACATAGGCAAAGCTGTAGGTTGCCAAAGGCTGAAAAATCTCAGGCGTCGAAACAAAAGTCACTGAAATATTCAAAGACAACAGCAACATCGCGATCTGATAATTTAAGGTAAATAAATAGCGACGACTGAGCAAGTGGATATAACTTAAAAAGAAAATCGATGCCAAATAGGTAAATAAGTATTCTAATCGCGTGCCCCACAACCAATTAATATCGGTAAAAGTTGTATAGGCATAAGGTGCTGAAAATAAATTATGGAGTGCTAAAAAGACAATAAATAAGCCAAACACCAAATTACTTCGGCTATTGCGACCGCGTAACCCTCGGAAGACTGAAAATAGGATTGTAAATAGTCCCACACCCAAGACGGCACCAGACACCATTCCAATACTCATCATCTGTTGTTGGAATTGGCGGTTTACTGTCTTAGCAATACCAATACGCATCGGGTTTTCAAACCCGCCGTGCATACTGTTAAAACTTGAAGCCTGAATGGTTAAGGTGAAATATTCATCTTGTGCCACAAAATAGGCAATTCGTGGTGCATTCTCCGTTTTTTGTTCTGCTTCAGTTCGCCCAACTTCACCCAAACGAACGATCACATCACCATTTAAAAAGACCCGATACGCACCGTACTGATTTGGAATCAATACCGCGATACGACGACCAATAAATTGTTTGGGGATTTGGAAATGTCCAGTATATGTCCCAAAGCCTTTACTGTCCCCTGTGATGTCTTTAAATGATGCAGGCAGATAGACCGTTTGACCGACTAGAACCGAACTCGGAGAAGTTAAAAATTGATTTGGATAAAACAACCATTTGCCTTGTAAGAGGCTACTGGTGTCTTCCGTGAAGTAGATTTGGTTAACTTCGTTTTGATGTTTTAAATAAAACGATTTAGGAGCAGTTTCATACTGTGCTTGAGCAGTCGATACAGTGAATGCCAATATAAAAATAATAAAGGTAAGAACCCAGAACAATCTGGTGCAAGGCAACTGTAAAGACAACGACTTTGATTCCTGCGTTTATACTCGAGCAATTATTCTAATCTACGGTAAAAGACAAAAATAACAACTACTATTTTATCAAATTGATCAATAACTTCCATGTCACTGATCTAAAACAGTCGCTGTATTAATCGCGAGTTTTTACATCATACAATTCAATCTCAAAAATAAGATTTGAATTGGCAGGAATTACATTACCCATTTTACGTTCACCATAAGCCAAATGTGATGGCACAATTAACTTACGTTTACCACCGACTTTCATCCCCATGATGCCCTGATCCCATCCTTTAATTACACGGCCTGTACCAATCACTGTTTCAAAATAATTACCACGATCCAGTGATGAATCAAATTTAGTACCGTCTTCTAACCAGCCTGTATAGTGTGTTGTAATCAAAGCGCCTTTAACCGCTTCTTTACCTTCACCTACCACTAAGTCAATAATTTCTAATTCCGTGCTCATGCTCTCAACCTCAAATGCCGCAATCTAAATAAAGCACCATTATAAACAGAATCAGTCTGAACATGATGCCCTTGAATGCGTTAGAACTTACCGACTCAAAGTTGAGAACACAATAATTTAGATCAGTATGCAAATAAACATTTACTAGTAAAGCTCACATGTCTTGAAACATTTAGGAGTATTCCGTTATCACTAAGATGCAATGGGAAGAAACGAATAAAAAATTTAAAGCGCTCTAAAAGTTTGAACGTTCATTGAATGAAGAAGTTTAAGCGCTATAAACAACGCTATTTACATAGCTAATAAAGAGGATTCTTCCATTGGCGTTACATAAATTGAGGGCTAGAAATTTTCCCGAATTAAATTTTTATGATGGTTTTAGATTGACTGAGTTTCAAATCAACTTTTAAATTAACAGAATCGTATTAGCTGAAAAAATAGTTATAGCGACAAGGATGCAAGCCTAAACTCGCATCCATCATCATGAGTTAAATCAAATCATGCGCTTATTGCAATTGTGTCCATTCAATCACCGCTTGAGCTTTATCACCAATCAAAGTCCATTCGCCATCCATTACGTTTAATTGTAAAGACATGGTTCGTTCGCATAACTCTTGAATGGCAGCTGTACTCGCTTCCGATAATTGCCAAATTTCAACATTCTTCAATGTTTTCAGTTTGCTGTTGCGTTTATACCATTCGTCTACTGATGAGCCATAAGTAATCACAGCGACTTGTGGGCAACGAGCACTGGCTTTTTTGACTTTGTCTTCGTCAGGGCAACCGACTTCAATCCATTTCACCAATTGACCTGTTAAATCTTTTTCCCACAGCGCTGGTTCGTCTGTTTCGAAAAGATCTTTGGTAAATTCTAATGCATCATCTGCATAGCGTGCATATGCCAAGACACGCACCATCAAACGTTCAATCGTTTCAGAAGGATGCAAAGCCATCGTCAATTGATAATCACCATATTGGTGTACATCCATATTGGCAATGTTCAAATCTGCTTTATAAATTGTAGCTTTTAGCGCCATGGTAAAGTCCTCAAATTTGGCGCCTAGCATATAAGATTTAGCAAGCTTTTGCTGCGTTGATTTACTTATTTCTCAGCTTTATCGGCATCGATACGACACTGCATTAAGCGATCTTCAAATTCGAGCCATTCACGTTCAGTTTGGTAAATAATTTCGACACGATTATCGATACTTTCCTCGCTCGACTGATAATTAAACTGATCGGGATTAAAGTTAAAGGTTTTCCACCCTTGGTCTGTCTGAAAAATACCTTTGATCCGTAGCCAATCTTGCTGCTCACAGAGTAAATCTAACAGCTCAAAAAAGTCGAAGGTCCATCGTTTTGGGAGTTTCCAACCTGCGACACTATAGCCCTGAGCGGATTCAACATAATGATAAGGCAACTGTTTAATTTCTGTGGGCACATCGACCAACGTTTGCTTTTGTATCGCCAATAAAGGCTGAATTTTACGAGGACTTCCCACATAGGCAAGATCAATATTTGTTAGTTTTAAATCACCTTTGACGACATTGATCCATTGCTGCTGATACGGTAAATACGCTTGTTTGAGTCGTTCCAAACCAACTTGATCGGCCTCACTCATACAATCGACATGCGACACCACCACGATTTGTGCCACTTTGAGTTGATCGGCATACAGATTTTGCGAAGTCCACTCTTGATCATGTAAGCGTGAGCCATCAACCACGGTTACCAATGCCCGCATGGCTAAATGCGAATGCCAATGTGGCTCGGTCAATTGCTCCAAAAGTTGCCCAGGATGTCCCAAACCTGTCGGTTCAATAAACAGTCGGTCAGGTTTCACCTCTGACAATAACCGTGACAACGCAATTTGCATCGGCAGTTGGCTACTACAACATAGACAACCACCCAATAATTCCTTCACCGCAAAGCCCTGATCTTGCGGCAACATCTGTTGATCGACCCCGATTTGTCCAAACTCGTTCATCAGTACGGCCCAAGTTTCGCCCGCTGGCTTTTGCTTCAATAACTGCTGTAAAACTGTGGTTTTACCCGCACCTAAAAAGCCAGAAATAATATGAACAGGAATCGCACCGTGGGTAGAAACTAATTTCAAAAGTGAGTCACTCAAATAAATAGCCAATGATTGATGGCCTTTACCATAATGATTTCAAAAAAATGCTGCAAGCCTAGTCTTCATATCTCTGTCTTCATTTTCCTAAAGCATAGATCAGTCTCGTATTCCAACGAATTGTATAATCATCTGGCTATTAAGAGCCTGTTTATTCCATTTGCATGAATGCATGACATATCTGGTCACACTTTATTGGCAAAGTTAACTCTTATATTTTAAAAAATGGTTATCTCGAAAAGAATCCTTACATTTGGATTTTAGTGAAATTTCTGGATTCTGCTTATTTACGACATCGATGTAATCATCATGTAAACAATGAATGAATCATGAAGCCGATTTGGTCATTTTTTCTTGCAAAGTTAAATGAAGATTCCGATATTTTTTTACATTTGAAACACAGGATGGACGGTTATGTATTCATCCAGTTAACCAGTCTGTTTCACTTTGTTGCTCGCATTGATCACTCGGTTTTCTCGATTTAGCATGAGTTCTCTCCTGATGGACGTGATGATCTTTTCAGGACTTACTAAAATATATAAGGATGCTCAAAATGAAATTAACTCAAATTTTACTTGCTTCTACTCTAGCTGCTGCAGCTGCAACAAGTTTTGCTGCGAGCAAAGATAAACAAGAAGCGCCTGAACAAGAAAAAGTAGTGGTTAGCACTCAAGAACAGCCAGCGACTGAAACAACTGCTGCTGAAGGTACTGCTGCTCAACCTGCTTCAGAAGCAAATGCTGAAGGTTCTGCACCAGCCCAACCTGCTCAGTAATAGACGAATAGCGTACTCCACACGCTAAATTCATTTAGTCTGCTGCTCAACATTTATCCCTCACTAATAAAATGTTGTGCTAAATGAATAAAAGTCGCCGGATCATTGAAAAATGGTTCGGCTTTTTTATGCTCAAAGCCACTGATTGATAGATTTTAATGATCGATAAATCATTCAAAATGATTGATGATTTTCATATAAATAAATATATATCATCCACTTAAAATAAAACCCTGCAAAAAACACGACAATTCGATTCATCGTTTCGACTTATGCCTAGCTTGTTGAAAGTCTCTGTTTAGAACTTAATAGTGGCATATGTGAAGTGATTGGATGTTTACGCATGAGCAATAAAGCAAATTACACAACGGAAGTTGCCATTCTGGGCGCAGGTCCTGTCGGCTTAACCATTGCAAACTACTTAAGTAAGCAAGGCGTCAATGTCACTGTGATTGAACAACTGGACAGCCTGATTGACTACCCACGTGCGATTGGTATTGATGATGAATCATTACGTACCATCCAATCATTAGGTTTAGTGGATCAAGTGTTACCGCATACAACACCGAACCACGCGATGCGTTTCTTAACCCCTAAAGGTCGTTGTTTCGCAGACATTCAACCGCTCACTCGTGAATTTGGTTTCTCACGTCGTAATGCCTTTATTCAACCGCAAGTCGATAATGTACTACTACAAGGTTTAAAACAGTACGAAACCACAAATGTTTTATTCTCTCGTCAATTGTCTGATTTTAGCCAAGATGCCAATGGTGTAACGCTAAATATTCAAAATAAAAACGGTGAAGCTGAAAAAATTCAAGCGCAATATTTGATTGCTTGTGATGGTGGTAACTCAGTAGTACGTCGTACCCTCAACATCGGCTTCGATGGTAAAACTGCACCGAACCAATGGATCGTGATCGACATCAATAATGACCCACTTGCAACGCCACACATTTACCTATGCTGTGACCCTGTGCGTCCTTATGTATCTGCTGCTCTTCCACACGGTATTCGTCGTTTCGAATTTATGGTGATGCCTGGTGAAACTCAAGAAGAATTAAGCAAACCTGAAAACATTGCCAAACTATTGTCGAAAGTACTTCCAACGACCGATGGTATTGAAGTGATTCGTCAGCGCGTTTATACCCACAATGCCCGTATTGCAGATAAATTCCGTGTAGACCGTATTTTACTTGCAGGTGATGCTGCGCACATCATGCCAGTATGGCAAGGTCAAGGGTATAACAGTGGTATGCGTGATGCATTCAACCTTGCGTGGAAAGTTGCAATGGTTGTACAAGGCAAAGCTGGCCCTGCGCTTTTAGATACATACCAAGTTGAACGTAAAGATCATGCCAAAGCGATGATTGATCTTTCTGTAATGGCGGGTCATGTCCTTGCGCCACCTAAAAAATGGCAAGGTTTCGTGCGTGATGGTATTGCCTATGCGCTCAATTACATCAAACCGATCAAACAATATCTATTGGAAATGCGCTTCAAGCCAATGCCGAAGTACAACGACGGTGCATTGATCAATAACGGTGTTAAAGATTCACCTGTGGGTAAAATGTTCATTCAACCACATGTTCAACTTGAATCTGGTGAAAAAGTCCTACTTGATGAAGTCATCGGTAACGACTTTGCAATCATTGCTTGGGGCGTCGATCCGAAATGGGGTCTGTCAGATGCAACCATGAAAAAATGGCAAAAATTGGGCGTTAAATTTATCCAAGTATTGCCTGCTGTTCAGCTTAGCAATGAAAATCGCACCAAGTACGACAATGTGATTACGATTGGTGATATTGGTACTGATATTCGTGGTTGGTTTGGTAAAACCACTGAATCTATTACGATTCTTCGACCAGACCGTTTTGTTGCAGCGATTGCAATTCCACAAACTTTAGACAGCGTGAGCCAACAATTGTTTGCAAAATTGCATGCTTAATTGGGTTTAGTACCCAATTAAAAAAACCACGCACATCGCGTGGTTTTTTTTGACGACAAATCGGTTTAAACCGACTGAAACCAATGCACATCTTTTACCGATTCACGTTGCTGAATCTGCTGAATAAAAGGTTTAAATTCCTCTAAATATGGCAATATTTTGAATGAAATGGCATACACCATCCAATAAACCAAATATAAATCTGCTGCGCTAATTTTATCCCCCAACAGATATGGCTGGGCCTGCGCAAGCCCTGTTTTAATAAAATCTAAAAGTATTTTTTCATTACCAAAACTCAAACTGCCACGTTTCTCATCCATCAACTCAGTGCTAATGCCGACATTTTTCATGTCCATGTATTCAGTCAGCGGACCATGACAGAAAAACATCCATTTCAAATATTCACCCCGTTTTGGATCATCCAAGGCGGGAGCTAAACCTTTTTCACTAAATTTATCGGCTAAATAACTAAAGATGGCAGCGGTCTCACTAATCACGACAGTGCCATCGACCAAGCAGGGAACTTTGCCCATGGGATTTATCTTGAGATATGCCGCTTGATACATCTCTTCATATGGCACTTCAATAATCTCAACTTCTAACTCGATATTTAATTCTTTCAATAGATATTTAATTCTTTCAATAAAGGCAGAATGGTATTACTGCGTGAGCGTGGATTGCTGTAGAGTTTCATTGTTGGGTTCATTGTAGATATCCTTATTTTCATCCTTATTGTTCTATCTATTACTATACGCAGCTTTATGTAGAATTATGTTGCGTTCATCCCTGCTTTAAACACTTTTCGATACAATACGCCCAACTAATAATTACGCTAAATTTGAATTAATATTTAAAGCAAAAAGTATTTACTCTGACTTTCTGATAATCAAACAATTGAGCTCTACATCGATGAAAAATAAATATTTAATTGCCATGTTTACGGTGATTTTAATTTCAGGCTGTTCCAAGAAAACCGAAGAAATGGCAACTGAAGCCAGCGCAGATGCACAACCTGCTCAAGTCAGTACACAGCAAGATCAAGCAGCGGAAAGCACTTCCAATGAGCCGTCTACCACGCCTGCAACAACACAAAAACCTGAAACTATTTTAAATGAACAGGTCAACCCAGCTGAAGCCTCACGTAAAATGGTACGAGAAGCCAATGTCAGTTTTGAGTCGAAAGATGTCGTTAAAACGGCCTTAGAAATTGAAAAACTAACGCTAAGTTTAGGCGGCTTTATTGAACAGAAAAATATCGACTTTATGGTGCAAGAGAGTCAATCCTACCCGATTACTGACGGCAAAATTAAAATCTTTGAAAAAGTAAATCCGAACGTGGAAATGATCATTCGTGTGCCAAGTGAAAAAGCTGCACATTTCGTCAATCAACTTTTGCCCCTTATGCATTTTTTGAACCGTCAGCAATATTCGGCAAAACGCTATGAGCTAAAACTACTCGAAGAAAAAATGTCGCAAACAACGGTCGTGCCAGACCATGTAGCAGCAGCGCAAGTCAATGAAATCTCACGCCTGACTCGCTTAGAAGTTCAAGATCGTGTCCGCTATAGCACGATTGTGATTGGCTTTACTCAACCTGCCACTGTCCGTGAACATATCGATATTAACCTTGATGCTGTTGCGCAGTTAAATGGCGATAGTTTCTGGCAAAGAGCGTGGTACGGTATTCAACAAGGTTGGCAATTTGTGTTGAGCCTGTTGGTTATTCTTATTACGATTTGGCCACTCTATCTGATTATTTTTATCGGTTTGATTGCCTACCGCGTGATGAAACCCTATTTACAAAAATGGTTTAAATAAATCAGAGCGATAAAGGCAACATATCATTGAGTCTTTGATTAAAAATATGATAACTAAAAAAATCCCGAAGCGCTTAATTCGGGATTTTTTCATTTAAATCTTAGGGCAATATTTAAAGGCTTAGAAAAAGCCCATATAGAACTGCTCTTTTAATACTTTTAAAATCAACTCGATCGCATCATTTTTACGATCTTTTCGATAGCTCGCATACAAACCAATGGTCGGCAAAGGTTCAACGGTACTTTTAACCAATATTTTATCACCGAGCAATGGAATCACATAAGAAGGTACCAAACTCCAACCGACACCCATACCGACCAAATTGACATTTAACAAAATATTGGTCGAATGCTGTACCAAGTTCACATTCAGTTTATTTTGCTTAAAGAAATCTTGAATAATTCGGTATAGCTCAGGTGATGAATGTTCATCACTAATAATAAAATCCTGATTATTCATGTTTTTAATGCTGATATGCCGCTGTTCTGCAACAGGCGAATTTTTCGGTACAATCAGCGCCAAAGGCTCAGTAAAAATCTGAACAGATTCTATATCAGGGCTCTCTTCGACATAACGGGTAAAGGCAATATCAATCTCCCCTTTACGCACTGCACTGATCTGATCGACATCCATTAAGCTATGAAAATGGATTTTTAACTCAGGAAACTGAGCACGAATATTTGGCATGATATAAGGAAAGACCTTCATTTCAGCCACAGGAACAAAGCCGATATTCAGTTGTTCTTTACTGAGCTTCGCGATTTGACGCGCATCTATCATGGCTTTTTCAGCATGCTCTAAACTCAAACGCGCTTCTTTTAAAAAGGCCTGACCTTCTGCAGTCAGTTCAACTTTTCGGTTGGTTCGCATCAATAATTGCACCCCAACTTCCTGTTCTAGGTCTTTAATTTGCTGACTTAAAGAAGGTTGCACAGTACACATTCGCTGCGCAGCCTTGGTAAAATTTAGCTCTTCGGCAACCGCAACAAAATATCGTAGATGTCGTAATTCCATTATTCAGCTCCTAAAGCACTGCGTTTGAATTGGTTTGCCACGAATAGACGATACATCCACGTAGTGAACAGCACCATCACCGCACAAAATAAATAGGTTGCCTGAAATCCAAAGTATGCAATCAGCACACCCATAATGACCGAACCGACAGCAAGGCCAATATCAAACAAGGCAAAAAAGGTGGATATCGCATGTCCCATTCGGGCTTTTTCTACCGTTTGAATCGCGACCGTTTGCAGGCATGGGAACACTGAACCGTAGCCGATGCCCATAAAAACTGCCGATATCCAAAGCACCCATTGATTCGTGAGAAAACTCACAACCACCAAACCAATGGCAAAGCAAATAAAGGATGGATATATGACTGCACTCGGGCCTTTACGATCATAGACTTTGCCAACCCAAGGACGGACGAGCAACATCGACACAGCAAAGACAATAAAAAAGATACTGGTATAAGCGAGTAAATGCTTCAACTCTGCATAAGCGGTGATAAAACTCATCACACTCGAATATGCAAATGCGGTCAGCAATGCCACAAAACTGATGGCAAGTACCCGTGTTTCTATCACATCACGCCATTGGATGGCTGCGGATTGGCTCGCTTGATCACTTGATTTATGCTGTACGTGTTCTTGTATTTGAACTAACCACGTAAAAATATAGCCCACTGCAACCAATAAGGCTAATACTGCAAATAAGGTACTAAAACTGCTGAATTGAATCATACTCAGCGCTAAAAATGGCCCGATCACCACGCCTAAGTTGGTCGACATGACAAAGTAACCCATGCCTTCGCCCTTTCGATGATCTGGGATGTAATCATTTACGATGGGAACATTGACCGTGGTTAATATACTGAACCAAAAACCATGTAAAAAACGAATGACCAACAACGACCACATGCTGTCAATCCACAAATAACTCAGCGCAAAAACGACAAAGATAAAGCCTGAAATACGTACAGAATTGGCTTTACCAAAACGCTCAATGATCATGCCGGAAAAGGGACGAATCGCAATGGATGACACCAAAAACAGCGTTAAAGCCATACCCGCTTGCTGAATCGAACCACCCAATTCTTTCATAATATAAATGGGCAATATTGTCAGCAGCGCAAAGTAATAGCTAAATAAAAACAAGTTATTACACAGACAAAAAACGAAAGACTTGTTCCATAGCGATGCCTGATGTTGAGTAGTCATGAGGTAATTGTCTCGCTGCTACGCGTGGCTTGGGACTGCGTAAAAATCGGGTTTAGCGCCAACTGCACCAGTCGCTTGATATAGTCTTCATCTGGCTGGGTATTAAAGAAAATGATCTGATAATGAATCGGGCCGTACAACATGTCCAACATGAGTTCGAAAGGATAATCCGCGCGAATTTCGCCTCGTTGAATGGCCAATTGGATCAGCTCACGTGTCGCTTCTCGTCGAGGTAACAAATACTGTTTAAAAAACTCACCCGCTGCTTCACGATGCTCCGCCAAAACCACGAGCAATGCTCGACCCACGTGCTGATTTAAAGCCCTTGATAGTTTGAGCAATTGTTGATTTAGATTGAACTCTAAACTTTGTGATAAATCGAGTTCAAACACCGACGCGGTGTGCGCTTTAAAAGCATCGAAAACCAGATCGGACTTATGCTTCCACCAACGGTAAATCGTCGATTTTCCCACGCCTGCACGAGCCGCAATATCTTCAATGGTCATGCTTCGATAATCACTTTCCGCTAAAGCATCTGTGACCGCTTGTAAGATACATTGCTTACGCCGAGAAGTTTTTTCAGTTTCACTCATAATTTAAAAACGAAACGCTACGTATCGTTTTATATTAAACAGTATTGGACTGAATGACTATCTTTAACTGAGCTTTGAAGGATAAACTTTAGTCGCACACTCGGAATTCAAATCCCTATTGCACTATCCAAAAGAATTTCAGAATAAAAAAAGATCGCCTAAGCGATCTTTTCAAATATTCAGCCACCAAAGTGATTAGCTTTGTGTCGACTTTTTATAAATACTGCAAGAAGGATGATGATTTTCCTGTAAACGTGCCACTTTACGTTGTTCCGCAGCTTCGAAACGACAACGTTTCCAGTCATTATCTAGATTCAATGCTGGAATTTGTTTCGGCTTACCTTGATCATCAACAGCGACCATTGTGAAATAGCAACTATTGGTATGACGTACTGTACGTTTTTGAATGTTCTGCGCTTCAACACGAATACCAATTTCCATTGAAGTACGACCAACATGGTTCACACTTGCAAGGAAAGTCACTAACTCACCCACGTGAATTGGTTCTTTAAAATTTACTTTATCGACTGATAGTGTCACCACGTAGCTACCAGAATAGCGACTTGCACAAGCATACGCGACTTGGTCTAACAATTTTAGAATCGTTCCACCATGCACATTACCCGAAAAATTCGCCATGTCAGGAGTCATTAAAACTGACATCGATAATTCTGACTGGTCGTCTAGTGCATTCGCAATTTGATCTAATGGGGACATCTTGTTTCTCTAGACTCGTGATATAACAATGATTAATGTGATTATTATATAGATTTTAATCAAAATTAAATGTTCAAATCGGCAAAAAAACCATCATTATTATTTATAGTGATCATACCATCATTCAGTAAAATATATATCGATAACGATATACACCCGATAAACAAGTATTTATCGCGCTATCTATCAGTTTTTTTTAATCCAAGCTATGCTGTGTTTTATATTTAAAACATATACATTAAAACGCGTTGTTCATCGATTCAACATAGCACGGCATTAAACTTAATCTTCTAAGACTTTTAACATCTCGAAAGATACGTTGTCATAGCTGGTTTTTTGTCCACCATCATTGGTACTTTCTAGCGTGTAAGAATTATCTACATGTACATGAGTGACAATAAATACGTTATCTTCCATCATCGCAAGCTTTACTTTTTGTCCTACATCAAGCGTTTTCATCTACAGCCACCTTTAAAAAATTTATTGGTTTTAAGTATTAATAACCTGATGATATTCTAAACACTTCAACAGTATTGGTAAACGTAAGCACATGAATAAAAACGCTAATATAGATATATACTCTTAAAAGCTACGTAAAACAAATTAATATAAATTTCTTAATTATTTTCAAACAATTAACTGTATATTTTCTTAGTATTACGATTTTTATATTTGACAAATCTTTTGATTAAGACCTAAAACCAATCAGCATCCAATATATTAATGATTACTAGATACTATTAAGCATGGGAAAAGCTGAGAGCAAAAATTAAAATGCTTTGCTGAAAAAAATTGCACCCTATTACGTGAACAGGATGCATGTTAATTTGCGAATCGTACCAGCCTAGTCTTTGGCTGCTAAATAAGGAATATGATGTCCCTTACTATACTGATGTTCAGCATAAACGCGAGAAATCTCTCCAAGTTTTTCTAAAGTTGCCTCTTCACCTGCAAGCATCGTCGCTTCACGACCTTTTACATCAAATATATGTGCTTTTTCACGTAAATCAGGTTGAATCACAATGTCTGCTCGCTTGAGCTCTTCTTGAGCTAAACGATTTTGCATAATGTTGATATTTTGGTTAAACAAGCCCCATACATTCGACGTTTCGGTATGAATCGGTCGTGCCAAAATATCCACCGCAATAATAATATCTGCCCCTAAATCGCGTGCAACGTCCACAGGAACAGGACTGACCAAGCCACCATCAACATATTCTTTGTCTTCAATAATCGTTGGAATAAACATACTCGGAATTGACACCGAAGCACGAACAGCCTGCCCCGTATTACCATAATTGAACACGACTTTTTTGCCATCCTTTAACTCGGTTGCCACCACATACATTGGGGTTTTTAGCAACTCTAAAGGCACGTCATCAACTTGCTCATTAATATAATCTTCAACTTTTTTACCGTCAAAAAACCCTTTTTTGTCCAAACGTATTTCTCGAACATCATTGGCTTTCATATTTAAGGCGATATCTCTTAACTCATTGGCACTTTTACCTGAAGCATAGATTGAACCCACAATGCTACCCGCACTGGTTCCAACAATAAAATCTGGGTGTATTCCCTGCTGTTCAAGTATCTGAATGGCGCCTATGTGAGCATAACCACGTGCCCCACCACTCCCTAAAACCAAAGCAACAATCGGACGCTTTTCCTGCTTTTTCACTTTTTTAAAGTCAATGCGGTTATTCGCCACTTGAGCAGGTGCTGCTGTATAAGTTCGAATTTGTGTGGATATTTCAGCGCTGACCTTTTTTGAGCCCACACTTTGACAACCTACAAGGCTGATTGCGAATGCAGTCATCAAAACAGTTATGCTTTTCATTGAGAGATATTCCAAATGCAACTCGAGATTTGAAGAGAAAAAGTAGTCTAATCAGTCCACATTCACGTCACTGTTATTATTCGTTAATGCCTCTGACCGATGCACATTATATTGACATACAACCTAGAAAGTCATTGGCTGTCAAAATTTCAGTGTCTAGCAGAATTTCCACATCAAGATCCAAAACATTGTCTAGCAAAAAAAGCCCCGATAACGGAGCTTTTTAAAGTTAATTTTTGACTTTACCAAATATCGGAATTAACGCGATCCTTATATTTTGGATGTTCATCCATCTTAAATACTGGCTCTTTTACACCCCGTTTTAACTGTGAGGTGTAGTCTTTCATCAGCATCAATAAGAATGGAGTCAGCAATAAAATCGCAAAGAGGTTAATACTCGCCATCACGCCCATGAAGAGATCCGCTAAGTTCCAAATCAGTGGCACACTCATGATTGAGCCAAAGTACACCATCATGAGGACGACTACGCGGAATATAAACATGACCTTAGGATTGTTATTGATAAACTGCACATTACCTTCAGCATAAGCATAGTTACCGATTACTGAAGAATAAGCGAATAAGAACAAGATTATGGCAAGGAAGTCATCTCCCCATGCGCCAATCTGGCTTTCAAGCGCCATTTGCGTCAAAGCAACACCCTCAAAGCCTGCATTTTCATACAAGCCAGATGCCAAAATAATGATCGCCGTACAGGTACACACCACAAATGTATCGACAAAGACACCGAGCATCTGAACCAGGCCTTGATTGACCGGGTGTTTAACATCTGATGCTGCCGCAGCATTCGGAGCAGAACCCATACCCGCTTCGTTTGAGAATAATCCACGCTTAATGCCTTGCATCATCGCCATAGAAACCATAGCACCGAAGAAACCACCAGCCGCAGCATCAAACTCAAATGCTTTGCTGAATATTAACTGGAAGATATCAGGCAAGATTGCAAAGTTAGCAAAAGCGATATAGAGCGCGACTGCCAAATAAAGTAATGCCATAAATGGAACAAAACGTTCTGCCACTTTTGCAATACGCTTAATACCACCAAAAATAATCAGCGCTGTTATAAAGACAAGGAATAACCCTACCCATGAAATTTCAAAACTAAAACTGCCCAAACTCAATACTAGATTGGCTTTATCCCAACCCCAAGCATGTGAAGTTGCACCCGTAATGGCATTGGCTTGTACTGCATTAAACACAAAGCCATAGGTTGAAATCAGCGCAATCGCAAATACTACACCCAACCACTTTTGCTTCAAGCCTTGCGTGATGTAATACGCTGGACCACCACGGAATTGCTGATTTTGCGTATCACGCACTTTAAAGAGCTGTGCAAGTGAAGACTCCACAAATGCAGAACTCATGCCTAAAAATGCGGTAAACCACATCCAGAACACTGCACCCGGCCCACCAATTGCAATCGCAATTGCAACACCTGCGACATTACCCACACCGACACGACTTGCCAGTCCAGTCACAAAGGCTTGGAATGGTGTAATCCCATGCTCATCATCGCCTTCTTTACGGCTAGATTTCATCACTTTAATACTATGAAAAAATAGACGAATCTGAACTGCACCAGTGATTAAGGTATAAAAAATACCAACCGCCACTAAAAATACGACTAAGAAATCCCAAAGCGGATCATTAAAAACTTTGACCCAGCTCATCAGGGTTTCGTTTAATTGTTCATTCATATTCAACCCTAGTTTTAAATGGTCAAAAGTATAAAAGGCTCTTTTTTGAAGAGCCTTTCTAAATTAAGCAAAGAATTTAAGAATTAATTGAATAACTGTTGCGTTAATCAAATCAACAAAAAATGCGCCACATAAAGGAACGATTAAGAAAGCCTTATGAGATGGACCATACATATTGGTAATGGCTTGCATATTTGCGACTGCGGTAGGTGTTGCCCCCATACCAAAACCACAATGACCCGCCGCTAAAACCGCAGCATCATAATTTTTGCCCATTACACGGAAAGTGATAAACGCAGCATATAGTGCCATTGTTAATGTTTGGGCTCCCAAAATCACAACTAATGGTCCTGCAAGATCTGATAGCTGCCATAGTTTCAACGATAATAGTGCCATTGCTAAGTACAGTGATAATGAAGCATTACCAAATACATCAATTGCACGATCAAATATTTGTACACGGAAAATACCTTCTAATACATTACGTAAAATGACACCACCAGCTAAAGCCCATACAAATGTCGGTAATTCAAACATCGTACCTTTACTGAAAGCCGTCATAAAATCAGCAAATGCTAAACAGCCTGCAAATAAGCCTAAAGTCGTAATTGCATTATCTGCGGTAATTAAACGAACACGATGTGGATATTCAAAAGGTACATATTCTGTTGAATTAATATCAGCTAGTGGTGTGTTATCACTACGCTCAATTTGCTCATTCGTGCGCGGAGTTGCTAGGCGATAACGATTAATTAGCAACTTAGCTAATGGTCCACCAATAATACCACCAATGATTAAACCAAAAGTTGCACTTGCCATACCTAAAGCTAATGCACCTTGTATACCGTGTTCAACTTCAAGAATTTCACCCCATGCACCAGCTGTACCATGACCACCTGTCAACGTAATTGAACCTGCAATCAAACCAATCAGTGGATCAATACCCAATAAAGTGGCAAGACTGATACCAACGACATCCTGCACAACAATGAAAGAAGCAACGGCTACCAGAAAAATAACAAGACCAATTCCGCCTTCTTTCAATTTGGCAAAGTTTGCGCTTAAACCAATGGATGAGAAGAAAATCAGCATAAAACTGGTTTGTAATTCACTACTCGTAGTAATGCTATAACCCCAAATGCTATGTACAACCAATGAAATTATTGCAGCAACCAAACCACCAGCTACGGGCTCAGGAATATTGTAACGCCTCAAAAAACTGATTTTATTTACCAGAAAACGTCCTAATAAAAGAACGATCACCGCCGCAATTAAGGTATAAAATGCGTTAAAGCTAAATTCCATAATAATTTGTCCAAAATGGTTAGAATATTTATTAGTCCAATTAATAGAAATTAGTAGCGTTTATTAATTAAAATACAATTCCAATTTGTAAATTCAACCAATAAATCAGGCTACCAGCTATTCATTGCCAATCATAAATATTCATCATCTGATTCAAATATGTATGCCTGAGTTAAAAAAAGTGAAAACTCAATTCGACAAAACAAATCCATAAAAGCAGTTCATGCTTACTAAACCAACACTTACTACAATATTCACATCATAGATGAAATACATAAAATCAAATGCTGATTAGAAAAGTCGCACATTATGCGTGGAGAACAGAGAAATTTCATTAATTTTAATTACAAAAAGTTTTATTTGCTATAATTTAAAGTTATATCTGTTTGTTTTTACTAAAATGTATTCGCATTTTTTATCTATATAAAATATTAAAGATTTGAACATGATGCCCATGTAAGACGTGGTTAAACGACTGCTTTAACCAGTACGACATCAAGACTCAGGCGATTTAGTGATTCCATCTGCTTAGTGCTATGGGTTAATTTGCGTTGAAAAATCTCCTGTTTCAACAAAAAAAGCCTGAACTGAGTCAGGCTTTTTTGATCGATTCTTTTCGATGATTTAGCTTAGAAGCTATATTTAGCCATTAAGCCCACGCGGTCATCGTTATAAGATTCACCCGCAAAGTTTTTGCGTTTACCGTTCACATATTCCAAGCCAAGTTCAACTGGTTTTACAGGTGCGTAAATAAAGTTAATCCAAGCTTGCTGTGCTTCTTCGTTTGCATTTGAGTTAGATGCATCTTTCGCATACGCGCTGCCATCATCCGCAAATAGCGCACCGTAAGCTAAAGTCGAACGTAGTTTTTCATTAAACTTATAAGTTGCACCCACTTGTACAGCAGTGAATTTGTTTTGCTCGATGTTGCCATCTACCACAGAGTAAGCCGAGTTAGAACCATATAAATAGTTGCTGTTGCCTTCTGTATACGAAACATCACCATTCAATTTCAATTGATCAGTCACTGCATAAGATGCACCCGCTGCTACACCCCAAGCTGTTTCTGTATCATCCGCAGTTTTAGATTTGTAGTTTTCAACCAATGCACGAGCTGAAGCGGTACCTTTCCCTGCAGCAAAACCTTGAGTCACTTTGGCAGTTAAGTTTGGAAGGCGATACGTCGGATCTGCAGCAACAGTCCCTTTACTATCCCCTTCTTCCGCAGAAACAAATAATTGAGTATCTGGAGCTAACTTGTAGTTATAACGAACTTGAGGAATACGTGTAGTACCACCACCCAAGTTTGTATTGAAATCAATCATTTCTGGTGCATGGTTAGACAAGAAGTTAGATGTCGTTTGACCAAATAACCAGTTGTTAAAGGTTAAGTAACCATGGCGTAGACGAATAGTTTCGCCACTTCCATTGAAATCGACCTCGATTTTACCGCCCACTTTATCATCACCACCGACAGGTGCCGTAAAATCTAAACCAAAACGTGTGGTTTTTGCAGTTGCGCGAAGTTTATCTCGTGCTTCTTCTTTAGACGTATGTACGTTATTAAAGTCGTTATCCGCACCTTCAATAATATAGTTCGCATCACCACGAACAAAACCGTAAAGACTTACATCTGCACCTGTTTTAGATTTTAAGCTTGCAGCTGGAGTAGCTGGTTGCGGTGGTGGTGCAACAGGACGCGCTTTAACTTGCTGAATCTCTGTTTGTTGCTGTTGTTGAACTTGCTGCTGCGCTTTAATCAAACTTTTCAGTTCTGCAACTTCTGCACGTAATTGTTCAATTTCAGAAGTATTGCTGCCTGCATGAGCCATTGAGACCGTTGCCAAACTCATGGCAACAACAAGGGTTTTCATTGGGTGGAATACAGTTTGAGTTTTCATCCTAAGCTCTCTATTGTCCTGTCATTGTTGTATACCCTAAATCCGGGTGCTTTGTTATTCAGCTATTTGAGCGGACAAATTTCATGCTGCATATCCGTGCTTTAGTCGCATTAAAACCTTAACTTGTAGCCCCCAATAACGAAATACTTGAAAGCAAAAAGCAAGAAACCTGAATCCATTACTGAAAATAGACTGAAATATTTAGTTAAAATTCAGACTTACCCGATTCAGATGGCAAAAAATCTCAATACCCATACCTTAAAGGTAAAAATCCATACCCTGTAGGTATGCAATAAAAACTATAAAATCCGACATATTGCCAATAGAGGCATTTGATATATAGTGATTCAACATAAAGTACTGTGTTTAATGCAAATAATACTTATTTATCAGTTGCTCTATTTTATTAGAGTGGGATAACAGCGATCCACCGTTTCACTTTTTATTTTCAAGTGGATGATTGTTTAGATATAAGTTTCGAGAAAATAGAAACTGACCTCACAATGGGAAAATAGCAAAATCATTCATCGTTATGATGATGAACATTTATAATGAGTGACGTGGATATTTGATCAATAATACTAGTACGTTGATGACTGACGTTTAAGTAAGACCTGCTAAACGTCATCACCTGCATTCAGCTCAACCCATGGCTGAAGCTTTTAAACTGCGCATAGTAATCATAGCAACAACCACAAATAGCAGCATAATCAGGGCCATATTGATCAGCGCTGACCATACTAAAAAGTTCAAAAACACTCCAGCCAATAGACCACAGGCAAATTGCATACTTCCCATGATTGCACTGGCTGTGCCAGCTCGTGAGCCTTGTTCAGACATCGCCAAAGCCATCGCATTTGGCCCAGTGAAGCCAATTGATGCAACACATAAGAACATGCCCAACATTACAACAACGATAGATGAAAGATAAAATAGCCCCGCCGCCAATAAGATCAGCACACCACACAATTGAAGTGCATTACCCAATTGCAAACGATGGCGAACATCCAGTCGATTTGCAAGTTTCTTGTTGAGGGTCGAAAACACCATAATCCCTAAAGCATTCGCACCAAATACATAAGCAAATTGCTGTTGGCTCAGACCATAACCATCCATTAAAATGGCAGATGAGCCACTGATATAACAAAATAAAATTGCGCCAGAAAAACAGCCTGTGAGCATCGGTTTACGGAAGGTTTCGTCTTGCAAAATCGCACCATATAAACCTAAGACTTGTTTTAAACTTAAGTTTAAGCGCCGCTCAACAGGGAGGGTTTCTTGAAAGAAAAAATGTACGCAGAAAAGACAAAAAATACCGACAAGTACCAATACCGCAAATATGTATTGCCATTCAAACACCTGTAACACCCACGCGCCTAAAGTAGGTGCAATGATTGGTGCAATTGTTGTCACGATCATCATACTCGCAAAGGCTTGAGCAGAAGCTTGCATACTTAAGCGATCACGAATTGCAGCACGGGCAATCACCACACCGACACAGCCACCCAAGGCTTGCAGAACACGAGCCGCGATCAAGCTCCATTCACTATTGGCAAAGACACACAGAAAACTGGCACAAATATATAAAACCAAACCGAAATATAGCGGTGTTTTACGCCCAATACGGTCGCTGACTGGCCCATAAATTAACTGCCCAATCGCCAAACCCAAGAAATACGCAGGAAGACTATTGGCCACTTGTTGCGTTGTGACACCAAAATCATCGGCCATTTGAGGTAAAGCAGGCAAATACATATCGATTGAAAGTGGCCCCAAAGCAGTCAGCAACGCCAATAAGACGATCCAGCGTTGAGAAAATTCCTTTTGTGATTCGACGCTTTTCATAAGAATAATTCATTTATTGCAAGCAAGTTTTGCAGACAAGTTTACACTGCACATAGTATTATTTCTTGGCTTCAATGTGAAAATTCACACGATACACATTGCTTACTGCCCCATCGCTTTAGCAAAGGAAAAATTTTGAACGCCTGGCTCGCACGACTGAAACAAGCAACCTATAACACGACCTTTATGTATAACTTGCGCATGGTCATTGCCTTCGCAGGTACAGCCTTTGTCCCATATTTTTTAGATCAGCAATTAATGACCATTCCCCTCACTTTGGGTGTGGTGGCCGCAGGTCTAAGTGATATCGATGACCGCTTTTCAGTCCGTGTGCTCAATCAAATTTATACCTATATCGGGTTCTTTGTTACTGCGGTATCCATTTATCTGTTGTTCCCGCATCCGATTTTATTTGCTTTGGGGCTGATTGTGTCTTGTATCGGTTGGATTCTTTTGGGTTCATTGGGTCGTCGCTATGCCACCATTTCTTATGGCTGTCTGGTGATCTCCGTGTATTCCATGCTAGGGGTCGAACTTTTTGAAAATTGGTATACACAAGCAGGTTTATTGGTCATCGGTGCGATGTGGTATGGACTGCTTTCGACTTTGAGCTTTCTACTGTTTCCTGTACGTCAAGTTCAGGACAAATTGGCGCAAAGCTATTCATCTCTAGGTGACTTCTTATTTGCAAAATCTAACTTGTTTGATGTCGATATGACACCAGAAAGTTACCAGCAAAGTTTGATTGAGCTATCGCTCGAAAATGGCAAATTAATTGGCATTTTCAACGATATGAAAACGGCCTTATTAACGCGTTTAAAAGGTGACCGTGGACAAAAAGATACGCGTCGTAGCCTGCAATATTATTTTGTCGCGCAAGACATTCATGAACGTGCCGATTCCGCGCATATTGATTATCAAAAATTGACCCGTATTTTTGAACATAGTGATATTTTATTTCGCTTTCAACGCGTGCTTTCGATTCAAGGTAAAGCTTGTAAAGATTTGAGTATCAGTATCTTACAGCGAAAACCCTATCATCATAATCAACGTTTTAAACATGCATTTCATAATCTAAAACTGTCACTCGAAAAGCTGCGCGAAGAGCAAAAATACGATGAAGTCTGGATCAACTCTTTATTTGCTTTATACCAAAATCTAAAAGGCATCGATGCGCAATTACGTAACGTCGAAACTGAGCGTTATATTGACCGACAAGCCCTGATTGAAAATCGTTTAAAAGATGATGATTTAAAAGGTTGGGATGACATCGTCATTCGATTTAAACAACATTTGAGTCCTGAATCGGTGCTGTTCCGTCATGCTGTGCGTTTATCGACCGTGTTATTTATTGGTTATATCTTTGTCCAAGTGACCAATATCAGTTATGGCTATTGGATTTTATTGACCGCCCTGTTTGTCAGCCAGCCGAACTTTAACGCCACCAAGCGCCGTCTCTATTTACGTATCATTGGCACCTTGGTCGGGATTATTTTAGGTTATGCAATTTTATATTTTGTCCCTTCTGTCGAAGGTCAGTTATTACTGCTCATTTTAAGTGGCGTACTGTTTTTTGAATTACGCAGTAAGCAATATGCACAAGCTACTGCATTTATTACCATTTTGGCGCTGATCAACTTTAACTTAGATGGGATGGGTTTTGCCGCAGCTATGCCGCGTATGATTGATACACTGATTGGTTGTGCCTTGGCATGGTTTGGTGTAAGTTTCATTTTCCCAGACTGGAAGTTCCGTCGCCTACCTCGGACCATCAGTCGCTCTATTCAAGCGCAGTGTGATTATTTGGCCGAAGTGGTTGAACAATACAAATCTGGTCGTAATAACGGCTTGAATTATCGTGTGGTCCGTCGTGCAGCACATAATACCGATGCAGAAGTAGCATCACTGATTTCCACATTAGCCACCGAACCCGATACCGATCCGACTCAAAAAGCTTTAGCCTTTGAGTTTTTGTGTCTCAATCACACCTTTATTAGTTATATCGCGGCCTTAGGTGCGCATCGTGAAAAAATTCAAGACCAACAGGTCTTAACCTTATTGGATAAAGCCACAGATGACATTCAAGGTGCATTGCTGCGTGACGAAGTTCCAGACTTATCTGCGCAAAATATGTTGCAAGAAATCCGTCAGCGTTTGTCGCAAAACAGTGAGGAAGATCAAAAATCCTTGATCGTGCTACAACAGCTTTCGTTGATGTTTAACGTGTTGAACCAATTTAGCCAATTGAAACAAAATCTAAGTCATGAGCATGATCAAGCATCGACGGAACTGGCTTCACTATAATTTGGATGATTTTGGAACAATATACTCACTGAATTGGTATAAATAATGCTAAACTTTTTACAGTTTTAAATCTGTTACTTTCACTATGACCGCAAAAAATTTATACGCCTACACGCTAGAGCCAGTGGCTTATGAAATTTCTGAAGAAGAACAACGTTATGCTCAACTTGTTCTGTCTCGCAGTAACTTCAAAATTGGCAAAAAAGCATGGCTAATTATGGGTGCAATTCTTGCACTGGCACTCTTGGGCCTCATCTTTATTAAGAACTATTCAACAGTATTTTGCTGGGTAGCTATTGTCTGTGTCGTGATTTACTTCCTTGTGCGTAAATTCGGTATCGAATGGTATGCGAAACGCAAACTGAACGAAGTCCCTGTTCAAGAAATTAAAGGCATCCGTATGGGTGTTCAGCCGCATGGGATCTCTATGCAGCAACGTATGGGCGCAAACATGGGGACGATGACTGTCGGTTGGAAAGACATTCATGAATGGTATGACACCAAAGACTTCATCCTTTTGAACTTTAAAGTAAAGGGTCAAGACGGCGCATACATCTTGCCTAAACGTATGGATAGCAAGAAGTTTCCATTTTCGACCATTCGTAAACATTTAAATGAAACTGTAGGCCCTGCTAAACCAATTTAAGCCTAACAGACATTTGTGTATAAAAAGCCTCCTCTCTTTGGAGGTTTTTTTATCTGTTTAATTTTCGAACGATCATTGATAATTACAATAATGAGAATGAATATTACTTACTTTTTCCACATTCTCTACTACATCATCGTTTATAATTCGTCGCAATTCAGCAACCTTTTATCAATATTAAATCCATCATGTTTAAGAAAACCCTTTTCCAGATTCACTGGTTCCTGGGGATTAGTGCCGGCTTAATACTCTCGCTCATGGGGGTTACAGGTGCCATTTATTCCTATGAACAGCAAATACTTAAAGCAATCAATCAGGACAGTTATGTGGTTCAGGCTCAACAGCAGCCTAAACTAACTCCTGCTGAGCTTTATCAGCACTTTAGTCAGTCTGATCCTGACATGAAAATTAATAGCATCTCTATTGCCTCAGATGCTACCGCCTCAAGTACCGTGAATATTGTCAAAGAAGGTGCTCGTCGTGGCTATAACATGATGGTTAACCCCTATACAGCCGAAGTTTTACCTGAAATCAAAGGTCAAAAATTCTTCCAGTTTGTACAGCAGCTACACCGTAATTTAACTGTTGGCCCTGTTGGTAAACAAATTACCGGCGCATGTACACTGATGCTGATTTATTTTGTATTGAGTGGTTTGTATCTGCGTTGGCCAAAAAGACATTCTGTAAAACAATGGCTTGCAGTAAAACCGAAGCTCAAAGGACGTAATTTCCTATGGGATTTACATGCAGTCGTCGGCACATGGGTGATTGTTTTTTATCTCATTTTGGCATGTACAGGTCTGTACTGGTCTTATGATTGGTGGCGTAATGGCATGTTTAAAGTCATGAGCGTTGAACGTCCACAGCCCCAATTGCAAGAAGGTCCAAAAACGAATGGACAACCTGCTGAACATGCGGGCGAAAAGCAAAGCGCTGAAAAACAAGCCACTGAAGCAGGACAAACTCGTGGTGAACACCAAGCACGTTCTGAAAGAAACCCTGCAACGTCGAGTCCCTCTGAACACGGCTCTCAAGAAAACAAACATGGTGCTGAAGGTCGCGGAGAAAAACGTGGTCTAAAACCAGAACAAGTGAATATTGCCCTTACCCAAAGTTGGAATGGCTTTAATCAAAATATTGGTCGTGAATACTCAAGTGTCACTTTTAATATTCCGAAAAAAGCCAATGGTGAATTAGAAATTAACTTTGTGGATGCCGTCCCTCAACATGAACGTGCTCGCAACAAAGCGACTTATAACTACAAAACGTCTGCTCTCACCGATATCGAGTTATACGAAGATAAAAAATTAAATGAAAAAATCATGACCAGCATGTTACCTGTGCATCGTGGTAGTTTCTTCGGACCGATTTATCAGTTCTTTGTGGTTATTGCATCCCTCATGATGCCGCTGTTCTTTGTCACTGGATGGATGCTCTATCTCAAACGTCGTAAACAGAAAAAACTGACACAGCAAGCTCGTCAAAGCTTAGCACCTGTTGCCATCGATCCAAACGCACAGCCTTGGTTAATTTGCTATGCATCACAAACAGGTCAGTCTGAACAATTGGCATGGCGTACAGCAACAAGCTTACAAGAGGCTCGTCAGCCCGTCACAGTGAAAGCTGTTCAGCAACTTTCTGCTGATGACTTAACGCAAGCCGCTCAGGTTTTATTTGTTGCAAGTACTTATGGCACTGGCGAAGCACCTGACCTCGCTTCAAGCTTTGAACGTAAACTGATGACACAAAGCCTCGATTTGAGTCATGTTCAGTTTGCCGTATTAGCTTTAGGTTCAGAAGAATATCCTGATACTTTCTGTAGCTTTGGTCATGCGATTCATCGTTGGATGCAGAGTAATGCGGCGAAGCCACTGTTTAACACGATTGAAGTCAATAATGGCGACACCCAAGCCATTCAAGCATGGAATAGCGCTTTAGCCAAAGCGACTAAACTTGAACTTCAGCACATGCAAATTGAAAAAACTTTTGATGCATGGACATTGACCAAACGTGATTTACTCAACCCGAACAGTTTAGGTGCACCTGCATTTAATATTGAGTTAAAACCGCAACATGAAGCCAATTGGCAAGCGGGTGATATTGCAGAGATTCAGCCGGGTAATAGTGCTGAACGTATTGCAAACTTCATGCAAAAGTATCAGATTCAGAGTCAGCAAGTGGTTGATTCTACTCAGCAACGCATTGAAGATGCATTATGGGATCGTAACCTAAACACGGATGTCGAACCATTTGCCAACCTTGATCACTTGCTCGAACAGCTTCCACCGCTTCCAACTCGTGAATACTCGATTGCCAGTATTCCAAGTCAGCAAGTATTACGCTTAGTGGTGCGTCAGCAATCCAATGCGGATGGTGAGCTTGGTTTAGGCTCTGGTTGGTTAACACAACATGCTGCGATCAATAGCACACTACAACTGCGTATTCGTACCAATGAATCATTCCATCTGATTGCAGATAATCGTCCTGTGATTTGTATTGGTAACGGTACAGGTATTGCTGGTTTACTCAGCCTGTTACATACACGAGTTCGTCAAGACTATACGCAAAACTGGCTGATTTTTGGTGAGCGCCAACGCGCACATGATTTCTTTTATCAAGACGTCATTGAAGCATGGCAAAACACCGGTTTAGTTCAACGCATAGACCTCACCTTCTCTCGTGATCAAACGGAGAAACGCTATGTGCATCATGAGCTACGTGATCAAGCGGCCTTATTAAAATCATGGGTAGAACAAGGTGCCGTGATTTACGTCTGCGGTAGTATCAATGGTATGGCAACGGACGTTGACCACGCATTGATTGATATACTAGGTGAAGATGTTGTTGCTGAACTGCGTCAAGCTGGGCGTTACCGTCGTGATGTTTACTAAGTAAGATGTTTTCCAATAAATAGTCCCAACTCAAAACCAGACCTCGTGTCTGGTTTTTTTCACGCTATACTTGGGCCAAATACGGATACTGCTTTAATTTTTTGCATGAAAAGAATACTACTGCTTTGTGTAGGCTTGCTGCTCTGCGTAGATGCCATTTGGTTACTTACATTAGATAAAATTCATTTAGGCATCCTTTTACCCTTAGTCATTGGGTGTATTTTTATTTTATCCGGACTATTTTCAACCCAAATCCACAATATTTTAGATCAATGCCCTAAACTCAAAAGGCTCTGGCGTGCTACATGGTGGTTGTTTTGGCTTTGGCTATTGAGCCTTTTACTGTTTTTTGCGTATTTACACTTCAATAGCCAGCAATCCAAGCCATTTACTTCCGTCCAAGCCATCATCGTTTTGGGTAGTGGTATTGAAAATGGTCAACCCTCTCCGACCTTAAAGGCGCGTCTCGATGCCGCAGCACCGTATGCCTTGCAACAACCCAATACTATTATGATCATGACGGGTGGTTTAGGCTTTAATGAAAAAATGACCGAATCTTCCGTTATGAAACGCTATTTACTTCAACACTATGACATTTCAGCGGCACGCATATATGAAGAAAGTAAAAGTACCAGTACAGAACTCAACCTGATCAATAGTAAAAAGATTTTAAAACAACATCAGATTTCTCTTGATGCCCCCATTGCGATTGCCAGTAGTGACTTTCACCTTCCACGTGCAAAAGCAATTGCACGAAAGTTAGGCTATACACAGGTGTATACCATTGCAGCGCCTACACCGCTGTACATCCGCTACAACTCTTGGCTACGAGAATATTTTGCCTTTTTGAGCGGTTTTGTACTTAACGAATATTAAAAAAAGCCCTTGTTTGATCAGTAAACAAGGGCTTTTTATGCTGTGAATAAACAATTAATTTAAACGAATGTTACGTGGCAAAGGAATTTTAAGGTTTTCAAAAATTTCTGGGCGCTGTTGATAGACTTGATATAAATAATTTTTAATATCTAATAGCATCTTTTCAGGCGCAACCAAAATATTTTGCCCTTCTGGGGTTAAATCTAAAGATACCGTAGTGCTCTCGCTGCGTAAAAACGGAATGACTTTTTCGATAAAGTCTTTTAATGAAATTTCCTGAATTTCATAATTGGACCAATTGTCTTTAATTAATAAACGTGCCAAACCACGATTTTGCCAAATGGCGAAGGAACGCTGACCTGTAGGTGTCGCACAAAGTGCCCAACCATCTTGATATAAAGCAATCACGCCACCTTGAGCGACCATATTTTCAATAAATTGTTTATAGGTTTCTTGAGGATTGTAATTTGTAGTTTGAGTTTTAGACGCTGCCTTGCGCTGATATGGATTTCTCATAGATCACATACAATATTAAAATTATTATAGAGCGGATTCTATGTAAATCAGAAAATTTAGGCAAGCTTTTGGATAAAGAAGTTTCTATAGAAGAATATGGTGGGCGCTGACGGGATCGAACCGCCGACATTCTGCTTGTAAGGCAGACGCTCTACCAACTGAGCTAAGCGCCCTGAGCGAAGAGTAACAAAGCGAAGCTTTGTCTGAGCGTAAGAGAAAAATCAAAGATTTTTCTAAAGGCACTCTCTTGAACAGAGATTTTTAAGATAAATGGCGCAGCGGACGGGACTCGAACCCGCGACCCCCGGCGTGACAGGCCGGTATTCTAACCAACTGAACTACCGCTGCATCACGTAGTTTCTTTCGAAACACAACCTATATCTTAAAAGATATGGTGGGCGCTGACGGGATCGAACCGCCGACATTCTGCTTGTAAGGCAGACGCTCTACCAACTGAGCTAAGCGCCCTTAAAGGGTACAACAATTATATTCTTTGTAATGGCGCAGCGGACGGGACTCGAACCCGCGACCCCCGGCGTGACAGGCCGGTATTCTAACCAACTGAACTACCGCTGCATCGCAAAAAATATGGTGGGCGCTGACGGGATCGAACCGCCGACATTCTGCTTGTAAGGCAGACGCTCTACCAACTGAGCTAAGCGCCCTCAAAAGGTCTATCATGTAAATGGCGCAGCGGACGGGACTCGAACCCGCGACCCCCGGCGTGACAGGCCGGTATTCTAACCAACTGAACTACCGCTGCACTTACACAATGTCGCTATTGTGGTTCAAACGAATTAAGATTTAAAGTGGCGCAGCGGACGGGACTCGAACCCGCGACCCCCGGCGTGACAGGCCGGTATTCTAACCAACTGAACTACCGCTGCACTCTAAATATCTTAACGCTGAAAAGGTTTGGTGGGCGCTGACGGGATCGAACCGCCGACATTCTGCTTGTAAGGCAGACGCTCTACCAACTGAGCTAAGCGCCCTTTTCAAAACATGTTCATCGTTTGATGAGGTGCATTATAGAGAATCCTCACGGTCTGTCAAACGCTTTTCTAACTCTTTTCCACTTTTTCTGTTTGAGTGATTAAAAAATAAGTTATATTGCGGAAAAATCAGTATTTTTGAACATTTTTTAGCTATAAACCTGTAAATTTATTATTAAAAATATGACTTATATTCTGCATCATTCACATAAAAAACAGTTTTTCGCGTGGACTCATAACTAATCATTCAGCGAACCGACGATTAATTCACCACACACTGCATTCTAAAACACATTAGTGTACAAAATACATTCAAACCTGATTTTCTGTTAGTTTACGAGCATTAGTCCTGACAAAAGTCCTGACAAAAAAACGCCTTTCAAACTCACTTTAATTCTTCAAACCATGGTTTGATGTCATGAATTTCGGCTTTCATGGCTTGTGCTTTTAACGACGTGTTCAATGTTCAGTGATGTAAACCAGCGCATTTAATGGAATCAGTTGATAAAGTTCTATAACATCGCTGTTTCGCATGCGAATACAACCATGTGACATCGGTATACCCATAGGCTCTCTATCTGGTGTGCCATGAATATAAATATAACGTTTATAAGTATCACAGCCCTCACCTGCATTAAAGCCGGGTTCTAAACCACTGAGCCATAATATTCGAGATAAAATCCAATCCCGATCAGGATATGATGCGGCAAGTTGCTCGTCGTAAACCTCTCCTGTCCATTGACGCGCTGTAAAAACTGCATTTTGAGGTTGTTGTCCACCAAACTTTTCAGCGACTTGATGCCAGCCACGTGGCGTCTTGCCACTATTTTCCTGTTCACCAATGCCATTTTTACCCGATGAAATGAGGTAAAATTTATTTAGCTTAGGCAAAGTTAAAGTTTGATCTTTCAAGTTAATCAGGATATCAGCTTGATCTTGGGTATATTCAGACATGCTCTTGCTCTTTCTGCTTATCTTTATCTTGTGGTTGTGTCTGCGGCGATGTTTCAATAGTCCTAATCTTATTTGGCTCTGGTCTTGTCCATAACCAAATGCCAACAATCAACATGGTTAAGTCAGTGAAAATCTTGACGGCAATCGGTGCAGAAGTAAAAAGCATAATCAGACCACTCACAAACATCATGATCGATGCAAACCATTTTGCTTTGCGGGGGACGGTGCCATTTTCGCGCCAAGCGCGTAGGGTTGGGCCGTATTTAGGATGATTCAACAACCAAGCATCCATTTGTGGCCAGCCTTTTGAAGCCGCCCATGCCGCTAAAATTAAGAAGACTGTCGTGGGCATTCCCGGCAATAAAGCCCCTATAAAGCCTAAAATGACAAAGACAACCACTAAGCTTCGCCAAAACAACGTCTTCATACCGCTACCCTGAACTTTCAATTCAGGTAGTATAAGATGTTTTTAACAATTATCCGTTGTTATTCTGCATTATTCAAAAGGTTTCAATATGGCTGTAGCCCCGACAACGTCGTCTTATTTTGAGCCATGGTTGCAATTTAAACAGCCCTTAGTTCGCCAATTGGCTTTCTGTATTGCTAGCCCAAATATTCTGCAGCAAATTCCCAATGAACTCGAAATCCGCTATCCCTTTCATTTTCATCCAAACGAGCTGTGGCAAAAACATTTTGAAGCCTACCTTCCCCGTTTAAAACAACTCGAACAACACCCAAGTGTATTAGTAGAATTTTTACAAAAATTAAAAAGTACTCGCCTTGGTTTACGTTTCGAAATGTTTATATGGTTTTGGCTTCTCGATCACCCATACCATCCCTACCAGTTACTCGGACATAGCATTCAAAAAATTGACGGCCCTCGTACAGTAGGTGAACTCGACTTTGTTTTAAAAAATACTGAAAGTGGTGAAGTTGAACATTGGGAAGTGGCTTTAAAATACTATCTAGCAGAGCGCGATTTTCAATTACCCTATTGGTATGGCTTAAATCGTAGTGATACTTTGGCTCGAAAGCTTAATCATTTTATCCAAAAACAATTCCAATTTGATGAAGCACTTGGGCAGCAGATTCAACAACGCTATTGCGTTTTAAAGGGTCAATTATATTTACCTATTCAGCTTACCAGCACATTACCAAACTGGGTCAATTCTGCGCGCAGAACAGGTCAATGGGGACATGTCATTCCGTCCATAAGTCAAGGTTTCTATCGCCTACAACGACATGAATGGATCTGCGTACAGCAGCAACCCACAAGTAAAACTGCACATTGGTGGACAGATGGTTTATATAAAAAGGACAGCGATGAAAGCTATTATATGTATAGATTACCACGCTTAGTTTTGCCTCAAACCACTTGAAATGGCAGAATACTAAATATAAAGCCTGATAGATAATTACATTTATTTACTCAACCACCGTAAAAACTACCTACTGTTCAATAAGCCTATTTTTTAATCTAAATCTCACAACAGAATAATTTAGTCCTCTAAAAATTATTCTTTCATAATGGAGATTACATTCTATGAAAAAAATTTTAGCTGCATCACTTATGGTTGCTTTCGTACTGACAGGTTGTAATACAGTAAAAGGTGTTGGTAAAGACGTATCTAAAGCTGGAGATGCTGTAACCAATACTGCTGAGAAAACTTCGGAAGAAATTCGCCGCAATTAATTTCTTTCCCAAGAATTTATAAAAGAGCCCTATTTTTTTAATAGGGTTTTTTTACGTGTAAATTTCCCTTCGCTTGTTGATTCGCCTATTATATTGCGACATTTTTGACTTCTGTATTTAGCATGACCTCAACAGCAACTCTTGATCTCAGCCTAGAACTACTTCGCCAACCGTCGGTGACACCAATTGACCATACCTGCCAGAACATTATGGCGGATCGTTTAGCCAAGATTGGCTTTAACATTGAAAATATGCGTTTTGATGATGTAGATAATCTTTGGGCACGTAAAGGGACTGAAGCACCAGTATTTTGCTTTGCAGGTCATACTGATGTAGTACCTACGGGTAACTTGGATGCATGGGGTTCTGACCCATTTCTTCCTGAAATTCGCGACGGTAAACTGTATGGTCGTGGCAGTGCAGATATGAAAACAGCGTTGGCAGCTATGGTTGTAGCGTCAGAACGTTTTGTTGCGAAGCATCCAAATCATAAAGGTTCGATTGCATTTCTCATTACCTCTGACGAAGAAGGTCCTTCGATCAACGGGACAGTTAAAGTTGTTGAAACGTTAGAAGCGCGTAATGAAAAAATGACGTGGTGTTTGGTGGGTGAACCTTCTAGCACCAACACACTCGGCGATATTGTTAAAAATGGTCGTCGTGGTTCGCTAAATGCCAATTTAACGGTTAAAGGTAAACAAGGGCATGTTGCTTACCCACATCTTGCGATTAACCCAATTCATACTGCGTCAAAAGCACTGGCTGAACTTTGCGATACCGTGTGGGATAATGGCAACGAATACTTCCCTGCAACGTCGTTCCAAATTTCCAATATTAATGCCGGCACAGGTGCAACCAACGTTGTTCCGGGCACGATGAATTTACTTTTTAACTTCCGTTATTCAACAGAAGTAACGGCAGATGAACTCAAAGCACGTACTTTGGAAATTTTAGATCGTCATGGCGTTGAATATGACATCTCGTGGACGTTATCAGGTTTGCCATTCCTAACCCCAGTAGGTGAGTTAGTAAATGCCGCACGTGATGCCATTCGAGAAGTTACTGGGACTGAAACTGAACTTTCGACCAGTGGTGGTACTTCTGATGGTCGATTCATTGCGCCTACAGGTGCGCAGGTGCTTGAACTGGGTGTTTTAAATGCCACGATTCACCAAATCAACGAACATGTCAATGTGGCAGAACTAGAGCCGCTTTCTGAAATTTACGAAAAGATTTTAGAAAATCTTTTGGCCTAAACATTTCCCGTAAAGATATAAAAAAGGAACTCCATAGAGTTCCTTTTTTATATCTCTTTTTTGCAAATATTAAGCCGCTTGAAGCCCAATGCTGTTTTGAATATTAGCTAAATTTGGAATATGAAATACCTGATCGGCCATGCGTACATATTGGAAAATATTGGCGTCTTTCACAGGTTTTTCTTCATCAACCACTTCAGAAATACGCAGACGAATGGTTTTCGGCATTTCATTACACATCAGTGCAAAACGCTGTCCAACATCATCGCCTTCAATCACCAAAGCCACGCCCTGATTTTTTGCAGGATCATTGACCGAGAAAACAGGCAATTTCAATTCATGCCATTCAACAAAAGGAACCTTGGTTGCACTATCGAGCGCTGAAAGCACAATATTTTGTGGCAACAACATTGGCTCTTTACCATGACAATCAATGATATACGCATCGATAAATCCGGTAGATACCGTAATGAGATGTTGCAATTCCTGTTGATCAATTTTATCGCTGACAATCTGAGAAACAGTATTTTGGCTCATAGATTACCCCTGCTTTTCTGCAATTAAAGCTTCAATATTGGCAAGCAATTCAGCTTCTTGGAATGGTTTACCCATATAGTGAGTCACACCTAAGCTAAATGCACGCTCACGATGTTTTTCACCTGTACGTGATGTAATCATAATGATTGGCAGGTCACGGTGAATGTCATGGTGACGAACTAAGTTTGTCACTTCGAAACCATCCATACGTGGCATTTCAATATCGAGTAGCATCAAGTCTGGACGGACATTTTCAAGCTGCTCAATTGCATCCACACCATCTTTCGCTGTCACAATGTCATAACCTTGACGTTCAAGTAAGCGTGAAGTCACTTTACGTACAGTTACCGAGTCATCGACAATCATCACTAAACGACGCGCATTGGCTTGACGGCCCAAATCACGCTGTTCAGCTGAATGTTTAACACGCTGCGTAGTTTGAATTTGACGTGCAATATTTTGCCCATCCAAAATCAAACATACATGACCATCACCTAGAATCGTGGCACCTGCAATCGCGGCTACACTGGTAAATTGTTGACCAATTGGTTTCACCACGATTTGAGAACGTGAACCCACCAGCTGATCGACCAATAAAGCAATGGTTTGACCACTGTTGCCTTTAATTAGTAGTACAGGCAATGAATGGCCGACATTATTTAAACGTGGAATTGGCTGATTACCCACAAACTCTGATAGATAACGTAGTTTGTAATTGGTGTTGTCAATTTTAAACACGTCATCCTTACTATTGAAGTAAGTTTCGAGTGCCGTAGGTGCAATACGGACAATACGTTCAATTTGCGCTAATGAAATCGCATATTGCTGATCGCCCGCTTTCACCATCAAGGCATCGCTGACCGCTACTGTGGTTGGTACACGAATGGTAAAGGTCGTCCCTTTACCTAACTCAGACTCAACGGAAACATGACCACCCAAGGCTTTAATTTCACTTTGCACCACATCCAGACCAACACCACGACCCGAAATTTGCGTTACCGATTGTGCCGTTGAGAAACCTGGATGGAAGATCAATTGCAAGATTTCTTGTTTATCGAGGAACTGATCCGCTTTGATTAAACCAAGTTTTAAGGCTTTGTCTTTAATTTTGGTTTCATCAATCCCTTTACCATCATCACTGAAAGACACCAGTACATCAGTACCCTGACGACTAATGTTCAAGACGATGCTACCTACTTCTGGCTTTTTTAAAGCCAAACGGTCAGCAGTATCTTCTAAACCATGGTCGACCGCATTACGCAGCATATGTTCAAATGGTGTCACCAAACGCTCTAAGATCGTACGGTCCAATTCACCTTCTGTATTTTGAACAATCAATTCTGCAGGACGGTTCAAGGTCGAAGAAGTTTGACGCACGATACGTTGTAAACGTGGTAACAAACGATCAAATGGCACCAAACGGGTACGCATCAGACTTTCTTGAATTTCTGACTGAATACGTGATTGTTGTAATAACAAACCTTCCGCATCACGGATTTTTTCTGCCAAAGTACTCTTGAAGTCAACCAAATCCGACGCAGATTCGGCTAGAGATTTTGACAATTGGTTAATCGATGAATATTGGTCCATCTCCAATGGGTCGAAATCCGCATAGCGTGAATTTTCAGAACCATGTTTGGCAATAATTTGTGACTCAAGCTCACCATCCATTCGACGTAACTGGTCAGCAAGTCGCTTAATCGCCAACTCCATTTCATTCAAGGTATTGCCTAGCTGACCTAAGTCCATTTCAATACGTGAACGGTTAATCGAGTTCTCGCCTGATAAATCAATCATCTTCTCGACGAGATCAGCCGAGATCCGAATCATCTCATTGCTATTATCAGAAGAATTGGCTTCAGTCCACTCACCCAACATCGATGGCGGTTCAACACCATCACCCTGAATAAATTCAAAGCCTTTGCTGACGATACCTTGTTCCAATTCTGCAACACGGTTTGGCAGTTGAACCGTAACATCCACATATTGAATGGACTCTAAGCTCAATTTGATGCTGTCAAAATTACTATAGTCATGGTTGAAGATCGCTTCTTTTAACCATGCTAACGTCGTTTTGAGTAAGCCGTCATATGCATTTGAGTTGAAATGATGAACCGCGAAATGCTCAAACGTCGTCTCAAGTTGATACGCAATTGCGGCAACAGGTTCATTTTCAACCATACGCGCACCACCCTTAATACTGTGGGCAGCACGTTGTAATTGAAGCAATACGTTACGGTCACTACGTTGTTCAGTCCATTGATTTAATAATTGAACGGCTTGTTCAAGAATTTCCTCAGACTCTTCAAGGAAGGTTTCTTCCATTACAGAACGTAGATCGTCATCTGGATGCTCAACATGTTCAGCAACCGCATGTTCAAGATCTTCAACAGCAGACTCAGTGTGAGCAGTCGTTTGAGCTTCAATCACTGCTTCTGCAGTGTCTTCAGCAGCATCCATCGGCTCTGACACCGACACATCTGGCTCTACTGTAGCTTGTAGAGTTTCAGCTGAAATAGGAGCCGAAGCCAATGCAACAGGTTCTGAACGCTCTCCTGCCACAATTGACTGAATATTCCTTAGAATATCGATCACATTGTCCGCAGGGTAGTCGATCCCTTGGTCACGAATGGTTTGAATACGATCTGAAATATCATCTTGCACCAAACGAATAATTTGAATTAACGCAGGAGTATTCGAAATTTGCTGACGAATAATGCGCTCATAAATTGATTCCAATTCATGCGAAATCAAACCCACATGAGACGCGGCAATCATATTTGCACCACCTTTTAAGGTATGCAAATAGCGCATTAAATTATTCAAAGCTGAAGTATTGGTTTGATCGCGCGTCCAAGTACTGAGGTCTTGGTCAATCCCCACCAATAATTCTTCAGCCTCTTCAATAAAGATCACCAAAAGATCTTCATCAAAGTCATTATTCGCATCCGCCGCTTGCATCTGTTGATGATCAAGTTGAATACGCTGACTTAATTGTGCAAAGTCTACTGCTGTTGTATTTGGAACAGCGGCTTTATCTTCTGCAGTGGCAACAGGTTCAGCAACTACATGGGCTTCTGGTGTTGTCGTCGCTACAACTGCTTCAATGTCTTGTTGAACAAATGCAGTCAGCTCATTTAAGAAACGTTGAACATCTTCACTTAACACCACACGCTGACCCGCAGCTAAAGTGTCAAATAAGTGAATAAACTCCTGATGTGCTTGCGCAAATAACTCATAGCCATAATCAGCATGGAGTAATTCAGGCTTTTCAACTAAAGACTGATATGCTGCACGCAGTTGAGTTGTGAAATCATGGATTCCAACAGACGCACGATTATCCGTATGTTCAATCAACTCTAAAGCTTGCTGACTGAGCTGTTGAATATAGTCAGGGAATTCAACAAGGGCACGTTTATCAAACTCAAATTCAGCATCTAATAACTGATCAATATTTAATTCGATTAGTTTAGAAACCAAACCTTGCGGATTATCTTCAGGCGCCAATTGATCTTGGCTAGCAAAACCATAATCATCCCAAGCAGCTTTGAAGGTTTCATAAATAGATGCAAGATTTGCCTTATCCCCTGAACGCAGCACGTGCAAATAATCACGAACAAATTCAGCATATTGAATCAATAAAGCAGTTTCTTTCGAGCTCGATACGATTTCGTCTTGTAATAAGGTTTTGAATAAGTTTTCAACTTTTGAACTGGCTTCAAAAATCTCTTCGATTTGCGCCATCGACGAACTACCACGCAAGGTGTGTAGCGCGCGAATCAAACCATTATAATCTTGTGATTTACTGTCATCAGATTGGAGGAACTGATCAATCGTTTGTAGATGTTCTTCAGCTTCTTCAATAAAAATGCTCACTGTCTCTTCGACCAGTGATGCATCTGCATCTACTTGTTCAGGAGCAGGTTCTGATTCAACAACCGCATCAATCGTGTTTTCAAGCACTTCTACAGGTGCTGTAGCTTCAACATCAGTCAGTTCTAAACCAGTGACACCATCTTCAGATTTTAATTGATCTGCCAGTTTTAATAATTCTTCGAGTGCAGGCTCAAGGCTGATATTTTGTTGTAATTGTTGCCCCATTAAAACCAATGGGCGTAAATCAACATCCAATTCGGCAACATTTTTAAACCGTGGATAGAGCTTATATTGATAAACATTTAAAACTGTTTGTGCAAACTTTTGAACGGTCGGCGTTAACTGTACTGAACCCGCAATGACACGGTTCAGCGTATCTTCAACTGCCCATGCAGTTTCACCCGCCGATTTTGCCCCGACCATACGACCTGAACCTTTCAGGGTATGGAAATGACGACGAATCGTCGTTAAAGTGTCTTTATCTTGTGGATTTTCCAACCAAGTTGTAAATAAACCCGCCAGCTCTTCAAAGATTTCTTCTATTTCTTCAACAAAAATCTCTAAAATTTCTGCATCTTGATCAAGATAACTATCTTCAGGAAGCGTAGTTGTTTCAACTAAATTTTTTAATATTTCTTTCATAGCTAAGGCTTCTTATGTTTTGCCACCAAGAAGGTTGCTCAAACTTAATTGTAACCATCACCTAAGACTTAACTGTGACGTTAAGTTCACCTTATCGATGTGTTATCTGTAATCGGTGCAGTACCCTAGCCGCAGCTAAGGTACTACAGGTTTGCGCCTGACTTACTCTGGGAGTTTAAAGTCAGATACAGATTCACGTAATGATTCAGCCATATTCGCCAATTCAGATACCGAACGTGCAGTATCAAATGTTGCACTGGTAGTTTGCGAGGTAATTTCTTGTACAACGTTCATCGTTGTCGCAATATGACCTGCAGAAGCAGACTGAAGTTTTGCAGCATCCGAAATGTTTGCAATCAGTTTCGCCAAGTTACCCGATACAGACTGAATTTCATCCAGTGCTACGCCGGCATCCTTAGACAAGTTCGCACCACGTACAACTTCCGAAGTCGTTTGTTCCATTGAAATTACGGCTTCGTTGGTATCCGTTTGAATGGTTTTTACCAAGCCTTCAATCTGTTTGGTTGCAGACGCTGAACGTTCCGCAAGACGCTGTACCTCATCTGCTACCACGGCAAAACCACGACCTGCTTCCCCCGCCATTGACGCCTGAATTGCTGCGTTTAATGCCAAGATGTTTGTTTGGTCGGCAATATCGTTAATCAGTGCGACAATGTTACCAATCTCTTGAGAAGACTCACCCAAACGTTTAATACGTTTTGAGGTTTCCTGAATCTGTTCACGAATCGTGTCCATACCTTCAATTGAACGGTTTACGACATCTGCACCGTTTGCAGCAATTTGTACAGAACGTTCTGCTACGACAGCTGATTCTTCAGCGTTCGAAGATACTTGGTCAATCGACATTGCCATTTCGTTAATCGCGGCAGATGCACCAGCAATTTCTTGCGCCTGATGTTCAGATGCTTCTGCAAGCTGGTTGGTAATACCCTGCGTATTCGCGGTATATTGCGCAACTTCTTGAGAAGTTTCTGTAATACGCGATACAAGGTCACGTAATTGGTCGATTGCGAAGTTAATCGAGTCGGCAATCGCACCCGTAAAGTCTTCAGATACCGTCGCATACGAACGTAAGTCACCGTCTGCAAGATCGGCAATTTCATCGAGTAAACGTAAAATCGCGTTCTGGTTACGGTCATATTCTTCTTGAAGACGGGTTACACGGAATTTATCCGATTGACCACGTAAAGAAAGAAGTTTGAACACACAGATCAAGAAGGCTGTTAAAGCAAGAATCAACAGTACCGCAGGTAAAATGGTTTTCAAGCCTGTGCTAGAAGACAATTGATTTAAGTTGTCCAATAATTTGTCTGACTCAGCAAAAATTTGTGAAGATGCTTTACGTACGTTCACAATTTGCGTTGAGTTTTTCAAAATTGTCGCAGCCGCTGATTTTAATACATCGTCATATTCAGCTTTAATACCTTCAAGTGACTCACGTAATTCAGGGCTTTCAATACGTTGTACACCAAGCTCTGTACTACCATCCAATTGGGCATTTAAGTACAAACCGAAGGTTTCAGTATCGGCACTGAAGTCATCTGCAGACTCACGTGAACTATCAGAACCGGAAAGCACCGAGCTGATCGAACGTAAAATACGTTCAGCAATGAATACCTGGTTTTTCGCAATCACCACCTGGTTCGAAGGCATGTCTTGACGTGCCATTTGGTCGACCATCAAGTTATATTCCGCCTGAATCCCCGGAATGGTTTCACCAATCGCGATGTTCGTGTCATATAATTTATTAATGATTTTTTGTTGCGAAGTAATCAAGTCAATACTTTTTGAAACTTCAGCCCACTGCGTATCTACAGATTTCAGCGCATCTGTATTTGCATGAATGTCTTTTACAGTTTCTAAGTTTTCTTTGAACGAATCTTGAGAGGCAATTAATTTTTTCATTGCATCTTCAGTACCTGATGCTGTTGCCTCAGTTGCTTGACGCGAAATTGTTTGCGAAAGAAGACGGAGTTCACCCAAACTTTGCGTTAATTGGTTACCGCGAGGAACGCTATAGAATAGGTATAATAAAATAATCGTTGCCAGTACTAATGAACCAATCGCACCATAAATAAATGGTTTGGATTTTTCACTATCACCAAAAACTCGAGATAATTGATCTGTCTGTGATTGCAGTTTTGCCAGAAAAGCATTACCGCCTTTACGACCACTGGTGCTTTCACCCGTATTTTTCTTTTTAAGTTTAAAGCCCATTCAGCTTCTCCCCGATTACGCCTTCTTTCGTTCGTGCGCGACAATTAATTTATAAATTTTATAGATGCGTTCATGTATTTTGGATTTTGCAGTAAACGACTGAAGAGAAATACATTCCACTGCTGGTTATGCTGGTGGAAATACCCCTGACAATATTCCTGCAAATTTCGATCCAACTCATTATGTTTAGAAAAATAACTTTTCTTATTAAAGTGTTGAATACCCAAAACTTGATCGACTACCAAACCGACATAATGGTCATTATGACTAATACATAAAACTTTTTGAGTGGGTGAAAAACTACTTCGATGACCGGTTATATATTGTGCTAGGTCAGACAAAGAAAGTAAGCGTCCCCGAATATTGGCTAATCCCATCACCCAAGGTTGGGTATTGGGAACTGGCGTATATTTTGGTGGGTAGATCACTTCAGATACTTCACCTAAAGGAGCAACGTAATATTGCCCCATCATCTCAAAAGCAATGCCTGACCATCGGTTTACTTCATTTTCAGTGGAAACGTAGTTTTTGTTTCCTCGTTTTGCGATTCGAAGTAATTCGATAAATCCATTTGCTGCCATAGAGCTTTATCCTGCATTGAGGTGTTGCTTAATCACATCAATTAATTGTTTTTCGTCTACAGGTTTAGTTAGATAATCAGAAGCACCTTGGCGTTTACCCCAAACACGGTCAGTTGCCTGATCTTTGGTACTTACAATGACAATCGGGATATGTTTGGTGGTCGCACCACGTGCAATTTGACGTGTTGCTTGGAATCCATTCACACCCGGCATTACCACATCCATTAAGACCAAATCAGGTAACTCAGCTTGAGCCATTGTCACCCCGTCTGCCCCATTTGAAGCTTCAATCACTTCAAAACCGTGTTTACCTAAAATTTCTTTAAAACGGAATGTTTCTGTTGGTGAATCATCAACGATTAGGATACGTGCCATGCTTTTTCCCCAAAAATAAAAAATCTAATTAAGCTGTAACGTGATTACGGATTGCATTCAGCAATTCATCTTTACTGAATGGCTTAGTCAAGTATTCATCAGAACCTACAACACGACCCTTCGCCTGATCAAATAAACCATCTTTACTTGAAAGCATAATCACAGGAATATTTTGATAATTTTGAGAGTTTTTAATCAGGGCACAAGTTTGATAGCCATCTAGACGTGGCATCATTATATCGACAAATACGATATCTGGATTCGCATCTGCAATTTTTGAAAGTGCTTCAAAACCATCTACAGCAGTGACTACTTCACATCCTTCACGCTGAAGCAGCGTTTCGGCCGTACGACGAATGGTTTTTGAATCATCAATTACCATGACTTTTAGATTTTGGAATTTATCGTCCATTTATTGACCCTACCCATTGAGGATGTACAAACAATTAAGTTAGCAGCATTATTATTTACAAGTTGTGAACATTTTTAACATATCTTTACTTGCGTTTTCAATGAACATTTTCTGCGCAAACACACAAGATTTCTTGTTTTTATTAACTGCTTCACACTTTCCGATGACCAACGATTTTTTTTTAACTTGGAATAGTATTTAATTGTCTTAATTAAGCATATTATAGCAAGATTATTACTTTAAAATAAGTAATTTAGTCAACTTTAAACTGGGGAGTACAAGGTTGAGTCCGCTTACAAAAAAAATTCACTTGATTGGCCTTAAACATTTCTCAAAAAAAGTCATCCTGACGACTTGTTTACTAGCTTATACCCCGCTTTTATTTGCTGCACCAACCAATTCGCAGCAACCACAAAAGGCGAGTTGGTATCGTTACTATGACAGTAAAGGTGTAGCAAACATCAGTACCAATGTGACACCAAATCACATCCGCTATGGTTATGAAGCACTTGATCAAAATATGCAAGTGATTAAACGTAACCGCCCCTACAATGCTGAAGCTGACATTAGACAAGCTCCTCAGCGTGCTGCCCAAGCACGTCAGCAAGCGTCAGATATCAAACTTAAAAAAGCCTATACCAATAGCCGAACTGCAGCCATCAAAAAGCGTGATGCACTGACTGGTATACGTAAACAGATCGTGTTTGAACAAGAACAATTAAAACAATTACAAAATGATCGTGTATTATTTGTTCGCCAAGAACGTGAACATTTTCGAAAAGGTGAAACCGTTCCGGCAAAATTAAAAACAATGTTGGATAATAATCAAAAAAATATGGTAGCGAAAAAAGAATACATTCAATCGTTACAAACTCGCTATCGAAATACAGAAGCTGAATACGACAGAATTATTACGCGTTTAAAAGCGATGGAATAAACTTGTTATTCAATTGCTTTTGTAGACCGCTGATATAAGGACCATTATGCACTCTGCACAGCAATCATCCCCATTTTTAAAGCTTAGCCTGCTTTGCATAAGCCTGACTTTGGCTGCATGTCAAAAAGAAGATCCGCAGCAAAGTGTTAAACCAGAAAATAAGATTGAATTGATTCAACAAGATCTGGTCACGATCGAACAAGGCAACGCCATTTCAAAAACAGCCTTTACAGGTACCATTCGGGCGGTCAATCAGAGCAGTATTCAAGCCCAAGTCACTGCGACTGCAACCAATGTTAATGCAGAAGTCGGACAACGTGTCAGCAAAGGCCAAGTGTTGGTGCGTTTAAATAATCAAGACAATGCCGCACGTCTTGCTCAATCTCAAGCAAACCTTGCATCAACGCAAGCTCAAGCCAATCAAGCCAAACTGATGATGGAACGTAAACAGCGTTTGCTGAATCAAGGCTTTATTTCCAAAGTAGAGTTTGAACAAAGTCGTGTCGATTACCAAGCTCAAATGGAAAATGTTCGCGCTCAACAAGCCAATGTCGATATTGCACGTAAAGCCAATCAAGATGGTACCATTTATAGCCCTATCCAAGGCGTGATTACCAAACGTGATGTTGAACCGGGACAAACAGTTGCTGCCGGACAAACCCTTTTTGAAATCGTCAATCCAGACCAATTAGAAATTCAAGCCAAATTACCAAGTGATCAGCAAGCTGCACTGAAAATTGGACAAAAGATTGAATATAGCATCCAAGGTAATAGCAATTTACTCACAGCACAAATCAGCCGAATTTCACCGATTGCCGATCAAGCCAGTCGTCAAATTGAATTTTTTGCAGCCCCAAATGAAACCATTACGTCATTAAGTATTGGTGCTTTTGTCGAAGGTCACATCTTAGGTACAGATAATATTTCAGGCCAAAAAATTCCACTCGATACCATCCAAAGTCTAAAAGACCAACCTTATGTCTGGGTCATTCGTCAAAATAAAATTACCAAAGTACCAGTACAAATTTTGAATCAGAGTTATAGCAATAACACCGCGATTGTTCAGGGCTTACAAAATAGCGATCTGATCAGCCGAATTAAATTTAATGATTCAGATATCAAACAAGATGTAAGTATCAGCCAAAATTAAAAGAATAAGGCAGGACAGTTGTTATGTGGTTAACCCGAATTAGTGTGAAATATCCTGTTTTCACCATCATGATGATGTTCTGTCTGATGGTGCTAGGACTCGCTTCTTGGCAACGTATGGGTGTTGAAGAGTTTCCTGATGTCGACTTCCCTTTTGTTGTTGTCTACACCAACTATCCGGGTGCTTCTCCTGAGTCTGTCGAATCTGAAATCACCAAGAAACTTGAAGATCAGATCAATACCATTTCAGGCCTCAAGCAAGTCATTTCACAGTCCAGTGAAGGTTTATCCACGGTCATTGTCGAATTTAATCTAGATGTCTCGTCCTCTGTAGCTGCACAGGATATTCGAGATAAAATTGCACCAGTAACCGCACAATTTCGTGATGAAATTGATGACCCGATTGTAGAACGTTATGACCCTACTGCCAGTGCAATTATGTCGATTGTTTTTGAATCGAAGGACATGTCTTTACGTGATTTGAGTTCCTATCTGAATCAACGGATTGTGCCACAGCTTAGAACGGTTCCCGGTGTCGGTACGGTCAATTTATTGGGTGATGCGCAGCGTCAAATTCGAATACAAGTAAATCCGCAAAAATTACAAAGTTTCGGGATTGGGATCGATCAAGTTATAAACACCCTAAAATCTGAAAATATTGAAGTTCCAGGAGGAACTTTAAAACAAAAGAACTCAGAATTGGTGGTCGAAATTAAATCTCGGGTTATTCACCCAAACTCATTCGGTGATTTAGTGGTTGCCAATAAAAATGGCGCGCCGATTTATCTCAAACAAATTGCCGAGATAGAAGATAGCCAAGCTGAAATGGAGTCGAGTGCTTATCTGAATGGTAAAACAGCCGTCGCTGTCGACATTCTGAGAAGTTCGGACTCTAATGTAATTGAGGTGGTTGATAATACCCGTAAAACCTTAAGTAAAATCCAACAGCAATTGCCAAAAGGCACGACCGCAGAAATTGTGGTTGATTCTTCAAAAGGTATTCGTGGCAGCATTAAAGACGTGGCACGTACGATTATTGAAGGTGCAGTACTTGCGGTACTCATTGTATTGTTATTTCTCGGCTCATTTCGTTCGACAGCCATTACAGGTTTAACCCTACCGATTTCGCTACTAGGTACCCTCACCTTTGTTTGGATTTTTGGTTTTACCATCAATATGATGACCCTACTGGCTCTCTCACTAAGTATCGGTCTACTCATTGATGATGCCATTGTAGTACGCGAAAATATTGTCCGCCATGCCGATATGGGCAAGGACCACGTCACCGCTGCACTCGACGGCACAAAAGAAATTGGTTTAGCCGTATTGGCCACAACATTGACCATTGTCGCGGTATTTTTACCTGTGGCATTTATGGGCGGCATTATTGGGCGTTTCTTCTATCAATTTGGTGTAACCGTCAGTACCGCTGTACTGATTTCAATGTTTGTGAGTTTCACCCTTGACCCCATGTTGTCTGCTCACTGGGCAGAGCGCCAAGATCCAAATAAAAAGCCGGGTAAAATCAAACGTTTTTTTAACTGGATTTCGGGCAAGCTCGACAACCTAAGCCATCATTATGAAAAATTACTCAAGCTTGCTTTAAAATTTAGGCTCATTACCCTTTTAATCGCCGTCGCGTCTTTATTTGGCGCATTAGCTTTATCCAAACTGATCGGAACTGAATTTGTACCCGTACCAGACAAAGGTGAAATTCGGATCAAATTTGAAACACCAGTTGATGCAACCCTTGAATATTCGCAGGCTAAGCTTAAGCAAGTTGATCGTATCATTCGCCAACATCCAGAAGTCAAAGCCACTTATGGTGCAATTAATAGTGCCACTGATCGGGGTAAAAACCATGCTAGCATTCGTGTCACTGTTTCACCACGTACGGAGCGTAGTCAAACCCTAACAGATCTCAACAATGAATTCCGTACCCGCTTAAAACATATAGCAGGTATTACTATTACCTCGATTGCCTCAGCCGATGAAACAGTATCGGGCGGCCAAAAGCCGGTAATGATCTCGATTAAAGGACCAGACTTAGATGAGTTACAACGCATTTCTGACCGCTTCATGAAAGAAATTTCGAAAGTCGACGGTATTGTCGACTTAGAAAGCTCACTCAAAGAACCTAAACCGACCTTAGGTGTACATATCAATCGCGTTTTAGCCAGTGATTTAGGTTTATCCGTCAATCAAATCGCCAATGTATTACGCCCTCTTCTTGCGGGGGATAATGTAACAACGTGGAAGGATGATAAAGGCGAAACCTATGATGTAAATTTAAGACTCACTGAAGATCAGCGTCGACTGCCAACTGACATTCAAAGCATGTACATCACATCACAAAAAACCGATGCTGCAGGCTTACCTATTTTAGTTCCATTGGCAAGTGTGGCAAGCTTTGAAGAAACACTTGGTGCTTCACAAATTAACCGTCGTGATCTGGCACGTGAAGTGATGGTTGAAGCCAACACAGCAGGACGTCCTGCGGGTGATATTGGTGCCGAAATCAATGAGATAGAGAAAAACTTCGACTTGCCACCAGGTTATAGTTTTGTCACGCAAGGTGCCAATAAAGATATGGCTGAGTCTGCGGGTTATGCAATGACAGCGATTACCCTCTCTATTGTATTTATTTATATTGTTTTGGGTTCACAATTTAATAGCTTCATTCACCCTGCAGCCATTATGGCTTCATTGCCCTTATCATTGATTGGGGTTTTCTTAGCCCTATTCTTATTTAATTCAACCATGAACCTCTTTTCCATTATCGGGATTATTATGCTCATGGGCTTGGTGACAAAGAACGCAATTCTACTCATCGACTTTATTAAAAAAGCCATGGATCATGGTGTAGATCGTTATGAAGCGATTATTGAAGCAGGTAAAACCCGTTTACGTCCCATTTTAATGACTACCAGTGCAATGGTGATGGGTATGGTTCCGCTTGCACTTGGTTTAGGTGAAGGCGGTGAACAAAGTGCACCAATGGCACATGCCGTGATTGGCGGGGTGATTACCTCTACCCTACTAACACTTGTGGTTGTGCCGGTGATTTTTACCTATTTGGATGATTTCCGAAACTTCCTTGCACGTCAGGCCCAAAAAATCATGTCATAATGACAAAATCTAAAATGAGGTGACTTTGGAAAATGTTCACCTCATTTTTTATTGTATACTCTCCACTTTAACGCTTAATTATTTAGGACAGTTTCCATGCGCGCGAGTCGCTTTTTATTTGCAACGTTAAGAGAAACCCCAAACGATGCTGAAGTTATTTCACATCAGCTTATGCTTCGTGCCGGGATGATTCGTAAATTGGCTTCAGGTTTATACACTTGGCTGCCGATGGGCGTTCGCGTATTAAATAAAGTTGAAGCGATTATCCGCGAAGAGATGGATCGTGCTGGTTCACTTCAAGTCCTGATGCCTGTCACTCAACCTGCATCTTTATGGGAAGAATCAGGTCGTTTCGTACAATATGGTCCAGAACTTTTACGTTTTAAAGACCGTCATAACAATGACTTTGTACTTGGCCCTACACATGAAGAAGTGATTACAGATCTTGCTCGCAATGAGTTGAAAAGTTATAAGCAATTGCCTGCAAACTTCTACCAAGTACAAACCAAATTCCGTGACGAAATCCGCCCTCGTTTCGGTGTGATGCGTTCACGTGAATTCATCATGAAAGATGCCTATTCTTTCCATGTTGACCAAGCTTCTTTACAAGAAACCTATGACAAGATGTATGCAGCTTACTGCAAGATTTTCACGCGTTTAGGTTTAAATTTCCGTCCAGTTCAAGCGGATACAGGTTCAATTGGTGGTTCTGGTTCACACGAATTCCACGTCCTTGCGTCTAGCGGCGAAGATGACATCGCATTCTCTACAGAGTCAGATTATGCTGCTAACGTAGAAATGGCGGAAGCAGTATTAGTAGGTGAACGTGCTGCTCCGACTAAAGCACTTGAGATTGTTGATACACCAAATCAAAAAACCATTGCTGAGGTTTCTGAATTCCTTAAATCAGACCCTACTCAATCTGTCAAAGCATTATTGGTTCAAGGTGTTGCTGAAGAAGGTAAAGCTGCACCAGTGGTTGCCTTATTCCTACGTGGTGACCATGAACTGAATGAAATTAAAGCAGAAAAACACCCATTAATTGCTGCTCCATTAACTTTTGCAACTGAAGCACAATTAGCTGACTTAGGCTTAACTGCTGGTTTCTGTGGCCCTCAAGGCTTAACCGAAAAAGGCATTACCGTTATTGTTGACCGTGCAGCGTCTGTACTTTCAGACTTTGTTGCTGGTGCAAACCAAGTTGATAAACATGCTGTAGGTGTAAACTGGGAACGTGATGCACAATACACCGAAGTTTATGACCTGCGTAATGTTGTTGAAGGTGACCCTTCTCCAGATGGTCGAGGTACAATCTTGATTAAACGTGGTATCGAAGTTGGTCATATCTTCCAGTTGGGTCAAAAATACTCTGAAGCGCTTGGCTGTAAAGTTTTAGGTGAAGATGGCAAACCTCTCGTTGTGACTATGGGTTGCTACGGTATTGGTGTAACCCGTGTTGTTGCTTCTGCAATTGAACAAAACTTCGATGACAAAGGGATTATCTGGCCATCTGCAATTGCTCCTTTCGAAGTTGCTATTGTGCCCATGAATGCACATAAGTCACCGCGTACAATGGAAGCTGCTGAAGCACTGTATGCAGAATTAACTGCTGCTGGTTATGATGTGCTTCTTGATGATCGTAATGAACGTCCGGGTGTTAAATTCTCTGATATCGAGTTAACAGGTATTCCACACCGTATTGTCATTGGCGAGAAAGGTTTGGATGCTGGTACATTTGAGTACAAAGGTCGCCGTGATGAAGAATCAAGCAACTTAAGTAAAGAAGACCTTTTAGCGAAACTTGCAAAATAATTTGCGCTAAACATAAAAAATCCCGCTAGGTGCGGGATTTTTTATGTCAAATATTTTAAGCCTTAACAGAATTTCAGCCCCCCGAAGCAGTTAGAACGAAACTCCTGTCCAGAAAGTTTCAAATTGGTTAATGGGAAATCAATTAATGACGGGTTTTTAATCTCTTTAACATCCAAAGCCGAACCTGCAACACAACCAAAAAGTAAATCTCCACAGTTACGAACATTGGTACTTAAGTCATGGTTAATTCCGGCGATCGTTTGTTTCAATACTTCATCCGTGATCGCCACTTTATCTGATGGTGTAATACTGCCCAAATCAACTTCATCTTCCATCGCCAGCCACCACCCTCTTTCTGCTGCGACTGCAGCACCAGGCCAGAGTATTTTTTGAGCTTGTAAAGATAGCGAAGCAGGGTTATTTAAATATAGTGCGTGAATCAAACCTAAACTTTGATTTACCGTAATATCGGTTTTTAGCCCAGTAAGATACCCCGTCACATCTTTATTCAAATTAATGTTTAAACCGAGTAGAGAGATTTGAGCTACTAATGGACCACTAAAATCTAGACGATCAACAGTTCCTGTACCCTTTAACTGTACATCTGTCATTCGATTACCACTTACAACAGTAGCTGGAATCGTAAAAGGAGCTGTGGTTGATTTTAAATTAAAGGAATAATTATCTGATTTGTAGTGAAGCGGTAGATCAACTTCTGCACCAAATAATGTCCCCTTAACTGCTCCTTCAATATATTGCTGCGTAGAAGCATAGTCCATCACACGCTCGGCAGTTGTTGCAACACCCGCAGATGCTTTGGTTTTCATATAACCACTAAAGGTATTGATACCATTGGGTGTATTGCTATTTTCTGTACCTAATGTCATTAATCCAGAAATTTTTTCAGCGCTCAAACGAAAGCCCATCACTTCACGTGTTGCCGCTGATTTCGGATCTTTAATTGCAATTTCGATAAAAGGATTGGTCAGCAAAGCTGAAGTTGCCGCACGTTCATCCGACGTATAATTGCTATTTGCAGGCAAGCCACTCAGTGAAATATGATCAATATCAATATCACAAGCACCTGAGCCATTTGCACCACCACAACCCAATTGGAGCTTTTTAATATTGGCATTGAGCTCCATTTCAGCTTCCAAACCAAGTTTATAAAAGCCAACTTTGGATTGGTCAACGGCTTGTCCACTCTCATCCACAGAATTATACCCCTGCGTATATTCCATGGAGAGTAAAGCTTGACCATCAACTTTTGATAAGCTTTCATCATCTAAAGCCATCATTGCATGAGATAAGCTACTCATCGCAAATGTCGAGAATATCAAACCTCTGATTAACTTCTTTTTCATAACAAATTCCCTGTTCGTTATTTTATTTATTTGTTATTGATTTAATTTTACTAGCGTGGAGTAATCCCCATCGTACTTCGCATTGTTCCACCGGTTAGGGCAATATCCGCCATCTTTTGCATATTGCCATTCGTTAACATCGAAACTTCTGCACGAAACGCTTTAGACATATTATTGGTTGGATTGAATTTTACCTGATTATCAAACTCTACCGAATCTTGTTTCATTTTAATTCGAGCATCAAAGCCTAGATCGCCCTGCATTTTATTAATATTGATACTTGAAGCTGAAACGACACCGCTGGCATTTACATCTTCATTCATCAAACTTAAATAGCTTCCCATAACTTTTTGATCTTTCTTTTCAGCATCAGTTAATGCTTTAAATTCAAAGCTTCCACGGAAAGATAAATAATTATTTTCTGCAGTGTCATTTAGACCCGGTACTATAAATAGCTCACCTTTACCATCAAGTTTAAACGCAATATTCGTCAACACATCATCACGTTTAGAGAAATTATCTAAAGGTACTATAGTCCCACATTTGGCAGAAGCTGTAGTCGCACAGTTATAGGTTGAACCCGGCAGTTGACCAATCGCTAACTCGGCATTGGCTGCAATCAATAAATTATCTGCACGTACATAGATGCCATCATTTTCATAGCCAATCACACCATCAGATTGAATAAGTGCATTGATGTTTCTTAAGCCTGCATAATAATTGACTTCTTGACCATTAATACCTTTTTTACCATCAATCAAAATAATGGATGTTGTACTTGGCGTTCCTGTTTTTTTATCAACACCATAACCATCTGTGCTCATCACAAGGTTATAGCCAATACCTGATTTTTCAGCCGCATTTTTATAACTGTATTTTTTCTCTGATAATGCAACGTTGGCATTCATATTATAAATCGGGATACCAATCCCCCAACTGTTGTCATTACTTGCAATTGCAGCAATTGAGTTATCCGAAATAAATCGTGCGGTACGCGCGATGGACTGAAAATCCATACCACGAATCGCCACTAGTGCAAAATTTCCGCCCGTCGTTTGATTTGACAAGTTTTGGGTTAAAACATTATTGGTTAAACCTAATGTTGCTTTTAATTTATCATTTACCAGAAAATCAAGGCTTTTTGCTTGAATGGTATTGATATAAATATCGCCAAAATCAATATAGGCATTTTTATCAGCAACTAAAGACGTTAAATTAGAAAATTCAATGGCATAACTACCAATACCCGTATGGCCAATTTCTAAGGTTGTCGGTGCTTGACCTGCAACAAGGCTAGGATCATCCTTTGAAGTGAAATCCGCGCGCACACCTAAATGTAAACCACCTGAACCAACGGACTCATATCCAGAAGCCTTCGTTGCTAGACCAAAATCTTTAATTCCTTCTTGATTGGCATTTAAGGCAACTCGTGCATTAGTAACAGCACCCGATGCTCCCATACGAATTAAATTGCGCTGTGCACCACCATCGGTACCGTAGCGTAGATCGATATTAACGCCAGGGTTTGTGGCATCGCTACGTGAGCTATGTACATCTGAAGTGTCCTTGACCCGCCCCAAATTGACCGTATGGTCTTTGCTCCCTGTAGATTTTGTAGTGAGAACAATGCCTTCATCAGCAGCCACATACATATAACCTGAACCCGCAAAGTTAAAGTTAAAGTCCTTTAAGGTTACGCTATGTCCATTCATACCATGACTAATACTGGCATTTTGCAATTGAAATTCCATATACGCCGTATCATTACGGTTAAATAGACCATTGCTGGTTTCAAGTAATACTTTTAAAGGTGAAGATGTTGCAATCGTAAGTGAACCTAAATTTTGTGTAGGCGTTTGGCACGTTGCACCTTGACACAGCAACATAATATTTTGTGCAACAGCCGTAAATGGGCTGACACTCGCAGCTATACGCATGCCTACACCAGCATCCGTAGTCCCGACATCAAAATCTAATTTTGATGTAATGGTGCTTTGCCCAACGCCATCTATTTGCACATTGTGCAAACCCATTTTCATCTTATTTTGGTCGGTTGGGTCAACCCAATTTAACTGATCAACTTTGACTCTAGAAACTTCATGGGTAATCGAAATACCATCTTGGCCAGTAACTGCACCCAAGCTTTCATCGGTCATCGCTTCAAAAGCATAGGCATGTTGAGCAAGTAAAATACTGGTTGCGAGTGCCGTTAAAGTTGCTATTTTTTTCATCACAATATCCTTATATTCAGTCACAGCTGATTAACAGCGACCTGCACCATTTCCAGTGCAGTTAAAACTGAAGATGTTTAACTTTCCACTCATGTGCATGTTGCCATGCACATTAACACCCATAAATCCTTGTTCTGAACCACGATCAAAATCAGGCACTGCTAAAGTTGAAGTTGTTCCATCAGCTTTCTTTTCGGTATAGGTCGTATAAGTACTGGTATTTTCATAACCTTCCTTACCTGTCGTCCCTGTTTCCACCGCCAACGTAGCAAAACCTAAATTTCTAATTTTTAATGGCTTATCATCATAAAATGTCAACTGCATAGCCGTTTGTGGATTACCTTCACGATTGATAATCGTCACACCATCTAGTGAAAATTGATCGATCTGTAACGTTCCTTGAAACTGTTTAAACACCAACCATTTCTTATTACCATTTGCATCCACATGATTATTGGGTGCAAGTGCTAAGCGACAAAATTCATTGGATGAACATTGATATCCATAAAAAGCTTGAGTCGTTTTACCATTCGCATCCATGATTGATATGTTGTTTTTTGACATATCATTGGCGTATTGATGGTTTAATGAAAGTGTCCAACTGAGATCAGCACCGCCTTGACCGGTTGCAGCAGTGAGTTCGGTATTATCCATAGACACTAAGCCTGCATGAGTTTGTGTCAGTGCAGCACAAACAACAGCGCATAAAATTTTATACATGTAATTTCTCCTACAGCCCTGTTGTTCTTATTTTTAAGTGCTGAATCAATACGCCATCTATGGCAACAGATCCTAAATTCGTGCTTTGTCCATTGACACCTTTAAAGACCACACCTGTCGCCGTATCCGTACTTTTTGCATTCAGCAGATTACCAGGCAAGCGCTCTACTGTACCGATTGCAATACTACTATGTGTTGCATTACGCCCTTGATATAGTGCTGTCGCATCTGAAGAGTTTGCTTTTAACTCCGTACCACAACTATAGACGTTACAGGTTGAACCTTTAAAGTCAGCAGCGGTTAAACCCGATGTACCTGTGGTATTACCCGGGATATCCGTATAGTAGGTATAAATTTTACTGTAAATAGAAGGCACATTTGGAATACGAGTTACTTCCAGAATAATATTTCGACCTTCTGAACCCACAATAAAGGGCTGATACATATTTCCTAAAACTAAATTGATATTTGGGCTATATAAATATAGACCTTCAGTTTCATGAAAGATTGGAGCTGCAGATCGATCCATCGCTGGTGTCGCTGCAGTACCATCATCCAGTTCGGAGCGTGCAGCTGTACTGATACGCATACCGCGAGCATCCAAATCACCGTCATTGATACTCAGTGACTCAGCACGATCATTGGTATTAATACGAATTAAACTGGCTAAACCTAAAGTTTGGTTATAGTTGGTATTTGTTGATTTTAGGGTTTGAAAAATTCGAACTTGTGAACCATTAAAACTCAGACCATTCGCAACAACTTGAGTCCGTAATCGATAATCTTTATCTAAGCCACTGGTGGGCGCTCCTGTAATCGGATCGACGACATTACTTGAATTTAAAGACCGTGAAAATACATCCATCCACAAACCAAGCTTGATGTTGTTAGATGCATCATCTGCCGCAATTTTCTTTAATGGTGCCTCAATCGCTAAGTAACCAACATTCCCCTTATTATCTTTCGCAAATTGTTCAACATCTTGATTCCCCGCATGGAAAAGCCATGGGTTTTCTGCTGTACCCCAATTAAATCCTTGGTCTGTATAGCGCGTTGCTAATGAACTTTTTCCATTTTTATCTTTGCTATTGGACAGGGCTAAGCCATATATAAATACATCTGCTTTCGATCTGAGACTCGATACGGTCGCAGTCGAAGCAATTTGTTTTGCTGTAATTTCAGCATTTTTCTTCACGGTTGCTAATGCTGCATCGCTTGCCTTTTGAGCTTCAAGCTTGGCATAGTCCGTTGCCAACTGATTGAGGGTTTCTGCAGCTTTGGCATTCAACTGAGCATTTTTTGTTGTATCTATAATATTTGAACGTGTAATTTTTCCTGAGACATAATTTTTATAAAAAGTCGAAGTGGTTGGCAAGTTACCCGTACTATTGTTACCGTATAGTAACTCAATCATCTCATAGGTATTTTTTAAAGCGGCAGCTTGAGACTTTTCTTTTAAGAACGGTGTAATTGATTCTTTCGTTGTGCCATCGTTTTCAAAAGATAAGCCAGCCGATGAACCATCATAATAATCTGCATAACGCTGATCGTAATATGCCTTCATCGTTGGTGATTCAAGATAAGACTGTACTAATCGGCCACGATATTCTGTTGAATATGTTGCTATGGTTTCATTGGTAATACGTGTAGCATTATTGGTCTCATAGGTGCTTTTAGAACTTAAGAAAGTGGAGTCATAAACACCGTTATAGCCCGTAACTCGGCCTTGCTGATAGGCATCAACATATGCAGCTTTATAGATTTTATCGTAAGCACGCTGGCCTAATTGTTCATAGTTTTCACCTGTAGGAATAATCCGAATAAAACCTGTATCGCTTTTCCCTGGATCAACCATACCTGACGCATAACTAGAAGCTGTAGAACGGTCATTTGGGCCTTGAAAGACCATTTTGAAATTTTCTAAAGTGAGTGCAACACCTTCACCCGTTGTGGCTGAAAGTGCTTCATCTGATAAATCTTGAAGCGCATAAACAGATGGTGCAGCGAACATGCTGACTGCGGCTGCTAAGCAACTCTGGCGGAATAACTTAGCCTGGGTGAATTGAGTCATCTCGACCTTCCTTTTATCAGATGCTCTGCATCTCTCTTATATTTATTCCTGAGAACTGGCTTTGATGTTATTGTCCATTTATTCCTTAAATGGAGACTTGTGATAGACCAGTCACTTAACTTTTTATTATGCTGAATAATTACTCAATTGCAAAAACTTCCCCACCGAATGGTCTATTTTCCGATGAATGACCCAACAAAAAAGCGGGCTAATTCGCCCGCTTTTTTAAACTCAATCCGAAGGATTAAGCTTTCGGTAATGTCACACCGGTTTGACCTTGGTATTTACCACCACGGTCTTTATAAGAGGTTTCACACACTTCATCTGATTCGAAGAACAACATTTGTGCGACACCTTCACCCGCGTATATACGTGCAGGTAAGTTGGTTGTATTCGAAAATTCTAAAGTCACGTGACCTTCCCACTCTGGTTCAAGAGGCGTCACATTGACAATAATACCGCAGCGCGCATAGGTTGATTTACCCAAACAAACGGTTAACACATTACGGGGAATACGGAAATATTCGACTGTCCGTGCCAGTGCAAACGAGTTCGGCGGAATGATACAAACGTCTGATTCGATATCAATAAAGCTTTTATCGTCAAAGTTTTTAGGGTCAACAATTGCTGAATGAACATTGGTAAAGACTTTAAATTCACGAGCACAGCGCACGTCATAACCATAGCTCGACACGCCATACGAAATAAGCTTTTCGCCATTTTCATCATAACGGACTTGGTTTTCTGCATACGGTTCAATCATGCCGTGTTTTTCGCTCATTTCGCGAATCCAACGATCAGACTTAATAGCCATTTATCTCTATCCAAAAACTTAAATCAATTATTGCGTGGTACTTTAACTGAAATCCGACTTAATGAAAATAAGCTTTGCCGAACTAAGCGGATTTAGTCATTTTCAAATCAATTTAGAGTTTTAAAATCGCAGAATAACTCAGTGGAATCGAAAAACTAACCAAGACTAGCGATGCTGTTCGTTGTAGATTGGCTTGATTGAGCCAACTAATTTTATTCGATGCCAAAACTGAACCAAGAAAGGTCCAAAAGAATGCTATTGGAACGATCAACAGCAAAAAGATCAGCATGTGAGCTACATAATATTGCGCATTTTGCCAAGCCAACGCAGGGAAAATCGCAGATGCGAATAATAATGCTTTGGGGTTTAATAAAGTCGCAACAAAGAGTTCGCGTGCACGAATGCCCTTTTGATTAAAATTTTCAGCGACAGTTGCTGTACGCCATAATCGCATAGCCAGAAATAGAATATAGCCGGCACTAAACAATTTCAGAATGGTCGGCAGTAAAGGGAGATGTACGGAAATTTTACCAATGAGAAAACCCCATAGGCTAATCGAAATAAGATAACCAAAGGCTTCCGCTGGAATGAGTCGGAATGATTTACGTAGCCCAACTTGAATACCCGAAGATGCGAGTAACGTATTGGTTGGTCCCGGTGTTAACAAAATACTGATAACTACACCAATAAAAAACCATGAAATCATACTTTGACCTCAAACTTAATCCGCGAAGATTAATTCAGTTTGCTGGACTTAGCAAAAACTTATTTTACGATGATTAATGAATTTTAGTGATGACTAATTTTTATGTTTAAATATCAAAATATTAAGCAAATATTTCAGCGTAAAATTTATAAAACTGCGCAGTCAAAATCCTCTAAAAGTCTTATGTTTAACGCTGCTGTTTTTCATTTTGACAAAAAAAGCCTGACCGAAGTCAGGCGCACTGAAAAATCAATGGTCAGTGATTAACCCACAATCGCTTTTTTCAAGTCTTTTGTAGCTTTCTCTGCTTTAGCTTCAGCTGCTTTTTTCGCTTTAAGTTCTTTTGCAGTCAATTTTGATTTTTGATCACTGACTTTTTTTGCCGCTTTCGCTTCAGCTTCAGACTTTGCTTTTACCGCTTTTTGTACATCTGAATTTGCAGCGATTTTTTGTTGCGCAATTTGACCCGCAACCTGTTTCGCCGTAGGAGCCGTTGTATTTGCCATTGCAGAAGCAGCGAACACAGTTGTACTCACAGCAAGAACGATAGATTTGACTAAAGTTTTCATTTGGTTAACTCATTATTTATCAAGATAATTTAATGAGTGTGATTAAGCGCTAAAATATAGTGTTACATATTTATACAATCTAACATTGCGTAAACACAGCAACTAACTGCCTATAAAAAAATCAAAATGGGCCTTTTTAAGAAAAAAAATCTGGCACTAGGCCAGATTTAATGCGATCAACTTAAATTTCAGTTAACCCTTAGAAAATACGGTTTTTATCTTTTTCAGCCTGAGGCAATGCATCTGCAATTTTTTGCGCAATCGCCATATAGCTTTCAGCAGCATCATCACCAGCAATCACGGACGGTTTCCCTGCATCGGCATTTTCACGAATTTGTACGTTCAGCGGTAAACGGCCTAAGAGTGGAATGTCGTATTGGGCTGAAAGTTGGTCGCCACCACCTGTGCCAAAGATTTGCTCTTCATGTCCACAGTTCGAACAGATATGGGTCGACATATTTTCAACCACGCCCATCACAGGTATGTGTACACGATTAAATAGTTCAATGCCTTTAGTTGCATCCATTAATGCAACGTTTTGTGGTGTCGTCACAATCACAGCACCTGTCACTGGTATACGCTGTGCAAGCGTTAACTGAATATCACCTGTGCCTGGTGGCATATCAATGACCAATACATCCAGATCAGGCCATAAAGTTTGGTTAAAGAGCTGCATTAACGCCCCTGTCGCTTTTGGCCCACGCCAAGCCACTGGCGTATTGTTATCCCCAGTTAAGTGACCAATTGAAAGTACTGCCATACCATATGCTTCGATAGGAACAAATTGCTCAGCTTCAATCATCGGCGTGCGGCCTGCGTTACCAAGCATCGTTGGGATACTTGGACCATAGATATCCGCATCTAAAACGCCAACTTTTAGCCCCAATTGCTGTAATGCCAAAGCTAAGTTAACTGTCGTGGTTGACTTACCCACACCACCTTTGCCTGAAGACACTAAAATTACATTTTGAATGCGTGGATGTTTCGGCACATCACGTTGCAGAGGTGCCGCTTTTTGAATTGGTGGATTGTTTGTATCTTCTTCAGCCTTGGCTTGAGTAGCAGATGCATCCACAACAGGTGGCAGATTACTCGTAGTAGACTTTTGCTCAGTTTGTTCATTAGCTTTAGGCTGTGTTGAACAGCTTTCACCTTCTGCATGGTGATGACCGCAACCACCCGATGTATGTCCAGTCTTTTGCTGAATCACGTGCATATTTAATTCTGTGATGCCACATTTTTCCAATGCATCGGCCAAATCATCATGGATTTTTTGTAAGTCATCGGCTTCTGAAGGAAAGGTATTAATCGTGATCTGCAAGATCTGACCTTGCACATTTACCTGTGTAATACGGTCTTTTAAAGCATTATTTGAATGGGGAAGTACATAGTTTTGTAAAACCTGTTGGATTTCCTCTTCTTTCACCTCTTGGGAGGGTGAAAACACAGATTTTAGAGAAGAAAGCCACGACATTATGTTGTCTCCAAACAGGAACATCAAAAGATAATAGCGATAGTTTACCTGTTCATCTGCCCCAGAGTAAGAGGGAGATGAATGACTTATCCCTATAAGCTTATAAAGTTGAGTAATTTAGTCAGCTTTCAAACAATTTTTCTAACGTGTGACACTTAAAAATGCACCAGCAACTGATTTTTGCGGCTAAACCAAAGCCTTTAAATTTGAATTGATTACATATCAACCATACATTTTCAGCGTAATTTCAGTTTATATTTCAGTCGATTCAACAGAATAATCATAGCGATGGATGTGCAATCTAAAGGCACATTTTGTGCTTTTTAGTTTTTAAAATGGGGATGACGATGTATCCGAAGACTATCTATAAGAAGAATATTTATAAAACGACTTTATGTGCCTTGATGCTCCTTACTTCAGCAGCCTATGCAGAAATTGCGACTGAAGCCATTCAAACACCTGACCGACAAACTGTAGCGATTGGTGATAGCATCGATCTCATGCGCTCGCGTATGCAAGCTTCTCCGATGAAAATGGTGTCTTATCCGCTGCAAGAGAAAAATCTGCCTGCGAAACTAGCGGTAGATTACACCTATGAAATTGCCAATATGCGCTATGTGATTACCGTAGTCGATGATCAAGTCAAAAATATTAAGACTGAAAATTTAGATGGATTAAAACAATGAATCCTAAAAAAGCCGCTCTTGATAGAACGGCTTTTTTGATCAGCCCCAATTAAGCTTGATCATCTTTTTTAAACTTATTCAATGTGTCAGTGGCTTTCTTTTTTAACTCGTCAAATTTCTCTGTCGCCTGCACTTTTAGTTCATCAAATTTTTCGACAGCCTCATGTTTAAGTTCGGAAGCTTTGACTTTGGCTTCATCAAATTTATGACTCGCTTCTGCTTTTAACTGCTCTAGACGGTCTTTGGTTTCAGCATGCTGTTCTGCATGTTCATGTTTGGCGTCATTTAAGGTTTTTTCACCCTCAAGCTTGAGTTCTTCAACTTTATGCTTTGTACCATCGAGTGCTTTTTCACCTTCAAGTTGAGCCTCTTTGGCTTTGAGCTTTAGATCATCACCCAACTCTGACGCTTTATCTTTCAATTGATCAATTTTATTTTCAGTTGTCATCGTTCTCGCCTCTTCTCTGTTATTGTCTAACAATAGTTATAACGTGCTTTGACGGGATGACCTTAAAAATATGCATTTAGAAACAATTGAGCTACATGACGTTGCATTTATGCTTTTGGGCATAAGGTTAGGAGTTAAAATTGATCCGAGTTTAAATGTATTAAATCATTGAAAAATATAAAGGCTATTTTTATTGTATTGATATTCATTAATCTAAATTAAGCAAAAGGAATAACGGTAAAGCCCCTAATGACGCACTTTACCGCTACATAAAAAGATTATTTGCTGACCGTGCTCATAAAGCTTACTGCGGAAAACAGCCAAATAAATAGGATGAAACTCCGTCCCTGATTAAAATGCGCGACGTCGGTCCCATGCAAAATATTATGGCGGGTCATGGCTACAGTAGAGCTGCTATCCATTTGATAGGCTGCCAATTCGGCAAAATACGGATTCAACTCATTAGCAATTTTAGATTTGTGCCACAGGCTTTTAATTTCGCTGCCTTTAAGCCCCGGTACAATTTTATAGACATCGACAAACTTGGTACCGCTCTGCTTTAAAAAGCCCGTTTGAATCAGTACATCCGTTAAAATGCCTTCTAACTGTGCATACAAGACAGGGATACAACCGGCATGGAAATTCAGCTTATACAGTTTAAAAGCTTCAAGTAGAACCAAACGACGTTGCGCTTTATTTTCACCAATCTCTAAGGCATCAAAGGCTTTCAACATTTCTGTCTGAAAAAACTCGGTGTTAATCGCATCGAGTAAATGAAACTGTTTTTGATCTTCATGTTGATGCAGCAATTGCCAAAAATACAATAAATTTAAAGCATCATTCGCTACTTTCATTTCTACAGGCTGATCTAATTCATCGGCCAATACATCGAAGTAAGGTTCAGTTGTAGCCAAATCACGTAAAGTCTGAATCAGTAATGCATGTTCATCTGCCGAAATCTGCTCAAGGTATTGTTGTGCTTCTTTGACAATGTGCTGACCGAGTTGTTTATTACGCTGTTGATTTTGCGGAATACGGGTCACAGGCTGGTCGTCATCATAATCGTCGTCGTACATGGGCTTGTCACTCTAAAGGCATCACAGATATGCCCTATTATCACTGTAATTGTGTCAGCAATATAGATTTTTTTACTTTTGCAAAGATTTCACCTATTCCCTTGTGCAAGTACTGGCTATCTCATGTAAAATTACAGCCCATTGCATAAATACGAATGAGAGAGTCATATCCGTGCGTAATATTTTAGTTACTAACGCCCTTCCATACGCGAATGGCCCAATTCATATGGGTCATTTACTCGGTTATATCCAAGCTGATATTTGGGTTCGTGCCATGCGTGCAATGGGTCATAACGTGACTTATGTATGTGCGGATGATGCTCACGGTACAGCGATTATGCTACGTGCGGAAGCCAATGGTATTTCGCCTGAACAGCAAATTGCCAATGTGCAAAAAGAACATGAACGTGACTTTGCTGGCTTTAGAGTTGACTTTGACCATTACGACTCAACTAATAGCCCTGAAAACCAAGCACGTGCTTCTGAGATTTATATCAAAAACCGTGAAGCGGGCAACATTGCAGTACGCCCTGTGACGCAATTGTTTGACCCTGAAAAAGCAATGTTCTTGTCTGACCGTTTCATTAAAGGCACATGCCCGAAATGTAAAGCGGAAGACCAATACGGCGACTCATGTGAAGTGTGCGGTACAACCTACAACGCAACTGAGTTACTCAATCCAAAATCGACTTTGAGCGGTGCGACACCTGTAGAAAAATCTTCAGATCACTACTTCTTTAAACTGCCAAACTTTGGTGAATACCTGCAAAAATGGACACGTGACGAAGGTCGTCTGCCTGTGTCAATTGCCAACAAACTGGATGAATGGTTTGAAGCTGGTCTTTCTGACTGGGATATTTCACGTGATGCGCCTTATTTCGGTTTTGAAATTCCTGATGCGCCAAACAAATACTTCTACGTTTGGGTTGATGCGCCAATCGGCTATATGTCGAGCTTTGAAAACTACATCAAGACTAAACGTCCTGACCTAAGCTTTGAAGACTACTGGAAAAAAGATTCTAAAAATGAGGTGTATCACTTCATTGGTAAAGACATCGTTTACTTCCACGCGTTGTTCTGGCCTGCAATGCTTGAAGGTGCAAACTACCGCACCCCAACAAGCTTATTCGTCAACGGTTTCTTGACTGTAAATGGTCAAAAAATGTCTAAATCTCGCGGTACGTTCATTAAAGCGGAAACATATTTAGAGCATTTAAACCCTGAATATTTACGTTACTACTTTGCATCTAAGCTTTCTGACAAAGTTGAAGATTCTGACTTGAACCTTGATGATTTTGTTCAAAAAGTGAATTCAGACCTTGTTGGTAAAGTGGTCAACATCGCAAGCCGTTGTGCGAAGTTTATCAATACGAAATTTGATAACAAACTTTCTGCAACTTGTGCTGAGCCTGAGTTAGTTCAAAGCTTTATTGATGCAGGTGCATCAATCGCTGCTCAATATGAAGCCCGTGAATTCTCAGCGGCAATCCGTGAAATCATGGCGCTTGCTGACAAAGCCAACCAATATATCGACGAGAAAAAGCCTTGGGCTTTAGCGAAAATTGAAGGCGAAGAACAACAAGTTCATGACGTATGTTCTGTCGGCATCAACTTGTTCCGTCAATTGGCTGTGTATCTTGCACCAGTACTTCCTACATTGGCAGCAGAAGTTCAAAGCTTCTTAAAATTAGAATCTTTCGACTTTGCTTCAGGCAAAACGATTTTAGTAGATCATCAAATTGCTCAATTCCAACCATTGATGCAGCGTGTAGATCCAAAAGCAGTTGCTGCAATGGTCGATGCGTCTAAAGATTCTTTAGCTGCTCCTGCGGAAGCACCAAAAGCGGAAAAGAAAAAAGAGAAAGCCAAAGAGAAGAAACCTGAACCTAAAGTTGGCGAAGCTGAAATTATCGGTATCGAAGACTTTATGAAAGTTGACTTACGTGTAGCGGAAGTTTTAGAAGCAGCTCATGTTGAAGGTTCAGACAAACTGCTTCAATTGACTTTAAATGTCGGCGAAGCTGAGCCACGTAACGTGTTTAGCGGTATTCGTGAGTTCTACCAACCTGAAGACCTTAAAGGTAAACTGGTGGTGATGGTGGCTAACCTTGCACCACGTAAGATGCGTTTTGGTATTTCTAACGGTATGGTTTTAGCTGCGGGTAATGGTGAAGGTGTTTGGGTGATTTCACCTGAAACTGGTGCTAAACCGGGTGATAAAGTGTCTTAAGATTTAAGTCTTAGATAGGAAAAGCCTCTACTTTGTAGGGGCTTTTTTATGCCTTTAGTTTCCCTCTCCTTTTAGGAGATGAGAAGCGCTGCTTCGCAAGGGAGAGGTGTTTTATGAATCAATTTTTATATGGTTAGAAATATATATCTTTGGTTTTAAATCAAAAAACTCTACTCTTTTTTTCCATGAATCCACAGCTAATAAAAACTGTATCGAGTTTATTTCAATTAAAGATGAAACAGGCTGCTCTAAAACAAGCCATAATGCAGCTGACTCAAGTTTATCTTCAAAAGGAATAACTCTTTGTTTGATAAGTTCTACAGCCCCTTTCGACTGTTCTATATTATAAATTAGATCTTGAGGTTTTCCTGAAATTTTAACTGAAATTATTTCATTATCCTTATATAAATCAGCAACTTCAAACTTATAATTACGCCCTTTACTAGATAAGGATTGTATTGCTTCTAATTGCCTATCAAGCAATTTATAGCCATTGTTAAGACTAAGTTTCTCATTAAAATAGTATTCAAGGTACGTTATTTCATTACCTAAATTTACTCCATTTCTGATTTGGGTTTCTTTATTTTTTTTCCAAGTTAAATAATCACTTTCAATTAAATCCTGTTCAAATATTAGTGTTATTTGTTCTAAAGATTTTTTTAAATATGCTTTGAAAGTTTCGTTGAATTTAAACCATTTTCCACATTTTAGAAAATATTGACCATCTTCATATGAGGTGTAGAAATCTAAAATTTCTTTTAGTGGTTGTGTGAAACGACCACTACCTTCTATTTTAAATTTCACGTACAAATCATCAATACTTTGAAGATTATGTTCTTTAATAAAACTAGAAATCATAGAAATATCAAATGAATTGCCAAGTCCAAGTTTTGCAAGTTGCTTACGCTCTTTCTTGTAAATTAATTCGTAGTTATATTCATTAAATCGAAAAGAAATATTAATTCGAGCCACATGTATTTCTTCAAGACAGATAGATACATTTTCTTGTAAAGAATCTATAATTTCGGCATCTAATTGGGTTATTAAATTTTGATCTATAACTGGTTCTAATTTAGGTAGTTTTATTATTTCTTCAGTACCTAAAGTATCAGAAATTTCATTTAGAATTTGTGCAAATCACTAGGAGACTTATCTACATTTAACTGTACTGAATCAGCAAAAATAATATTTTTATCTCCCCATATTTCAGAGTTGGAAGCTTTAATTTTTAGATGCTCAACTGACTCCCCTGATTCATAGCTATTTATATTAAAGTTCTCATAGGATGAAACTTCATGTCTTTTCGTACCTGTAAAGTATCTACTTTTTTTAAGAATGGTAGTTTGTTCATTACCCATTCTTACAGCTAGGCTGATCCCAAAATTTGGCTCAATAAATTTTGCAAGATAAAAGTGAGATTTCCCTAAACTCACAGCATATATTTCTTGAAGGTTGTCTTCATTTTTACAAATCAACAATCCAAAATGGAAAATATTTTTTGGCGAATTATTTTGAGAAATCAAAAAATCCTTGTATGTTTCGTGCCACCAAACATCATTACCTTCAACTTTTTCTGAAAAATAAAAAGTCATTTCATAGTTATCGTAAATTTGAGTCTTTTGCTCTACTAGACCTACTGACTCGAGTTTTTCGAGTAATCCCTTCATTTCAGAAAATTTTAATTTATATATATTGTATGTATTGATCATTTTTTCATCTAATTATGTTAATTATTAATCCTATAAATTTGTACAAAAAATGTAAAGTTTTTTTATCAATACTTTTTTTAGCAAAGATAATCTATTTTAAAGTCCTTAAATAAATGCCATAAACAAGAAAAATCCCTTTAAAACTTATAACAATCCTAAGAAAACTTTATAACCAATATTTTTAGTAATTACCCTAAGCTACTTTCAGTAAACTCTCCCCTTACGAAGCATTGCTTCTCCTCTCCTAAAAGGAGAGGGAATTCATTGTAAATTTAAATATAAACCCAATAAAAAAGCCTCTATCAAAGAGGCTTTTTTGCTTCGTTCAATCACTTCATCCCAAAAATCAGCTTTAAACCAAGCACTGTCATCACTACCCCAGCTGCCCGATCAAAACCCGCTTTAAACTTCAAATAGACTTTACGTGGTTTTTCTGCTGACAAAGCCACAGCGACCAATGAGCACCAGCCTGCATCAATAAAGAAACACAAAACTGGCAATACAAAGTAGAAATAAGTCGGAATCTCTTTCGGTAAAAGTGCCGTAAAAATACTGGCTAACACAATTGCAATTTTCGGATTCGACAATTGGGTAATTAAACCAGTGGTAAATGCACGACGGAGTGACATCTGCGAGCTGCTGGCATCACCAGCTTCAATCGGTTCTTTGGCATGTTTTATAATTTTAAATGCCATCCAAAGCAGGTATAAACCACCACAAATTTTTAAAGCCAAATATGCAGAAGGTACAGCCAATAAAAATGCTTGCAACCCCAATACCGCTAAAAGCCCAAATATTGCAGCGCCCAATCCTGTACCAAGTGCAGTAAATAAACCGTGTTTACGTGAAATCGCAATGGAATTCTTCGCCACATAAATTGACGTTGGCCCTGGGCTCATTGCACCAAGTAATAGTGCTGCCGCAATCGAGCCTAATATCCAAAATGATTCCACTATCACACCGTTTTCACTTAAATTTGTGGCAATTTTACAGATAGAATCTCTGAATTTCTCCCTATAATTTGCAGTGTTTATTTTAATTGACCAAATTTTTCACTATAAATAACTTGAATACTGCATTAATCCATCGCATGATCGCTAAAAGTACAAATTAATATCAAGACAATGAAATTAGCCGAAGCCCTACTTTTACGCAGTGACTTACAAACAAAATTGGCTTCACTGCAACAACGAATCAATAACAACGTGCTCATTCAAGAAGGTGATGCACCTAGCGAAGAACCGAATGCTTTAATTCAAGAAGCATTTGCCGTAAATACAGAACTTTATAGCTTAATTGAAAAGATTCACGCCACCAATGCACAGGCTAAAACCAGTTCTGGACGCTCCATGCTTTCAGTGCTCAATGAACGTGATTTATTGACCCAGCAGCATCGAATCTTGCAACAAGCAATTGACAGCTCACGCCGTGAAAATGGTCGTTATAGCTCAAGTGAAATCCGTTGGATTAAAACCATTGCAGTGGCAGATTTACAAAAACAGGCCGACAATATTAGTCAGCAACTTAGACAAAATAACTTAGAAATTCAGGCATCAAATTGGCAAATTGACCTGATTTAATCAATTGAACCGCGGTTCATTCCAGTTCGGGCATACTGGGCGAGTACAGAGCCTTTTTAAATGTTTGTAAGGCTTTAATCCAACAAACTACACTGCAGAAGTAAGACGTCTACTTCAAAATATTCACACATCTGACGTAGCACACTGCATCTGTGACTCTTTACATGTCACGTCTCACTACCGTGTACTGACAGTATGTCCACCCTATTTTTTATGCACCTATGTGCTAATCGTCATCTGCAGCGGCTTCATTGAGTGCAACATCTTCACGGGGCAATTTATAGTCATGGTCATTCACAGGGACACCGCCAATGATCATGGTGCGATGTTCATTTTGAGGACGATGCAATTCGTCAGTCGTATCACAACCCACCATCCAAAAACTGCACAGGCACAGCATAGGCAGCACAGCCCGACTTAATTTGCGCATTGGATGCCCTCCATTTTTATAATTATCTTGTTTATAAAATCAGCATAGCATTTTTGTGCAGATATTCACCTTATTTATCTGCCGATTTAGGGTCAATTGTCAGGAATTATGTCTCAACGGTCTTACGAATGCGGATGAAAATAGATGCCAATAGAAAAATATTTCCTTTTAAAATAAATAATTTATTCATTTTATTAAAACTACATAAATAACAAGTTACAAAACTGCTATCGAATACGATTTTACTTCGGACACTTTTGTCCGTTTAATATCTAGATAAATTTAAAATGATGCTGTCAAAGAATAATGTCCACACGTCAACAACTCGCTGCACAAAATCGTGAAATCCTTTTAGAAGCTGCGATTGAGGTATTCCGTATTCACGGAATCAATGCGCCTTTACAACTCATCATGGATCAAGCTCAAGTTGGACGTGCGACGTTTTATCGTAATTTTAATGACCGTCGTGAGTTGGTACTCGCCTTAATGCAAGCTGCCTTGAACCGACTTGAACAGCGTGCGCTTAATTATGCACAGTTCGATGATGGATTTATTCGCCTCATTCAAGACCATATTTATAATATTCCCTATCTCACAGCCCTAATGGAATATTGGCGTGTGATCGATCGGGATGATCCTGCCATGGTTGAAATATACCAACGACGTGATGCCATTTTGCAACCGATGATTGATCAGGCCATTCAAAATGGTCGCTGTCGAGCAGACTTTAAACCGGCAGACTATGCCATGGTCACTTCCATTTTACGTGCAGCTTTACAAGGCCATACCGAAGCAGATCAGGAAAAACTCGCCAAACGTGCCGTTGAGTTTTTACTACATGGTATTTGCGGGTAATACGTCATGTCCAAACCTCCACGTTTATTGGAACCTGCTCCGGATTGGACACCCGAAGAAAAACCGACTTTGCCCGGCTCTCCTGCTGCGATTGCGCATCCCACCTATAAGCGTTTTTTATACTTCTTTATCGGTTTATTTGTTGCGATCTCGGGGAGTTTAAGTAATGGATTTATCACGGCAAATCTTCCCCTTCTACAAGGTGAATATGGTTTAACGCCTTCAGAAGCGGCTTGGATTCCTGCGGCATTTGTTATGGCCAATGTCAGCTCTAATCTGATCTTATTTAAAGCCCGTCAACAATATGGACTTAGGCTATTTTCAGAAATTGGTTTGGTTTTATTTATCGCGGTAATGCTGCTGCATTTATTCGTCCATACCTATGAAATGGCAATTTTTGCACGGGTGATTAGCGGCTTACTTGCAGCTCCACTCAGTTCGCTTGGGATGTATTACATCATGCAAGCCTTTAAACGTGCTCATTTTGGTCGTGGGCTATATCTGGCTTTAGGCTTTCAGCAGTTGGGGATTCCGTTGGCATGGATCATGTCTCCCTATCTGGTCGATGTCAACGATTGGTCTATTTTTTACACCTTTGAATTAGGTTTAGCCTTATGTTGTTTGGCGATGGTGGTCTCTCTAAAACTGCCACGAAGCCTACGTATCGAAGTGTTTGAAAAGCAAGATTTATTCACCTTTGCATTATTGGCACCCGGCTTTGCTTTGCTATGTATCGTGCTAACTCAAGGCCCGATTCTTTGGTGGTTTGAGGCTGAATGGTTGGCTTATTTACTCATCGCCGCTTTGATTCTTTTAGTCGTCGGCCTGACCTATGAACATTTTCGGGTCAACCCCCTGATTGTCACACGCTGGCTCGGAACATCGTCTACCGTAAGTTTTATTATCGGTGCCTTTGCCATTCGCTTCCTCATGTCAGAACAAAGCTATGCGGCCGTGAATTTTTTGAAAACCATGGGCATGGGACCCGACCAATTCGTTTCTTTTTATACCGTTGTGCTGATCGGAATTGTCTTAGGCACAGTGTTTAGTGCCCTGACCTTTTCCAAAGAAAAAATCGTACTTCATCTACTTGGTGCAGCAGGTCTCGTGCTCTTTGCCTGTGCACTGGATTACCATCTGACCAGTGATGTACGACCACATGATTTTTATTGGAGTCAGTTTTTGGTGGGCTTTGCCAGTGGCATGTTTATTGGCCCACTTTTGCTTACAGGCATTGTCAGTGCTTTGCAAAAAGGCCCATCGCACATGGTGACGTTTATCGTACTATTTTCTGCAACGCAAACTTTTGGTGGTCTCGTCGGCTCATCGTTCTTTTCGACCTATCAGCAAATGCGTACCCAAACCTATCAGGCACAGATTTATAATGATTTATCGAAAACCTCCCCTATAGTCGAACAGCGCCTACAACAATTGGCGCAAAGTGCGCATCAATATTCTTTAGACTCAAATTTAGACCAACAACAAGCCATACGTAGCCTTAATCAAACCATCACTCGAGAAGCCCAAGTTCGAGCATATAACGATGTGATTTTTTTAAATGGCATATTCGCCGTTTTATTGTTGCTTTGGGGTTTATTGCTGATGGGTAAAAATAAATATCAATTACGCCAACAGCAACGCACGGATAGTAGTTAAAATTTTCCCGACTTAAACAACATAAGCAACCGCCAAATGACCTAATTGATATTGAGAACAACATGACCGAAGACCATAAACCCACTGAGCAAGCAGCACCGCAGCAACCACAAACAGCAACCGCTATGCCTGCGCCATCGAGCAAGCTTATTTCTACGCCGCAGCGTACCCTGGTTTTCATGTTGATCATCCTCTTGTTGGGAATTGCACTGATCTTATGGGCGTGGCGGATTGGTCCATTTCATAACAGTATCGAGTCGACTGAAAATAGCTATGTCAAAGGCAAAACCACGGTGCTTTCATCACAAATTAATGGTTATGTGAAAGATGTATTAGTGACAGACTTCGATCATGTGAAAAAAGGTCAAGTGCTTATGCATATCGATGCAACGACCTATGATCAAAAAGTCACACAGGCTGAATCTGGGGTGGAACAAGCACAGAACTCACTTGCCAATCAAAGCCAGGCCATTGAACAACGCAGAGCAGATATTACGGCAGCCGAAGCGAAAGTGGACCAATCACGTGCGGCCTATGAATTAGCTCTTGCACAAATGACGCGCTACCAACAACTCGGCAATACTGGCGCTGCATCGAAATCAGAACAAGATAAAGCCACTGCAGACGCTAAAAATAGTTTGGCCCAACTTCATCAAGCAAAAGCCAATTTGCTGGTTGCCAAAGAATCATTCAAAACTGCACAAGTTGCAGCGACAGGGCTTAAAGCGCAAGTGAATAGTGCCAAAGCACAATTTGATCAGGCAGTGACCACTAAAGACTACAGCACGATTGTGGCACCTATGGATGGTCAGCTTGGCGAAGTCAGCCCACGTATTGGTCAATATGTTGCGGCAGGCACTCAACTGATGTATTTAATTCCACAGCAGCGCTGGGTGACTGCTAACTTTAAAGAAACGCAAATTGCAGATATGCATATTGGTCAAAAAGCTTGGTTCAGCGTCGATGGCATGAAACATCAAAAATTTTACGGCAAAGTTGAGCAAATCTCCCCTGCGGCTGGTTCTGAATTTAGTGTATTGAAACCTGACAATGCCACAGGAAATTTCACTAAAGTCGTGCAACGCATTGCCGTGAAAATTGCAATTGATCCCAATCAACAAGGTTTGGAAAACTTAAGACCCGGTATGTCTGTCGTCACCTCCGTTGATGTTGCTAGTTAGCAGATATCAGCAGTGAAGTGCTATAAGCAGAGTTGAACTGACTAAGATGCAAAGGATTTTATCTTCTGCACCTCCCGTTTTACAATGCCTACCCATTTGAACTCTAACCACCAAGATAACGATTACCAACATGTTTGAATCTATCGCCCACGCCATTCCTGAGCAGACTATTCAATATCAAGGGGTTAATTTGTGTATTAAGCGTTTGGACTTGGTACACCCACAAATATCAGGCAATAAATTTTATAAACTCAAATATAATTTTATTGAGGCGCAGAAATTAGGGTTTAAACAGGTGCTTAGCTTTGGTGGTGCTTATTCAAATCACATTGCAGCCACAGCATATGCTGCACATTTATTTGGATTCGGTAGTCTAGGCATCATTCGTGGAGAAGAATTACAACATCAATCCCGAAATCCTACTTTAGCCACCGCCCAACAGTTTGGTATGCAGCTCAGTTTTGTCACACGCCAACAGTATCGGGAAATGAAACAAGTTGACGCTTTAGCGCAATTACAACAGCAATATCCCGAACATTATGTCATTCCTGAAGGTGGAACCAATGCATTGGCTATCCGTGGCTGTACGGAAATCTTAAGCCATGAAAATCAACAAAATTTTGATCTCATCTGCTGTGCCGTCGGTACAGGTGGAACCATAACGGGCTTGATCGAAGCCAGTGCGGAACATCAACATGTACTTGGTTTTTCTGCCCTCAAAGGCAATTTTCTTTGCGACGATGTTGCTCAGTTGACGCAGAAAACCAATTGGAACATCAGTGATGAATTTTGCTGTGGCGGCTATGCCAAAATAACGCCGGAACTATTACAGTTTATGCATGACTTTGAACAACGCTATGCGATCCCATTAGAACAAGTTTATACGGCTAAAATGCTGCGAGGTATTTTCAGCATGATTGAGCTGGGTCAGATTACAAACCATCAACGTGTTTTAGTGATCCATACTGGTGGCCTACAAGGTCGCCTGAAAGGTTCAACCGAAGCACTAAAAAGCGTATAATCCTGCGTCCTTTCTTCCATGCGGAAACTTACCATGTCGCAAAATCAATATGATGTCCTTGTTTTAGGTGCTGGTGCATCAGGCTTAATGACGGCATATAAAGCGGCACAGCGTGGACGCAAAGTTTTGGTGGTTGAAAAAGCTAATAAAGTTGGCAAAAAAATCCTAATGTCTGGCGGCGGTAAATGCAATTTCACCAATTTGTATGTCGAACCAGAAAATTATATTTCACATAATCCGCACTTTGTTATTTCGGCATTAACTCGCTATACCAACTGGGACTTCATTGGTATGGTCTGCGAATATGGCATTGAGTACGAAGAGCGCAAACATGGGCAGTTATTTACCCAAAATGGTGCAAAAGAAATTCTCGCCATGCTATTGGCAGAATGTGACAAAACTGGTTTGGTCGATATTAAAACCAACTGTGAAGTAAAAGCAGTCAATGCCTTGCCTGAACAAGGCTTTCAAGTGGCAACCAATCTAGGCTATTTTGAAGCAGAATCGGTGGTTATTGCCAGTGGTGGTCTGTCCATTCCAACGTTAGGTGGTTCAGGAATTGGCTATGAGATTGCTAAACAATTCGGACATTCCGTCTACCCCACTCGCGCAGGCTTAGTACCCTTCACTTTCTCAGATAGTTTTAAAGAAGTAACCACTCGCTTGAGCGGCAATGCTGTTGAAGCCACGTTATCGAATGAGTTAAATAGTTTTACCGAGGCTTTACTCTTTACTCACCGCGGTTTAAGTGGCCCAAGCTCATTGCAACTTTCAAACTACTGGGATGTCGGTCAACGTTTTAATATCAATTTCCTGCCAGCTTTAGATGTTTTAGATTTCCTCAAATCTAAAAAATCCAGTCAACCAAAAGTGTTACTGCGCACACTGTTCAATGAACACTTACCGAAAAGCGTGGTTGTGGAATTACAAAATCTGATTTGGCCTGAACAAGCTGAATTAGCCATTGGCAATATCAGTGATGAAAAACTAGAAAACATTGCAAGCCGTTTAGAAAGCTTTGAAGTGAAACCATCAGGCACTGAAGGTTACCGTACTGCTGAAGTTACACTTGGTGGTGTGGATACCACTGAAGTCTCATCAAAAACCATGGAAAGTAAAAAACAGAAAGGCTTGTACTTTATTGGTGAAGTACTTGATGTAACAGGTCATTTAGGTGGATACAACTTCCAATGGGCATGGGCTTCTGCGCATGCAGCTTCTGAATACGTCTGATCTCGACATAGAATTAATTAAATATAACCTGCAGAAGATCTCTGCATAAAAAAAGGGGCTGATTCATTCAGCCCCTTTTTCTTGCTCAATCGGACTTATTCAAGATAGTCGGTTTTAAATAATGATACTGACGACGTCGAAGTTCGTTGAATTGTCAGATCCATTTTTTCAACGGCAACTGAAATATGTTGTGGTTGCACGCTTGCGGTTTGTTTGAGTGTCGATACTAAAGTATTGAGCATTGAAATTACCCCCATTTTGCCATTCCTTTGCACAGATCATAAGTGTCATTCATGACAGCAATATGAATCCTAAGTTTTTATATTTTAAGTAATATTCCATATATCACTATTACTTAAAATACCAATTTTCGGGTAAATTTCAACCATTATTTTTGGACTGATTGGTATAATTTTTTTCACTGTTTAGCGGTGATTGTTCTGTCTGCTCCAAATCAGTGCGTTTTGGTTTTGCAAAAATAAAGCGTCGTGCGCTCGCCAAAAAACCCACCGTGATCCCTGCAATAATCACTGGGGCTAAAAATTTATTCGGTGCTTTTGCCATACAATATTCCTTATAGAGCATTAAAATCGACCACCTAAGCGTGGCCGATTTTGTAAAGACAGAACAGGTTAATTAGGATCATTCGGTTTTGGCGGAGCTACAGGTGCCGAAGGTGCATCGACCTGTTTTTCAGCCTCGCCTGTCGATCCAAATGGATTATTTTGTGGTTGATCACTTGGGTTTACATCCAACTGATCTGGTGTAGCAGTTTCTTTTTCACTGACGCCCGGAGCAGCTTGCTGAATGTTTGGATAGCCATCATCTGTTTTCACTTCAGAAGTCATGACAGATGTTGATGGTGTTGGACTCGCTGCAGACGATGTAGGCGTATTAAAGGTGGTTTTCGCCTTTGCCTGCTCCTGTACTGGATTCGGTTCATTGGCTTCGCGTTTCGCTTTATCGATAAGATCTGATAACAATCGTTCCGCCGGATTGCGACCACCTAAACCAAAGGCCAAAGCGAAAGCAACTGCAACCGCACCGAGAGTTAAACCAAAGGCCAAATTCACGATCGAGTCGGCAATACCCATGGCACGCAAGCCCATAGCTACAACCAAGCCCATAATCAGCACACGAACCAAATTACCTAACCAACGCGAACTGTTGTATTCCCCTCGTTGAACTACATTTGCCACAATATTGGCAAGCCAGAAACCCACCACCAAGATTACAGCACCAAGTAAAATACTTGCACCGAACTGGATAAACATAGCAATAAGGGCACTGATTTGCTCAAAGCCTAAACGGTTAGCAGCTTCAGATACCGCAAACAACATGGTGAAAAATACAATGAGGCAACCGACCACATCCGACACTTTGGTTTTGCCCAAAAAGCGTTGAATGTCTAATTTTTCTGGCACAGTATCAACACCTGTACCCGAGATCACATCCACAACTAGACGCGCTACAAAGCGTGACACCACATAGGCCAAGATTAAGATTAAACCTGCGGCAATGATGTTCGGTATCGCATACATGATCTCATGTAACATGGCTGTTGCAGGCTGAGAAATCGCCTCGATACCAAGTGCTTCGAAAGCCACAATTAAAGCCGTGATAATAACTATAGCAAAGACAAAATTACCCAAAACTTGAGCAAGTTTTGCATTTTTGAACATGCCCACTTTTTCGACTTGCTGCTGCAAACTCAAACTGTTTACCAAGCCTTCCACAATGCCTCGCACAATCTTCGCCAAGATGTACCCCACAAATACGATGACACCGGCAATAAAGATATTTGGAAGATAAGAAACAACTTCAGTGACCATATTTTGGATTGGGAACAAGAGACCGTTCAAACCCAATATCGATAAAACAATCGGTAGGAAAAGTAACAAAATCAGCCAATATACAATTTCACTGATATTTTGACTGATTGGACTGACGCCAACCTCAGAACTAAGTTTTTCATCGAGTTGGGTTTTATCAAGCAGTTTCTTTGAACCGACTTTGACCAAACTCGCCACGATCCAGCCAATAAAACCTACAGCTACTGCAGCCAAGAGCTGTGGAATAAATAACAAGAACTGCTGAATCATGTTACTGAATGGGCCACTGACACTAGTCAAATTCAGTACATTGAGTGCACCAATGACGGCAATGATCAAAATAATCCAGAACACAACTCTGGAGACTATATTTTCAACATTGGAACGGTGCCCAGTTGCATTTGAAAGTTTTTGATTTGTACCTAATTTTTGCAGAACTTTTTTGACGCCAGCAGCAACCAATAAAGCAATGACCCAACCTATCAGGAGAATTGCTACTGCACTTAAAATGGGGTGAAACTGTTCCCAATAATACATGGCATCAAAACGGCCACGCGGACCACCCAGATAATCATTCATACGTTCGCCCTCATTGTTATACATGATCTGTTGTTATGTGCATTTTTACGTATGCCGCGATATCACACAGCATTAGTGCTTTGAACTTAAGCTTTCTTTTCCACCTTAGTTTTTGCGTATTTTTTAATCAACCAAAGTATGCATAACTCCAACAAAAGCTCACAATTGAATGTAAAAAAGCCTTGGGACAACCAAGGCTTTATTTATGTCAGTCTGATGAGATACTTAAGGTTCAGATCTTGCACTCATGTAACTCTGACTCATGTATTTATCATCAATTATTATCAACGATCTGTCGCAGTTGCAGTATTTGAATCATTAGCAACAGCTTCATCCCCCGCTGTACCGCTAGTCGTATCATTGGCTGTTGCAGTTTGTGCATTGGGTGCAGGATGATCAGGCGGTGCATCCGAAGCAGAAGGTTTCATATCTGCAAACATATAAAATAATAATGCGATTAAAAAGATACCCACTAAAATCAGTATGTACACAGGGATACGTTTTTTTTGTGTTGTTTCTTCCGTACTGGTGGTATGGGGTGGTTTATTAAAATCGTGTGTCATATTCCCCTCGCTATTTTGTTGTTCATAGTTGAATTTTTATACTAGCAATACAATATCCTGTATTGTGTGAAGAACAATTACAATCAGTGAAAACGTGTAACTTGAATGATAAATCTCGAATGATCAGTTTAATAAATATACTTTCCTTTGGAGCTAGATGAGTTATTTTCAAATATAAATCAATATATAAGGGCGCAAATATCGGGCAAAGATTTAAGTGCAATATTTAAATCTAAAGCATTTTTTTATTGTATGACCTCTTACAAAATAAATGCTTTTTTGAGCCCGGTGGAATTATCTGCTTTTGATGAATGAAATGAGCTATAATCATCCACCTTATTTTTCACCTGTTATCAAATCTATGGCGTACCATCAACAAGGTGTAACGCTTGATCTTGACACTGACGTCACTCATCAATGTTCCCTTCATTACACTCGCGATCAACATCTTATTGGCATTATTGAATTTAGTAAGCCAAGTTATGTGTTGAAATGGGGTGATTTGGAATATTTTCGCCGCCGTACTGAAGAGTTTTCAGTGATGCCATTCCCTGAATGCATCAATGCGATGGTGATTGATATTCGAAATATTGCGGCTTTTTTAGATAATGAAGTGCCTATTATTCCTTGGCGCTTGCTCGAAGAAGAATGTCCGATTCGCTTAGTTGTTCCCCAAGATCGACTGGAGCATTATGCTGGCTTTTTTGAACCGACTTGGTTGACTGCTGACGTAGACACAGCGATTCAAGAAATTCGTGAATTTATGGATATGTTTGTGCATTAATACAGAGATTAAACTAAAGTTTAATCCCGAAAACCTCCATTTGGAGGTTTTTTTATGCCCTTTTATTTTAATTATTTATTTCACAATAAAATTAAATTATCTTATATTCAATAATTTATAGCAAACCTTCTTATAAAAAATGTTCATAACTTATCCCATCTCTTAGTAACAATTCGGCAATAAATTTTGCTTGAGCCTTGCTCGATTTATCACCTAAGATGTAGAAAATGATCTCTTTTTTATTGTTGAAACATTCTTAAAAACAAAGCAATAAAATCTAACGAGAAACAAGATCATAAAAAGTAGATATTAAATCAGGGTAAAAGGAGTTTTAACGATGACGTCAAAAAAACATTTAGCAACTTTGTTCTGTGCAAGTGCGCTCACTTTAGGGCTTAGCGCATGTAGTGACAATAAAGCACCTACAACGGATAAAGCTGCAGGAAGTGAAGCTGCTGTTTCTGACTCAGGGACTTTAGATAAGATCAAAAAATCCGGCACGATTGTATTAGGCTATCGCGATTCATCGATTCCATTTTCATATATCGCAGATAATCCAAACCAACCTGTAGGTTATGCACACGATCTTCAATTAAAAGTAGTTGAGGCGGTTAAAAAGCAATTAAATCTTCCAGATTTAAAAGTCCGTTATAACTTAGTGACCAGCCAAAACCGTATTCCATTGGTTTCTAATGGCACCGTCGACTTAGAGTGTGGTTCAACCACAAACAATAAAGAACGCCAACAACAAGTAGATTTCTCAACAGGTTTCTTTGAAGTGGGTTCACGCTTACTTACTGCAAAAGACTCTGGGGTTAAAGATTTTGCTGACCTCAAAGGCAAAAAGTTAGTGACCACAGCAGGAACGACATCTGAGCGTTATATTCGTCAACATGAAAAAGAGTTAGGTATTGGTGAAGTCATTTCTGCCAAAGACCATGCTGAGTCTTTCCTCATGCTACAAAATGGTCGTGCAGCGGCATTTATGATGGATGATATTTTGCTGGCAGGTGAAAAATCGAAAGCCAAAGATCCTAATAAATGGGAAATCGTGGGTACAGCACCGATTCATGAAATCTATGGTTGTATGATGCGTAAAGGCGATACTGGCTTTAAACAAGTGGTTGATGATGCAATCAAAGCAACTTATAGCTCTGGTGAAATCAATGACATGTATAAAAAATGGTTCCAAACGCCAATTCCACCAAAAAATATCAATTTAAATTTCCCGATGTCTGATCAATTAAAAGCATTGATTAGTAATCCACATGACCGTGACGAATAACTTTCCCTAAACATTCTAAAGATGCTTAAGCCAAACGGATTTTGGCTTAAGCTCATTATAGGGAGTTCCTATGAATTATAGCTGGAATTGGGGTGTGCTGTTCCAATCTACAGGTGTAGGTGATTCGACCTACCTGAATTGGATTTTAATTGGGATCGGCTGGCTGTTTGTCATCGCTTTGGTGGCATGGAGCATTGCGATGGTGCTCGGCAGCATCTTGGGTATTATGCGTACCCTACCGAGTCCTGTAGCACGAGGTATTGGTACGGCCTACGTGACTATTTTCCGAAATGTACCCTTATTGATTCAACTATTTATATGGTTCTATGTTGTACCCAACTTCCTCCCTGCTGCGATTAAAAGCTGGTGGATGAATGACCTTGGGGCAAATACGACCGCCTTAATTTCCGCAAGTGTCGGCTTGGGTCTTTTTACAGCTGCACGGGTCTGTGAGCAAGTCAGGACTGGTATTGAAGCGCTTCCTTTGGGGCAAACCAATGCTGGTTATGCCATGGGATTTAGCACGACTCAACTTTATCGCTATGTGATCTTACCTCAGTCGTTCCGTACGATTTTGCCACCACTGAGCTCTGAGTTGACCAACTGTGTCAAAAACACCTCAGTTGCGTCTTTGGTCGGTGTTGCAGAAATCATTTCACAGATGAAAACCATCAGTGAATACACGCAAAACACTATCGAAATTTATACCTACGTCACCATTATTTTCATCGTGATCAACATCTGTTTAATTGGTTTAATGAATTTTCTGGAAAAACGCCTACGCGTTCCTGGCTTAATTGCAGGAGATAAATAATGGAATGGCTCAGTTCTTTTATTCAAGACCTTCAAGCGTCTGGCCCTGCGCTATGGCATGGTTTCAGCATCACACTCAAAGTGGTGATCACGGCAACCATTGGTGGTGTCTTTATTGGGACCTTACTGGCGTTGATGCGCCTGTCCTCGATTAAAGCTTTTAATATTTTTGCTAAAGGCTATGTGAACCTCTTTCGTTCTATTCCTTTGCTCTTGGTGCTGATGTGGTTCTACTTTGCAGTACCCTTTATCTACACAGGGATCACCGGTAACTATCTAACGATTGATACTGCCCTTGTGTCGAGTATCGTGGCCTTCATGTTATTTGAAGCGGCTTACTTTTCAGAGATTGTCCGTGCCGGGATCCAATCGATTCCTAAAGGTCAAACTTCTGCAGCTTATGCTCTCGGTATGAGCTATAGCCAAACGATGCGCTTAATTATTTTGCCGCAATCCTTTCGCAAAATGACGCCACTGCTTTTACAGCAAACCATCATTCTGTTCCAAGATTCAACCATGGTTTATGCCATCGGACTGTTAGACTTTTTCCGCACCAACTATGTTCGAGGCGACCTCATGTCATTGTTAACTCAATACATTCTGTTTGCCGGTTTGGTGTATTTCACTATTAGTATGATCGCTACCTATGCAGTTAAAAAATTACAACGGAGGTTAAGTGTATGACCGATCAAAAAACGATGATTGACCTCCAAAATGTCAGTAAATGGTATAAAGATTTTCAAGTGCTTACCAATTGCACGACTCAAATTAAACAAGGTGAAGTGGTTGTAGTGTGTGGACCTTCAGGTTCAGGTAAATCAACGCTCATTAAAACCGTTAATGGACTTGAGCCTTTTCAGGCCGGTACGATTTTAGTCGACGGTATTTCCATTAATGACCCAAAAACCGATTTAAATAAATTGCGTAGTCGTGTCGGCATGGTGTTCCAGCACTTTGAATTGTTTCCACATTTATCCATTACCGAAAACCTGACCATTGCGCAGGTTAAAGTCTTGGGTCGATCAGAAGCCGAAGCCAAGAAAAAAGGTTTGGCTTATCTAGACCGTGTGGGTTTAAGTGCGCATGCCGCTAAATTCCCTGCACAGTTATCAGGTGGACAACAACAACGTGTTGCGATTGCACGTGCGCTCAGTATGGACCCGATTGCCATGCTGTTTGATGAACCGACTTCGGCACTTGATCCAGAGATGATTAACGAAGTGCTTGATGTGATGGTGGGTCTTGCCAAAGAAGGTATGACCATGATGTGTGTAACCCATGAGATGGGCTTCGCGCGTCAGGTTGCGGACCGTGTGATCTTTATGGATCAAGGAAAAATTATGGAAGACTGCAGTAAAGATGATTTCTTTAATGCCCCTCGTGGTGAACGAGCGCAGCAGTTCTTAAATAAAATTCTGCATTAACAACAAAACGTATTTAATTTCCGAAAATAAAAAAGCTCATCCATCGATGAGCTTTTTTTCATGGCAGATTACCAATAATTTTCTACAGCAATATTTCCTTCACCACGACGGTTCATAGTCAAACCACGCGCCTTTAATGCTGCTTTGGTATCATCAACCATTTGTGGATTACCACACAGCATGACATGCGTCGTTTCCACATTAAACGCTAAGCCTGCCGCCTGTTCTAACTCGCCATTTTCAATTAAAACTGGTAAACGGTCATGCAACGGTGCATTTGGATCACGTGTCACAATAGGAATAAATTTGAAGCCCGTATGCCCTTCACCAAAGCTCTCGGCGATTTCTTTTATCCGCTCGACATAAGCCAGTTCTGATACGGTGCGCACACTGTAGACTAGATTAATTTTTTCGTATTTAGTCCACGTTTCAAAGTCTTGTAACATTGATAAAAACGGTGCAAGACCCGTTCCTGTCCCCAACAGCCATAAGTCCTTCGGCAATGGCAACTGATAACGCGCCAAGGTAAGGAAGCCATATGGTATTTTTTCTAAATACAGCTCATCGCCCACTTGTAGATGCTGCAAATTTGAAGTAAACGCACCATCTGGAACGACGATAGAGAAAAATTCTAAAGTTTCATCAAAAGGTGACGACACCACAGAATAGGCACGAACCACCAATTCATCGCCCACTTTCAAACCAATTCGTGCGAACTGACCAGCGGTGAATTTAAAATGTGCAGGGCGTGTCATGGTAAAACTGAACAAAGTATTGGTCCAACGGTGTACAGATAAAACCTTTTCTAAGCTAAATTTTTCAATTGACATGATTTGAACGTGGCGTGACAGACTGTGCTCATGTTAGCATGACAGCATAATTTATTAATATTTTTTAAATGTTAAGGCCTGATTCATGCGCATGACTTTACGCCAGTTGGCTGTTTTTGTAGCAGTCGCTCAAGAAGGTACCGTTACCAAAGCCAGTGATGCTGTCAAACTTACTCAAAGTGCAGCAAGTATGGCATTGGCAGACCTCGAAGATGGTCTCGGTGCTCCACTGTTTGACCGACTTGGTAAACGCTTGCAATTGAATGACTTGGGTCGTTTTTTATTGCCACAAGCTTTGGAAATTTTAGGGCGCTGTGAAGCTTTTGAACAAGCAGCTAAAGGTGAACTACAAAGTATTGATCTGCGTTTAGGTGCGACCCTGACCATCAGCGACTACCTGATGCCAGACCTCATGGCAGATTTCCTACAAATTCAGCCTCAAGCACATTTACAACTTCAAGTCGGCAATACCCGCCAAATGATTGAAGCGGTGAACCAATTTCAGTTGGATTTGGCCTTAATTGAAGGTTCATGCCATCTGCCACAGTTGCAATGTATTCACTGGCGTGACGATGAACTTGCGGTGTGCTGTTCACCAGAGCACCCTTTAGCGAAGCTGGATCGTGCACTCACTGCAGCTGACTTTGATAACGTGGAATGGATCTTACGTGAAGAAGGTTCAGGCACACGTGAAGTATTTGATAACGCAATTTTAAAAGACCTGCCAGATGCCAATATTCGTTTAACCTTGGGTCATAACGAAGCCATTCTAAAAATCGTGGCAGGTGGTCTTGGTATGTCATGTATTTCTAAACTTGCGATTGAGCCTTTACGTGAAAAAGGTCAATTGGTGGTTTTAGATACGCCGTTCTGGCAACTAGCCCGTCCATTATTCATGTTGGTACATCGTCAGAAATACCAAGGACCGGGTCTCAAAGCCTTTATGCAATTTTGTGAAAAATAAAAAAAGCGCCTTAAGGCGCTTTTTTATCTATTTTTAAATTGGCGTTCACATGGTTCGCCATCATTATTGCCGTCCATTTTCGTATTTGGACAATTATTATTAAAGAACACTGCTTCTTCGTATGAACGCATCTGACTACAATGCGTACGCCCATCACAACTAAACTGTGCTTTCTCTACTGCCCTTGGCGTATCACTTGAAGAAGGTGCCTGCGCAGTGTATTGAACAACAGACTGAGCTTGCGTTGAAGCTGTGCCGTATAGATTTTTTTCACCTTGCTCAGTCAGCACCCGATCGGGTAAATCCCCCTGAGCTTTACGTTGTTCTTTTACAATGTTTTCATTTTCTTGCATGAGCTGTTGTAAATGTAGCTGCTTCTGTTCTTGGTACTGCTGATATTTCCCATATACAGCCACAGCTAATACTACAATTACGATGAGTCCAATCATGCTGAAGATTTTACTGCCCCAGACTGTGCCTTTGGCTGTATCGTGAGGAGTAGCTTGGTCATTCACTCGATCCGACCTTGATTCAAATGACGGATTTATCTGTTCATGAGTGGACTGCTCTTTTTTCAAATCTAAACGGATGATATTTACCGCTTTAAATTTACCTCGATCTGCTTCAATCCTGTATTTGAGATTTTCTCCAACACGTGGTTCGATGTGTCGGCTAGGAAAATCACGAATATGAAAAAAATAAATCCTGTGCTTGATCTTGTTGTATAAATCCAAAGCCGCGCTCAACGTTATAGCTTTTGATTTTCCCCTCTTTAAACATAAAAATTGTCTCTCACATTTTCTTTTAATGCTCTTATGATAATAAAAAAGAGGTCCTACAGACCTCTTTTTTATTTCAAAGATTTCCATTAAATCTTAAAATCACATTATTTACGCAAATTCGAAAGCAAAGCTGAAGTAATTGACTGGTTATTTGCCACTACTTTAGATTTTTTAGCTTTTGCAGATTTGTCTTCTTCACGCTCAATGTTTATGGCTTTATAACGATCACCATTTTTCACCACATTAAATTTCACACGATCATTACGTTTTGGCTCGACACCATCTGCGGGAAAGTTAGAGATATGGAAAAATACATCACCTTCTTCACATGAAAGAAAGCCAAAGCCCTTTTCAGGATTGTACTGCTTCACCTTACCTTTATATTGTTCGGACTTCATAAAGTACCCTATTCCATTTATTCCAATGTCTTTAGTATATAAAAAAGAGGCTATAAAAGCCCCTTTTCTGTTCATGATGCAAAAATTAGTCTTTTTGAACTGAACCGAAAATTTTATCGCCTGCATCGCCAAGACCAGGAACGATATAACCGTTTTCATTTAAACCTTGGTCTACAGATGCTGTGTAAATGATCACATCTGGGTGAGCTTCATTCACACGTTTAATGCCTTCTGGAGCGGCAACAAGCACCATGACACGAATATCTTTACAACCACTGGCTTTTAGAACGTCAATAGCGGCAACGAGCGATGAACCCGTTGCAAGCATTGGGTCAATAATCATCGCTAAACGGTTTTGTACGTCTGGTACTAATTTTTTGTAGTAAGTACGCGCTTCTAAAGTTTCTTCATCACGCTCTAAACCCAATACAGATACTTTCGCACTTGGAATCAGGTTTAAGAAACCATCCAACATACCAATACCTGCACGTAAAATCGGTACGACTGTTATTTTTTTACCGGCAATACGATCTACAGTTACTTTACCATTCCAACCATCAATTTCATGATCGACCATTGGTAAATCTTTCGTTGCTTCATAAGTCAGAAGCATAGTCACTTCTTGAGCAAGCTCACGGAAGTTTTTAGTACTAATATCTGCACGACGAAGTAAGCCGAGTTTATGTCGAATAAGCGGATGACGGATTTCATGGATAGCCACGGGAGAACACCTAAAAGGTTAAGATAAAATTTCAACCATTATAAAGCTATTTAACAAATGATAAAAATAAAAAAGCCCCCTTTACAGGAGGCTTTTTTGTAATAAGCAAATTAATTGCTTAATTCATTAGTTAAAACCACTTTGAATTAAGCTAAAAATGAACTGTTGTAATTCAGGTGAGATCGCAAAGTATGCCACTTGAGAAACTGCAATGATTGGATCTGGATATACACCGATCAACAACACAAGTGCAGCTGCGCCAAGCACCATAATACCACCCACTTTTTGACCCCAATGATCGACAGCGTCGATACGTGGGTTTTCTGGTGGAGTCATGTACATCACAATCATCACACGTAGGTAGTAGTACAAACCGATACCTGAACCAAGGATCACCATCGCAGCTAAGAACCATGAACCACCAGCAACTGCTGTTTTGATCACAAGGAACTTACCAATAAAGCCCGCTGTTAATGGGATACCTGCAAGAGATAACATCATGACAGTGAGTGTTGCAGTCAACACTGGACGACGCCAGAACAAACCACGGTACTCAGCAAGACTACCTGCTTCGTCTTTGTTGTTGTAAGGGCTAGACATCAGTGTCACAACACCGAACGCACCAATCGTTGTTAATACATAAGTGATCACATAAACGTTGACACTGCTAAATGTTGCAAAGCCTTGTACTTGAACAAAGTCAGTATTACGTGCACTTACAATCGCAACAAGTAAGTAACCAAAGTGAGCGATTGAAGAGTATGCAAGGATACGTTTCAAGTTCACTTGACGTACTGCTAGTAAGTTACCCGCAAGGATAGACAATACTGCAATGATGGTCACGATTGTAATGAAGCTATCAGAAAGGATTAAGCCAGAAGCTAAGAAGTAACGAACGAATAGACCGATCATTGCCACTTTAGCCACAGTCGCTAAGAATGTCGCGATTGGCGCTGGCGCACCTGCATACACGTCTGGTGTCCATTTGTGGAATGGCGCAAGAGACAATTTAAATGCAACAGCAAAGACAATTAGTGCAAGACCAAGGACTACGCCCGGTTGGCTGAAAGTTGTGAACATTTTGCCTGGTTCAGCAACGAATGCCATTGTACCTGTGTACGCATATACATAAGCCATACCCATCAACAACATCGCAGAAGCAGTTGCTGAAAGTACCAAATATTTCACACCCGCTTCAAGCGACTGTGAACGTTGGTGTGTATAAGCCAATAGGCCGTATACAGGAATCGACATTAACTCAAGACTAATAAAGAAAGACGCATAGTGCGAACTTGCAACCATTAACAATGCACCTGTTACAGAGCACAGCATCAAGATATAAAGTTCTTCACGGTTATCTTTATAGGTTTCGATATACGCATGTGACAATGTGCAGCAAGCAAGTGCTGCAATCAAAATCACGAATTGGTACAACATCGTAAATGGATCTACGATGAACAAATTCATTACGTTTGCAGGTGCATACTGCCCTGCAACGAAAACAAAAATAATATAAAAGGCTGCAAGGTTCAGACCGATAACGGAAGTCGTTGCAACTAAATTGTGGTTACGCTTGATTGCAATTAGCAACATCACGACGATCGCAGTTAAAGCCACGATCATCACAGGAGCTAATGGCATAAGCTCAGAAAATGACATTGTGAAGTCCATGGCTTATTGCATCTCCACATTTTCAGGTTGTACAGCAATCTGCTGCACAACATCAACGACTTCTTGAACTGGGATATAGCTATTTGCAATCCACGCCATGCTTGAATTTGAAATATCAAGGAAGCTTTGTGGGAATAGACCAAGCCATACTAGACCAAGAGCACAGATTAAAAGAATCACAACTTCACGCGCATTTAAGTCTTTCAACGGATTTGCGTAATGCTGTTTTTGTTCTTCGTTTGGTGTACCAAACAACGCTTTGTGGATCAGAATTAAACCGTAAAGACCGGCAAATACTAAGCTTACTGCAGCAAGGATTGTGTACACAGGGAACTTGTCATAAGAACCCATCAAGATCAGGAATTCACCGATGAAGTTACCTAGACCCGGAATACCTACAAGTGCCGCAACAAAGAACATTAAGAAGAATGAAAGGTATTGGAACTGACCACGGATACCACCCATCAAACGCATGTCACGTGTATGCAGACGTTCGTAAACCTGACCACACATAATGAACAATGCAGCAGAAGATAGACCGTGAGCCAGCATCATAATCATCAAGCCTTGGAATGTCAGGATGTTACCTGCATACAAAGCAAGAAGTACGAAGCCCATGTGCGAAATAGATGTGTACGCAAGCAGACGTTTCATGTCTGTTTGTTGGAATGCACACCATGCACCGTAGAAAATACCGATTAGACCAAGAATGATCGCGATGTCAGCAAACTGAGCAGATGCTACTGGGAAGAATGGAATAACGAAACGTAAAAGACCATAAGCCGCAGTTTTAATCAAGATACCTGCAAGGTCGACAGAACCCGCTGTAGGTGCTTGTGCATGTGCATCGGGTAACCAGCCGTGTAATGGGAAAACTGGAAGTTTTACCGCAAAACCAATGAACATACAGATCATGAATGCATACGCAAGTGCTGGAGCTTTCGCCTCAACAGTGTGTGCAACACTCATCAAGAAGTCATAGTTAAAGCTGATTTGACCGTGAAGTTGGAAGCCAACAACCACTAGACCCAAGATACCGATCAACATGATCAGACCCGCAACCTGAGTATAGATAAAGAATTTAGTTGCAGCGTAAACGCGTGACTTACCTTCTGCCCCTTTATGACCCCAAAGTGCGATCAAGAAGTAGATTGGTACCAGCATCATCTCCCAGAAGAAGAAGAATAGGAACATGTCAATCGCTAAGAATACACCGATCACACCACCTAAAGACCAAAGTAGGTTTAAGTGGAAGAAACCAACGTTCTTTTGAATCTCACCCCATGAACAGCCGACCGCAAGTACACCCAGTAATGCAGTTAAACCCACCATAAGCAGTGAAAGACCATCCACCGCAAGGTGAATGTTAATCCCTAAAGTGGTAATCCACGGTAGGTTAAATTGAGCAGCCCACTGTGGAGCTTGTGTACCCAACTCATAGTTATAAGTACCGCTTTGCCATAAAACGACGGTTAACACCAACGTTAATAGCATACCAATTAAGGCAATATAGCGTGGTAAGTGCTTGTCGAGTTTATCGACAAGCCAGCATACAAAACCTGCAATGAACGGAATAAGGATCAGAGCGGGTAGAATTAAATTGTTTGGAGTTTCCATTTTATTTCCCCACGACCTGAATCACGACCAGGATCAATAGTAATGCAAACGTACCGAATGCCATACTAGATGCGTATTCACGCAATGAACCTGTTTGACGTGAACTTGTAAAGCTATTACCGCCTTTAACAAGTGCAGGCAATACAAGCCATAAGCCGTCAATTGGATCACGACCAAAGATTTTAGCCAGTAGCAAATAAGGCTTAACGAAAACAATGTTATACAAAGCATCGAAACCAAGTGCATTACGACAGATATTTGCAAGACCCGCGCCCAGTGAAGTTTTCGCGAATGATTTCACTGCACCATAAGCAAAGGCAAATAACACCACGCCAACTGCAAGACCTGCAAGTGCAATACCTACAGCTGTGTATTCAGCGCTATGCATACCGTGTTCTAGTGCTTCTGGAATATCAAACGCTGGGATTTGTGCAGCATTTAAAATATTCGTTACTGGTGCTTTTAATACATAAGCTAAACCAGTTGAAAGCACTGCAAGAATCGCCAATGGACCCCAGTAAGTAACACCTTTGATTTCATGGTAAGGCGTGTTTTCTTTACCAAAGAATACAACCCAAATAAGACGGAATGTATAAATTGAAGTTAAGAACGCACCTGCTACACCAGTCCAGTACAAGCAGTCATAAACTGCTATTGCTTGACCTTTCACCCATACCGCACCAAGAATCGCATCTTTCGAGAAGAAGCCGATCGTGATGAATGGAATCGCTGCCAATGCACCACCACCAATCGCGAAACAAGCAAACAAGAATTTGTTTTTGTGGAATAGACCACCCATCTTGAAGATGTTTTGTTCGTGATGGTAAGCCAAAATCACTGCACCAGAAGACAAGAATAATAATGCCTTGAAGAATGCGTGAGTCAGCATGTGGAATAGACCAGCTTGGTAAGCTTCAGCACCTACAGCCATAAACATATAACCCAACTGACTCATAGTTGAGTAAGCAAGAATACGCTTGATGTCTGTTTGTACCAATGCAGCAAAGCCTGCAACTAACAATGTCACCGCACCTGTGATTGAGATGAACATCATCACTTCTGGCGCTTGTTCAAACACGCTGAACATACGGCTACATAGGTAAACACCTGCTGTTACCATTGTTGCTGCGTGGATCAATGCAGATACTGGTGTAGGACCAGCCATCGCATCTGCCAACCATGTTTGTAATGGGATCTGAGCAGATTTACCTGCAGCCCCCAAGAACAACATCAATGCAGTCCAAATCGCAATTGAAGAACTCTGAGCCAAAACTGTTGGCGCAGCAGCTACAACTTCTGCAATGTTTAAAGTGCCGAATTGTTGGTAGATCAAGAACAATGCGATCAGTAAGAATACGTCACCCACACGTGTCACGGTGAATGCTTTAATTGCAGCAAAACCGTTTGCAGGTGTTTGGTAGTAGTAACCAATCAATAGGTATGAACATAGACCTACACCTTCCCAACCGAGGAATAACAACGCTAAGTTGTCACCCAACACTAAAAGCAGCATGCTTGCTACGAATAGGTTGAAGTATGAGAAGAAACGTGCAAAGTCTTCTTCGCCACGCATGTACCATGTTGCAAAGATGTGAATTAAGAAACCCACACCTGTGATCATGCCCATCATCAATAATGATAAGCCATCTAAATGAAGCGTGAAGCCCGGTGCTAAGTTACCTGCACTGAACCAAGTCCAAAGATGCTGAGTTGTTGCAACTGAACCATTATTAACAAAGTCGATACCGGCAATTAATGCAAATAAAGCTGAAAGACCAACTGAACCTGCACCAATAATTGCAGCAACTGATTCAGGAAGGTTTTTACGACCTGCCGCCAACAGGATAAAACCAATTAGCGGGAAAAGTACTGTTAAATATAAATAACTCATCCGCGCATCTCACTAGCAGCATCCACATCCAGATGATGGAAGCGATGATAGAACTGAAGGACGATCGCAAGACCGATACAAGCCTCTGCTGCAGCAAGCGTTAAGATCAAGATAAACATCACTTGACCATCTGGCTGTGCCCATGCGCTTCCTGCCAATACGAACGCTAAAGCAGCAGCGTTCATCATGATTTCAAGGCTCATTAAAATAAATAGTAGGTTGCGTCGAACCATCACACCGTAAAAACCCAGTGCAAAAAGAATGGTTGCAACGATCAAACCATGTTCTAAAGGGATGTTGCCCATTATTCTTTGTCCTCTTCTGCACCTGGCTCACGTTTGCCAAGATGGAATGCAGCGACAAGTGCGCCAAGCAATAACATCGCAGCAACTTCAACCAGCAATAAGTACTGAGTAAAGAGTGAAGTACCCACTTCTTTCGGACCGACAACTTGAGCACCCATGACAGTGCCAGCAGTTGTGTAGTCTGACTTCAACATCCAAACAAGGATTAGACCCATTAGGAAGCTCATCAACGCAGGATATGCCCACGCTGAAGAAGTCAGCCATTTGCTTTCTTGTTCAACTGTATTTTGACCAAGATTCAGCATCATCACGACGAATACGAATAGCACCATAATTGCGCCAGCGTAAACGATAATTTCGAGGGCACCGGCAAACGGCGCACCCACGATCATGAAGATACCTGCAACTGCAAGTAAAGAGATAATCAAGCTTAATAAAGCGTGTACTGGGTTCGTGTTAGTTACAACACGAACGGTAGAGACGATGGCCACAAGCGCCATCAAATAAAATGGCCACATCATGGTAATAGACTCCGTACATCAACTGGTGTGCTTTCGCGTTGAGCCTGACCTTTATCTTTACCGGCAACAGCCATACCTGTTACGCGATAGAAGTTATAGTCTGGGTATTTACCAGGACCTGAGATAAGAAGGTTTTCTTTCTCATATACTAAGTCCTGACGAACATACTCACCTAACTCAAAGTCAGGTGTCATTTGAATCGCAGTCGTAGGACATGCTTCTTCACACATACCGCAGAAAATACAACGTGAGAAGTTGATACGGAAAAACTCCGGATACCAACGACCATCTTCTTTTTCAGCTTTTTGTAGTGAAATACAGCCGACTGGACATGCAACCGCACAAAGGTTACATGCAACGCAGCGCTCTTCACCATCAGGGTCACGCGTTAACACGATACGACCACGGAAACGTGGTGGTACGATGTCTTCCGCTTTAACCTCTGGATATAAAATGGTGTCACGTTTACGTGTCGCGTGTGAGAATACCATCCACAACGAACGTACAATTGACCCAAATCCAGCTAGAAATTTAAACATTTTATTCTCCCTGCTGTCTTAGGCCTGATTCATCAGAATCACAGCACCAGTTACCAGAAGGTTAACCAACGCCAATGGCAAGCAAATTTTCCAACCAAAGTTCATGACTTGGTCATAACGTGGACGCATTAAAGAACCACGAGCCAAGACAAACATCATTACAAAGAATGCTGTTTTAATAATGAACCAGAACGCAGCTGGAATGAATGGAATATCTAGGTTAAAAGGCGCTAACCAACCACCGAAGAATAAAGTCACGATTAATGCAGAGATCAGTACGACGTTGACGTATTCCGCAACGAAGAACATACCCCATTTCATACCGCCGTATTCGACATGGTAACCTTCCGCCAATTCTTGTTCTGCTTCTGGTTGGTCAAATGGATGACGGTGAGTTACCGCAACACCCGCAACCACAAAGATTAAGAAACCTAAGAACTGAGGAATAACAAACCAAACATCACGTTGAGCTTCAACAATTTCACGCATGTTGAATGAGCCTGCAATCGCAACCACACCCATCAGTGAAATACCCAAGAACACTTCATAAGAAATGGTTTGAGCAGCAGAACGTAAACCACCAAGTAATGCGTATTTGTTATTTGATGACCAACCACCGAACAATACTGCGTATACCGCAATACCAGCCATTGCCATAAAGAACAATAGACCGATGCTCATGTCTGAAACACCTAGATAAGGTGAAACAGGAATAACCATGAACGATAGCACCGCAGTTGCCATCGCAACTGCTGGAGCCATACGGAAAGTCAATTTGTCAGCAAATTTTGGTGTCCAGTCTTCTTTGAACATGATTTTCAGCATGTCGGCAACAATCTGGAACATACCGCCCGGACCTACACGGTTCGGACCGTAACGGTCTTGCCACAAGCCGAGTAAACGACGTTCAATAAAAGACATCAACGCAGCGATCAATACCACAACCAGTAAGATCACAATTGCTTGAAGAACTGAATAGGCGATTGGCCAGTTTTCAGCCCACAGCGGCGTTTGACGGATTAATTCTTGTTCCATGAATTACACTCCTACCGCGACTGAAACAGGTTCTGCAAGCGATACTGTAGGTGCTAGACCCACTGGGTAACCGATATAACCTGTAGGTAAGTATTCAATCACTTGAACTGGAAGGACGATTTCAACATCCCCTGCTTTCACAGCGATACGTTGACCATCTTGAACATTTAAGCGTGCTGCATCTTGTTCACCCACAGCAAACATTGCTTCAGGAATACGTGATTCCATCGCAGGTGTTTTCACTGTAAATTCACCAGAAGCGAAGATGTGATGCATCGGTACAAGACGGAAGCTTTCACCATTAACCGCAACAGGTGCAGGTGCAACGAATGTACGTGCTGGACGTTTCGCTAAACGATCAAATAAACGAACGCCTGCATCACCACCTTTTAAGTGACCACCCACGTTGTCTTGGAATTTGTTCCAAGCTTGTGGTGAGTTCCAACCTGCAGACCAAGCAAATGGTACAAGTGAAGCTGGAGTTTGGTTACCTACATAACCTTCCATAGAGAACGTCAACGCAGAGTCTTTATCGACTGGTTGTTTTGGTTCATGAATAGAAAGTGGTGCGCGCATCGCAGTACGACCTGAGTAACGACGTGGTTCACGTGCCACTTTCAGACCATGTACACGGAAGCCAGCATCTGGTGCTACATCTTGAATTGCTTCAAGTGCAGGAACGTTTTTCGCTACTGACTCAATCACGTCATCAAGAACTGTCCAAGAAATCGCTTTGCCTTTCACGCCAGTTTCAATGGCATGTAACCAGCGCCAAGATTCTTTGATCGCAAGTTCTGGTTTGTAGTAGCTTGGGTCATACACTTGGTAGAAACGTTGTGCACGGCCTTCCTGAGAGACAACAGTACCATCACCTTCAGCAAATGAAGCAGCAGAAAGTACGATGTTGGCTTTTTTCACAGTTTCAGTTTCAGAATGATCAAGTACGATCACTTCTTTACCAGAAAGTGCAGCATTCACCTGCGCGGCTGGTAAACGACGATAAAGGTCATTTTCCACCACGATCACGGTATCGTAATCTTGTGCGAATGCTTGTTCTAAACTTTGACCACCAAAGATCGCTAAGCCCATTGAGTTCACTTCAGGAACAGTCAATGTTAAGCCCGCATTACCAAGGTTCTGTGCAACTTGTGCAGCAGCTTCCATGATTGATGCGTCTTGCAAGCTTGTACCAGAGATGATTAATGGTTTTTTCGCAGCTTTTAAAGTGTCAGCAATGGTTTGTGCAAATGCTTTTGCATCGTCATCCAAACCTAAGATCACTTCACCTTTGACAGCAGCTGCGACCGCAAAACCTAAACGTGCAATGTCGTTAGGTGATGCAACAACTTCACCTGTTGCAACATCAGCTAAACGTGTTTGAGTTGCAGCAAGGATGTAAATCGGAGATTTCGCATCTTGAGCAATACGTTGTACAGGCTCAGCCAACCACTCTTGCGTACGGCGCTCTGCAGCCATTTCTTTGGCTTTATTTTTCGCAGCTTGGCGAACAGATAGAGCCATACGTGGTGCAGTTTGAGTTAAGTCTTCACCCAAAATCAACACAGCATCGTAGCTTTCGATTTCACGCATACCTGGGTTATAAACACCTTCGGTTTGCATGATAGAAGCTGCAAGCTCAACAAGTTTTTGCTCTTTTTGAGACATACCTGTTGAGAAGTTGTCTTGACCTACAAGTTCGCGAAGCGCGAAGTTTGATTCAAGTGACGCACGTGGTGAACCGATACCCAATACTTTTTTGCCTTGGATATTTTCAATTACGGTATCCAATGCTTGGTCTACAGAAACTGTAGTCACATTTGCACCAGAGCGGAATTGTGGTTGACGTGGACGATCTTCACGGTTCACATAACCTGTACCGAAACGACCTTTATCGCAAAGGAAGTATTGGTTAACTTCGCCATTGAAACGGTTTTCGACACGACGAAGTTCGCCATAACGTTCACCTGGAGAAATGTTACAACCTGAAGAACAACCTTGGCATACGCTTGGCGCATACTGCATGTCCCATTTACGGTTATAGCGTTCTGAGTGAGTTTTGTCGGTGAATACACCTGTTGGACAGACTTCAGTCAAGTTACCTGAGAATTCAGATTCTAATGTGCCTGACTCTGGACGACCGAAATACACACGTGATGCATTGGCATACACGCCAAAGTCTGTACCACCTGCGTAGTCTTTGTAGTAACGAACACAACGGTAACATGCGATACAACGGTTCATCTCGTGCGCAATAAACGAACCTAATTCTTGGTTGTAATGCGTACGTTTAGTGAAACGGTAACGACGACGGTCGTGTTGCGTCATCACAGTCATATCTTGTAAATGACAGTGACCACCTTCTTCACAGACTGGGCAGTCGTGTGGGTGGTTGGTCATCAAGAATTCAACAACAGAAGCACGGAAATCTTTTGCTTCTTTGTCTTCAATCGAGATGTAGGTATTGTCAGCAGCAGGTGTCATACATGACATCACCAAGCGACCGCGAGTATCTTCAGGGTTCGCATATTGAGTGACAGCACATTGACGGCAAGAACCGACAGAACCTAAGGATGGATGCCAACAAAAGTATGGGATATCAATGCCAAGACTCAAACATGCTTGTAGCAAGTTTTCCGAGCCGTTGACTTCATACGATTTGCCATCGACATGAATTGTAGCCATAGTCGAATTCCTTAAGCTTGTTCTACGTTGCTAGTTTGAGCAGCTGCGTTTACAACTTTTGCTTCAAACTCGCCACGGAAATGTTTGAGTGCGCCCATAAGTGGTTCCATCGCACCTGGAGCGTGAGCACAGAAAGTTTTACCAATCCAAAGCTTACGAGTTAGTTCTTGTAAGTGATCGATATCTTCTTTTTTACCTGTACCATCTTCCAATGCTTTAAGCGCTTTAACCGCCCAAGGTAAACCATCACGGCATGGTGTACACCAACCACATGATTCACGCGCAAAGAATTCTTCTAAGTTACGGGTTGCTGAAACCATACATTGAGTTTCATCTACAACCATGAGCAAACACGTACCTAAACGTGAACCTGCTTTCATGATGTGTTCCGCATCCATAGGAAGATCAATGTGCTCTGCTGCCAAGAAGTCAGTTGATGCACCACCTGGTAACCATGCTTTCAGTTTTAAACCGTCACGCATACCACCGGCATGTTCTTCAATCACTTCACGTGCAGTTGTACCGAATGGTAGTTCCCAAAGACCTGGGAATTTTACTTTGCCTGAAGCGCCATAAATTTTAGTACCTGGATCTTTCGACTTACCTTCAGATAAACCGATATACCATTCAGGACCACGAAGCATAATTGCGGGTAAGTTGTTGTAAGTCTCTACGTTGTTAACAATCGTAGGACGACCCCAAGCACCTGCAACTTGTGGGAATGGCGGTTTAGTACGAGGGTTCGCACGGCGACCTTCAAGCGAGTTAATCAATGCAGTTTCTTCACCACAGATATAACGACCCGCACCAGTATGCACGTGTAACTCGAAGTTCCAACCTGTACCTAAGATGTTTTCACCCAAGTAACCTTTGGCACGAATTTGGTCCAATGCTTCATTTAAGTATTGAGCCGCTTCGATGTATTCACCACGGATGAAGATATAACCCTGTGTTGCTTCTAATGTATAAGCAGCAATCAACATACCTTCGATCAACTGATGAGGAAGTTTTTCCATCAACAGACGATCTTTAAAGGTACCTGGTTCCATTTCATCGGCATTACAGATGAGGTAACGAGGGCCTGAGTTATCATTTGGCGCCATAAGCGACCATTTGATCCCTGCAGGGAAGCCCGCACCACCACGACCTTTTACAGTCGCAGCTTTGATCACTTCAAGCACTTCTTTCGGTTGCATGCCAACAGCCTTCTTAAAGCCAGCATAACCTTCAAGTGCTTCGTAATCATCTGCACTGCGAACGTGTTCCTGTTTGCTCAAACGCCAAGTTAATGGGTGAGTTTCTGGGTTACCGTCGCCATAAATTGGTTTTGGTTCAGTATTCATACATACTTCTCCAATAACTGTTTAATTGAAGTCACTTCAACTAGACCGTGAGTGTCTTCGTCAATCATTAACGTCGGACCTTTGTCACAGTTACCTAGGCAGCAAATTGGCAATAAAGTAAAGCGACCATCTGCAGTCGTTTGACCAAATGAAATGCCTAATTCACGCTGGAATGCTTCAGCAAGTGTTTCCGCACCCATCAAGAAACAAGCAATCGAGTCACATAATAAAATTACGTGGCGACCAACTGGTTGACGGTAAATACGGTTATAGAAAGTTGCAACACCTTCTAGGTCTGCAAGGCTCATGCTAAGCAATTGCGCAATAGCATTCATCTGTGCATCATCTACCCAGCCATTACGGCGTTGTACACACTTCAAAGCATCAAGACATGCTGCGCGTGGGTACGGATAGTGACCAATGTGATGTTCGATATCGTGGATTTCTTCCGCAGTTAAAATCCCTTCAACATTCACACGTGGTTTTTTGTCAGTCAAAATCATCATAATGCGATTACCCCTTAGCGATCCACGTCAGCCATTACGACGTCAATTGTCGCTAAATAAATGATTAAGTCAGACATTAAGCTGCCGTTAATCACAGAAGGCATTTGCTGTAAGTGCGTGAAGGTTGGTGTACGGATACGTGTACGGTAACTCATCGTTGACTTGTCTGAAGTCAAGTAGTAGTTCGACGCACCTTTTACCACTTCCGCCATTACAGAGCTTTCGCCTGCTGGCATTACAGGACCCCATGACACGCTCAAGAAGTGCGTAATCAATGTTTCGATGTCTTGTAAAGTTTTATCTTTTGGTGGTGGAACAGCCAGTGGATGGTCTGCTTTGTATGCACCAGAAGGCATGTTGTCTAAACATTGCTTGATGATTTTCAGCGATTCTTCAATTTCACGGAAGTGAACAAGAACACGTGCATAAGCATCGCCTTCGTACTCTAAAGGCACATCAAAGTCGTAGTTTTCGTAGCCGCTATAAGGACGGTATTTACGAACGTCGAAATCAATACCTGTAGCACGTAGACCAGTACCCGTTACACCCCAAGCCAATGCAGATTTAGCATCATACTGAGCAACATTACGGGTACGACCGATAAACACTGAGTTTTTAAGTGCTGCAGTGTAGTACTCGTTCATACGCTTCGGCATCCAATCTAGGATTTCGCGAATGAGGTGCTGCCAGTTGTTTGGCAAGTCGTGCGCTGTACCACCGATGCGGAACCATGCTGGGTGCATACGGTAACCCGTGATCGCTTCGATCGCGTCATAGATTTTTTGACGGTCAGCGAACATATAGAATACTGGGGTCATACCGCCGGCATCCTGAATCGCAGTACCAATGAACAATAAGTGGTTATTGATACGGAACAATTCAGACATCATGACACGGATACATTGTGCACGATCAGGAACGGTAATCCCTGCCATTTGCTCTACGCCAAGAACGTAAGGCATGTTTTGCGCACAACCACCTAAGTAGTCAACACGGTCTGTATACGGGATGAATGAGTGCCATGTTTGACGCTCAGCCATTTTTTCCACGCCACGGTGGTGATAGCCGATGTCAGGAACACAGTCTTTCACTTCTTCGCCGTCCAACTGCAAGATCACACGGAATGCACCGTGCGCAGATGGATGGTTAGGACCCAAGTTTAGGAACATGAAGTCTTCATCATCGTTCCCACGCTTCATACCCCAATCTTCAGGTACGAAACGAAGATGTTCTTGTTCGTAATCCTGTTTCGCTTGGTTTTGGCGATAAGGCGTGTATTCAGTCGCACGTGCAGAATATTCTTTACGTAACGGGTGACCTTCCCAATATGTTGGCAACAAGATACGACGGAGCATTGGATGCCCTTCGAAGTTGATACCAAACATGTCGTAAGCTTCACGTTCGTACCAGTTGGCATTTGGCCAAATGTTGGTTGCCGTTGGAATGTTCAAATCTGACTCATTCAATGCAACTTTAATACGAATATCACTGTTACGCTCAAGCGATAACAGATGATAGAACACAGTGAAGTCAGATGCAGGCAGACCATCGCGGTGTGTACGTAAACGCTCATCAACCGCAGACAAGTCAAACAGCATCACGTATGGACGTGACACCGTACGCAAGAACATTAAAACTTCTTGTACACGTGCGCGCTCAACCCAGACTGTTGGAAAGTCTTCAAAAGTCGTTTGCACGTAGAAGTTCTCACCAAATTTGGTTTTGAGCTCTTCTACAATTGCAAATGCAGGGCGGGAATCAACTAGAGTTGATTCTGGCATAGCAATGTCAGTTTCAGCCATTGGCTTGGCTTCCTATTTAATACAAATTCAGTCAATCAAAACGACAATTACACCCAGTCCGGGTGTATCAATATTTCGTCGCAGTGATTATTTAATTTCATCCATTGAGCGTAAGTTTTTCACTGCAATACGCTGTGCGTTCTTACGGTCACGTTCTGGCATCATCTTTGGCTTATACACTGGCTTAAGATCATCACCAATCACTGCCGATAAAGGACGGCGCTCAAGTTGAATCTGGTCTTGCAATAACATCAATGCCTGAATTAAAGCTTCAGGACGTGGTGGGCAACCCGGGATATACACATCGACAGGGATGATTTTATCCACACCTTGTACAACTGAATAAATGTCGTACATACCACCAGAGTTTGCACATGCGCCCATTGAGATTACCCATTTAGGCTCAAGCATTTGCTCGTACAAACGTTGAATTACAGGCGCCATTTTCATGAAGCATGTACCTGCAACAATCATCAAATCAGCCTGACGTGGTGAAGCACGAATAACCTCGGCACCGAAACGTGACAAGTCATGCACGCCTGTTAAAGTCGTTGCATACTCTACGTAGCAGCAAGATGTACCAAAGTTGAACGGCCAAACTGAGTTTTTACGACCCCAGTTTACTGCTGTATGTGCAACATCCTCTAAACGAGTCATGAACACATTTTTATTCACTTCTTCTTCAAGCGGATCGGTGACGATTTGACGCTCTTGAAGTGGATATTGATCAGCATCCGGATTCGCACGGGTTAATGTATATTTCATCCCGTCTTACTCCTTGTCAGATGATGCAGTCGGTGACTTAGATTTCACACGACCAGATGATTGCGCTGGAATTTGACCTGTAGGGTCCATAACCAACTCTTCAATAGAGTTAAAGCGTGTGATTTCTGCGATATCCATATTTGGCGAACCAATTTTAGGTTTAATTCCCGCCGCTTTACGCTTGTCAGAAGGTGACCAATTCAAACCACCAGAAGACAATTCATAAACCAAACCAGCAAGTAAAACTAAAATAAAGACTGCTGCAGCTGCAAAACCAACCCACCCAGTTTCACGAACAGAAGATGCCCATGCATAAAGGTAAAGTGCTTCGATATCGAACACCACGAAGAAGATCGCAACTAAATAGAATTTCGCAGACAAGCGAATACGTGCACCACCAGCACCTACTACACCTGACTCAAACTGCTCTTGCTTAGCACGACCCCATGATTTACCCCCAAGGAGTAAAGGGACGGTCAGCATAAAGACGCAAAGGAATGTAACGCCGATCACGAAGGCAATAATTGCCCAATCGTATGGAGTAATGGCACTCATGCGGGGATAACTCCTGGCAGGCCTATTTATTAACAAAGAATGTATGTATTGGCCTTCAAATACACCAAACACAAAATTAATCCCGCCAATTGTACCTGATTGAGGAGGCTTCTTGCTAGCTTATCGATATTCGTCTTTAGGATGATTTTTTAATCATTTCAGCATTTAAATTGGGTTTACTCCCTTAAATTTAGGATTAATCGCTTAATTAGATTAGATTGCATTTTTTTATTAATTATTACATTTATGTGATTTTAACAGAAAATTATGACTGTTCAGTTTCATGAACAAATCCTTTAACTTTTAGCTCATCTATTAAATTTTCATGGCCGTATCATTTATTAAATAAATTCCATCATGTGTCAAATTGGTTGCCTGTTTGATTCCATCTATTAGCTTTGATCTTTCCCCTAAAATGAAAAACAAGTTGAATTTGCACAAAGAAAAAAGGCTTTTTTTAGCTTCTTGTGACTTTTTTGCAATTCTTTGACACGACCCACAAAGAGTGTGATATTTGTAGTTAAAACAGAAAAAGCAATCACAACGGAGAGACAATAATGACTTTAGAATTTACGCATAAACCTGATTATTTTCTATCTGCACAATTGGTGATTCACCATATTAAAAGCTACTTAGATAAGCATCCTGATGCTCAAAATGCCATTTTTGATTTACGTGATATCTATGAGTTGTTACGACAAGATTTAGCTTCTGCAACAACCAACCTTAACGGGATTATGAATATTGCAGATGAATATAAACTTGAAACTTTAAACGGTGATCAAAAACTTATTAGCAATTATTCTATCGATGCTAAAAACAACTCCTTACTCATCGATTTTAATGCAGATGCTCTTGCCGCATTAAAAAATGGCAAACCTATTATTGAACCCGATGCAACAATTACGGAATAAGTAGAAAACTGATATCAAAAAGCCATTCAAATTGAATGGCTTTTATACTTATCATTCACTAAAATCAGCTCAGCTACATATCTAAGCTTACTTAATTTCCATTGGTACTCGGCTCTTTAATATCTAACTTCGGTTTATTTTTCTTAAAACGAGTTGCAGGCCATGTCATGGTGAAACGCGCTCCACCTAATATTGGACTTTCATCAATATCAATAGTCCCGCCAAACCAATATGCAATACGACTAACAATCGATAAGCCTAAACCATAGCCCCCTGAAGCACGGGTACGACTATCATCTAAACGTGCAAAAGCATCAAAGATACGCTTACGATCTTCTTCTGGAATGCCGGGGCCATCATCTTCAACACAGATATAAGCCATACCTTCATCATTCACACCACCACTAATCAGCACTTTATCGTCACAATATCGCACTGCATTCCCCACCAAGTTTTGTACAACACGGTGTAAATAGCGACGCTCGGTTTCCACAACCACTCCAATTGGTGGTGCTTGCAATTCCAAGGTTTTCCCAGTCTTTAAGGCTTCAGTTTCAATCAAGACCTGATCTAAAACTTCAAACAAGCTAACATCTTCAAATTCTAAAGATGGCATGCCCTGTTCGAGCTTAGCATAGGTCATGATTTCATCAATCAAGGTATTAAGCGCTTCGATATCTTTGTCGATTTGTTCAACTTGTTGCTGCCGGTAATCATAATCATCTTCATCCGCCATCATTTCTACACCAAAGCGAATACGTGCCACGGGTGTCCGCAGTTCATGCGATACCGCGCGCATCAACTCACGCTGTGCTTCAATTAAACGCTCAATATGATCTGACATGGAGTTATAGCTCGATGCTAAAGTACCAAACTCATCCGTGCTTTCGACAGGCAGACGTACAGATAAGTCCCCGCCCTTCATTTTATTTAACGCATAATTTACAGCACGCAGCTTACGTTGCATCGGCACCAATAGACCATAAACACCCAAGCTCAAGACAAACAAGCTCAGTAGCGTAATACCCGCTGCCAACTGGAAAGGCATCCAATTAAATAATGGTACCGGCCCCATGACCAAGACTTCTGAAGTTGAGCTTGGAATTGGTGATACGATCGAAATAGTTGTGCCGCGCTCAGTCGCACTATCACGATACAAAATAATGCTGTGATCTAAACGTAGTCGGCCGATTTGCTCAGAATCTAAAGGCAAACTTTGAACATTTTGAATTGAAATTGGATAAGAAAAATGATGTTGGATTTTTTCAAGATATTGTTTTTCTTGACCAGGGTAATACACCAAATAATCCAGTATAAATACAGGCAATGCTTTCATTTGGCGTTCTGAAATATTATCAGCTTTTATATACAGTAGATGTGCAGGATCATCTTTTAAACCAATAATAATATAAGCTGCTGTGGTTTGTGCGTCCCAACGCACTACAGCTTTACGCTCTTCTATACGTTTTGTTTCCGCTCGGGTTAAATCAACCTGATTAGCTTTTACATAATAAATAGGCAACTCAAGTAGATCGGATGCATCTGACACCCAATCTGACTTTTGTTGTTCATTTGGCTGACGTGCAATACCTTCACTTATAATGAAAGCCAAACCGTCAGTAAGCGATTCACGATATTCTTGCGCGCGCTGGTAGTTAATGATTTGCACCAGCAAATAGCCAAATGTAGCGACTAAAAAGACTAAAATCAGTAGCCCCGCATAAACGCGCAAAAATATACTGTGTTTAAACACGTAAAAGTGTCCTACTTTGCCAAACTAAGGGACGGTATTTTACATTAAATGCCGTTGGTTTCTTTTACGAATAAATAACCTTTACTACGTACGGTCTTAATACGTTTCGGGTTTTCTGGATCATCACCAATTTTTGGACGAATTCGCGAGATACGCACGTCAATTGAACGGTCTTGACCATCGTATTCAATACCACGCAGACGCTCAAAAATATCTTCACGAGAAAGAATGCGACCCGCATTAGATGCCAACAGCCATAAAAGGTCATATTCTGCACTGGTAAAGTCAACCAACTCATTATTGAGTGTGACAGAACGACCACCATTATCAATTACAAGATCATCAAATTCGATGCGCTGTGCAACTTCATCTTCTGGTGCTTTGTCTGTACGACGTAATAATGCACGAATACGCGCAAGTAAAACGCGAGGTTGAACAGGTTTTGCAACATAGTCATCTGCACCCATTTCTAGACCCAACACTTGGTCCATGTCTTCGGTACGTGCAGTCAACATTAAAATTGGTTGATGGTAGTGTGGACGAACTTCACGACAAATGGTTAAACCATCGGCACCCGGAAGCATCACGTCGAGTAATACCATATCTGGTTGTTCAGCGATAATACGGCGAATCGCACGATTACCGTCTGGTTCTACCCCAACTTCAAGTCCGTTACGGATTAAGTATTCTTGAGTTAAACGAGCAAGACGCTCATCGTCTTCAACAATTAAAATTTTAGGTAACTTTTCTTCTTGGCTCATTGATTGCCCCTTATTTGATTGGGCGTATCCTATTTGAAATCCGATAGATACGCTTAAACATAGTTTGCAATATACACACGTTTACATTGTAAACAAGATGGCATTCACCAAACTGATACATCAATATCGTATTTTGTAATAAATTTTAACCTGCTACATTTTTGCAGCCGTATTTACCAATCATTTCCATACCCTATTGCTCACAATACCAACAATTATAAATTTGGATACATTTTCATCGAATAAAAACTGACTGATTAATTCACAACTTTTTAGGCTTTCTGAAGTTATCCACAATGTTATCTATAAGCACTCTTTTTCGACTTTGCTATGCTATGCCCTTGTCGGATAAGGCATATATAACAAAGATAAAAAATAGGGATTTTTTGAGATGGATTTCTGCCAGAAAAGTTCAAAGCATTTAGTAAAATGTCAATATTGATATACCCTGAATTTTCCCGTATCTTGTGTTCAATAAATTTTTAAACCACTAGGTCTTGTGTTTAAACCTCAAACACTGTGGCATAAAAATTGCCCAGTTCAAACGGTCCTAACATAAAAATAGATGACAAATGGAGCTATGCTAGCATGAGCGTAACGAATTCAACCCCTGGTCAAATTCAGGTGATTAAACGCACCGGTGACGTTGCACCTTTTGATGCAGAAAAAATCTCTGTGGCGATTGGTAAAGCGTTCTTGGCCGTTGAAGGCCAGCAAAGCGCTGACTCCAGCCGTATTCATGACCGTATCTCTCAATTAACTGAGATGGTGTTGAATACCTTTAACCGTCGTTTACCTTCTGGCGGTACCATTCATATTGAAGAAATTCAGGATCAGGTTGAACTTGCGCTTATGCGTACAGGTGAGCAAAAAGTTGCTCGCTCTTACGTGATTTACCGCGAACAACGTGCCGAAGCTCGTAAACAAACTGGTGCTCACCACCACCCTACTTTACAAGTGACAGGTTCAAACGGTCAGCTTAAACCGCTTGATCTTGGCGCACTTGAGGCAAATATTGTTAAAGCAGCTGAAGGTTTAGAAGGCATCGATGTTCGAGCGATTATCGATGAGACTGTAAAAAACCTTTATAACGGCGTAAAAGAGTCAGACATCTCAACGACCATGATGATGGCTACTCGTACACGTATCGAACAAGAACCAAACTATACATATGTGACTGCGCGTTTATTGCGTAACGACCTTGTTGCTACAGGGTTAGAGTTCTTAGGTTTAGATAGTGACACGAATGAAGGCGACGCTTTAGAAACTTTCTTGAAGAAAGGTATCGAGCTTGATCTTCTTTCTCCAGAACTACTTAACTTTGACCTTGCAAAATTGGCTGCTGCGATTCAACCAGAACGCTCAAACCAATTTACTTATTTAGGTCTACAAACCTTATTTGACCGTTACTTCATCCACTCAGATGGTGTACGTTTCGAATTACCACAATTATTCTTCATGCGTGTTTCAATGGGTCTTTCATTGAACGAAGCAAACCGTGAAGAACGTGCAATCGAATTCTATAACTTATTGTCTAGCTTCGATTACATGGCGTCTACGCCTACTCTATTTAACTCTGGTACTTTACGTCCACAGTTATCTAGCTGTTACTTAACAACGATTTCAGATGACCTTTACAACATTTATGGCGCAATGCGTGATAACGCAATGTTGTCTAAATGGGCGGGCGGTTTAGGTAATGACTGGACGCCAGTTCGTGCGCTTAACTCGTACATCAAAGGTACGAATGGTAAGTCACAAGGTGTTGTACCGTTCCTTAAAGTTGCCAACGATACTGCTGTTGCAGTCAACCAAGGTGGTAAACGTAAAGGTGCAGTATGTGCATATCTTGAAACTTGGCACTTGGACATCGAAGAATTCCTAGAACTTCGTAAGAACACCGGTGATGACCGTCGTCGTACACACGACATGAACACAGCGAACTGGGTTCCTGATTTGTTTATGCAACGTGTATTCGAAGATGCTGAATGGACTCTGTTCACACCATCTGAAACACCTGATTTGCATGACCTAACAGGTGCAGCATTTGCTGAACGCTATGCTTACTATGAAGGCATTGCGAAAGAAACCAACATGCTACATAAGAAAGTCCGTGCGAAAGACTTATGGCGCAAAATGTTGTCTATGTTGTTTGAAACTGGTCACCCTTGGATCACATTCAAAGACGTATGTAACTTACGTTCACCACAACAACACGTTGGTGTAGTTCACTCTTCTAACTTGTGTACAGAAATTACGCTGAACACGAACGAAGATGAAATCGCAGTATGTAACTTAGGTTCAATCAACCTTGTACAACACGTTCAAGGCGGTGTGTTAGATCGTGAAAAGCTTGCTCGTACAGTTAAAACTGCTGTTCGAATGCTCGACAACGTGATTGACATCAACTACTACGCTGTTCCTCAAGCACGCAACTCGAACTTAAAACACCGTCCAGTGGGTATGGGTATCATGGGCTTCCAAGATGCTTTATACGAAATGAAATTGGCTTATGGTTCTGATGCTGCGGTTGAGTTCGCTGATGAATCGATGGAAGTGATTTCTTACTACGCGATTCAAACATCTAGCGACTTGGCACTTGAACGTGGTACTTACGAGACATTTAAAGGTTCACTTTGGGATCAAGGTATCTTACCAATTGACTCTTTAGATATCGTACAAAAAGCTCGTCCTGACCGTATGTTCGAAGTTGACCGTACAACACGTTTGGACTGGGATACTTTACGTACTAAAGTTCAAAAAGACGGTATGCGTAACTCAAACGTGATGGCGATTGCACCGACTGCAACCATTTCGAACATTTGTGGCGTGTCTCAATCAATCGAACCAACCTTCCAAAACTTGTATGTGAAATCTAACCTTTCTGGTGAATTCACAGTGATCAACCCGTACCTAGTGCGTGCGTTAAAAGATCGCGGTCTTTGGGATTCTGTAATGGTGAACGACCTGAAACACTTCGAAGGTTCGGTTCAAAAAATCGCACGTATTCCTGAAGAGCTTAAAGCAATCTTCGCGACTGCGTTCGAAGTTGAGCCACGTTGGATTGTTGATGCTGCATCACGTCGTCAAAAATGGATCGACCAAGCTCAGTCTCTTAACCTTTACATCTCTGGTGCAAACGGTAAGAAACTTGATATGACGTACAAAATGGCATGGTTACGTGGTCTAAAAACGACTTACTACCTACGTGCATTGGGTGCGACTTCTGCCGAGAAATCAACCATTAACACTGGTGCATTGAACGCGGTTAAGCCTGCTACTGTTGCTGCACCTGTAACTGCTGTTGCGAAAGAAGAACCTAAAGCTGAAGTTGCTGCTGAAGAAGAAGGTTTTGGTCAAGCAGCTCCAGTGCCAATGGCATGTTCAATTGACAACCCTGATTGTGAGGCTTGTCAATAAGTTAACTGAATTAGGAATCAACCGGGATTTATCTCATCATTGCGATCTAGCAATGGTTGATTCTTATGAGTGGTTAGCATAAGAACTCACTCTTGCTACTTCGTATTGATTGATTCCGTTTAGGAGCGAACATGTCGAAGAAGTTGAAAGATTTTCGGAAGAAAGTGCGTGTAGTTATTGAAGAGTCTGAAAGAGTTATATACCGAGTACTTCTAGTTTGTTACTTAATGACAAGTGGAAGCGCTGGACACTCCTCAGATATTCAAGCTCAAGATATTGAAGAGACATTAGTGACTCAAGTTGCTAAATCTCACAAGGAAATATAATTCAACAAATTATATTTCTAATCCCCCTAAATCCCCTTTTTCCAAAGGGGGACTTCCGTGAAAACAAAATAATTCACGGAAATCCCCTCCTTTATTAAAGGAGGGGTTTGGGGAGGATTTAATATTTAACAATCAAGGACACCACCATGCCACATATGACGCATAACTATCAGTTAGGGCTTATCGCTTTGGTGGTTTCTTTTATTTTGACTTTTTATGTCCCGATCGCCTATTTCTGGTTTAAGGCATATAAATCGCGTAATCAAAATAAGTAGTGGGGATATTTGCTCTACCGAACACTTTTAGAGCAGTGATCGACAAAACTTAATTTTGCTTACACAAATTGAGCGTATAGTAGGACATCTCAGCGACGCTGGATGTCTATAAAAGATATAAAGCAACGAAGAGAGAACTGTTATGTCTATCCTAAGTTGGGACGATTTCGAAGATGATGAACCGAAACAAGCTGCACAAGCTCACCAGCCTGCGCCCGTCGAACCGCAAAAAACGACTGATTCGCAAGTGGTATCTAATGCACAGCACTCATCGCCGAATTTGGCAGCTGCACAACCCGCTCGAACCAGTACGAATCGACCAACAGATCCAACCGATCCGTTGGCAAGAGCATCTAACGCTCTAGAAAATCTAGACGTTGCACCTGGCTTAGAAGAGCTAGAAATGGGTGCTCAGCGTGTTCAAGTTGACGATAAAGCGATGATCAACTGCCGCGCTGACTTAAACCAACTTGTACCATTCAAATACGAATGGGCTTGGCAAAAATATCTAGACGGTTGTGCAAACCACTGGATGCCACAAGAAGTGAACATGAACCATGACATCGCACTTTGGAAGTCTGAAAATGGCTTAACCGAAGATGAGCGTACCATTGTTATGCGTTCTTTAGGTTTCTTCTCGACTGCGGATTCATTAGTTGCGAACAACTTGGTTCTTGCAATCTACCGTCACATTACTAACCCTGAATGCCGTCAGTACATCTTACGTCAATCATTTGAAGAAGCGATTCACACGCACGCTTACCAATACTGTATCGAATCTTTAGGTATGGACGAAGGCGAAGTCTTCAACATGTACCGTGAGATTCCTTCAGTGGCTCGTAAAGCAGCTTGGGGTCTGAAATATACACAATCTTTAAGTGATCCTACGTTCAAAACAGGTACACCTGAAAACGACCAAATCTTGCTTCGCAACTTGATCGCGTTCTACTGCGTACTTGAAGGTATCTTCTTCTACTGTGGTTTCAGCCAAATCTTGTCTATGGGTCGTCGTAACAAGATGAATGGTGTTGCTGAGCAATTCCAATACATCTTACGTGATGAATCTATGCACTTGAACTTTGGTATCGACATGATCAACCAAATCAAGATCGAAAACCCTCACCTATGGACTGCTGAGTTCCAAGAAGAAATCATTCAAATGATTCTTGAAGGTACTATGCTTGAAATCGAATATGCTCGTGACACTATGCCACGCGGTGTATTGGGTATGAATGCAGGCATGATGGAAGAATACTTGAAGTTCATCTGTAACCGTCGTTTGAGCCAATTAGGCTTACCTGAACAATTTGCTGGTGTGAATAACCCATTCCAGTGGATGTCAGAAATGATGGACTTACGTAAAGAGAAGAACTTCTTTGAAACTCGCGTAACGGATTACCAAACTGGTGGCGCGTTAAGCTGGTAATTGATATTCAAAACATTGCGCGACACATAAGTTGTCATTTGCGACACATAAAATGTCATTGCGCGACACATAAGTTGTCATTGAGAAACCGCCATTCATGGCGGTTTTTTCTTTAATCCAAATTGAATTTTAATCACATGAGTTAATCTAATTTAACTATTTGATCATCTTTCCAAATATAAACTTGTTTATGCCGATGTTGGTTAGTTCTGAAATATTCATACACCTCTACACCACCCTTATAGTTTTGTGTCCGCTCCCCACACAATATCCACACAAAAGTTTGTTCAGTTTCCGTCAGATATTTTTGAAAAAGATCTTTTCTTAAGTATGATAAATTGCCTCGCAAAGTATCATTATCCGATTTAAATGTTCTAAAAATAGATCCTACCCCATCAAGATCATATAAGTCTGGATCACCATTATGATATTTTAAACCTAGTCTCTGGCATAGTTCAGGGGTTGGAAAATCAATTCCTCCAGCTTGATTCAAAGTACTGTGATAAGACTCCCATGCATAAGATTGCACAGGAAGTTCTATTGGAAAGCTAGACTCATCTGATCCATCAAAATTCATTTGACTACTTACATTGTGATTTAGTTTAAAAAATGTATTTCCTAAAACCATTTCACCTGCGTATTTGTAATGGTATTCAGGAGTTTGTGGCAGAGCATTATTACCAAGATAATCTTCATTAAAAACAAAATCACTTATTTTGGAAATGTGCTCATTAGCAACAAAAAAACCTCTCATGAATGTAGATATTTCACGGTAATCCGTTTTTGAGCCCTCTTTCAGAAATCCATTCAGCAAAATCCAGCTATTAGTTTGGGTAAACTGCTGAGTCTCTAAAAGATTCAAATAATTCGGGGTTGGTCCATTTAAAATCCACTCCCCAATATCATTTGGAGAATCAGTAAATATATTTGTAAGTTCAGGACCCCAAGAATTATCAAGCTTAGGGAACGTTGGATCGATACTTACATCGCTGCATCTTTCATTAACACGCCAATCATCTAAAAGTTCTCTATCAGCCTTCCATCCATACATTTCATAAAAAGCAATCCAACTATATTTTTTCCCATACCTATCTATTTTTACATCACGGTTATAGTAAGAATTCGAACTTATGTCTCGATCAATTTCTTGAAATTTTTCAGGTTCATATCCAAGTTGAATCATTCTCTTTAAAATAGTTCTTCGTGTATGAACATAGTCAGGATGTGAATCATCATAATTAGCTCTATCAGTGGTAAGTCTTCCAATAGTGTAATTATTAAAGTCCATACGGAGGGCTGCTTCTTTGACTTCAACTAGTTTCTCTTCACTAATATCCGGCAGACTCTCAAATAGATTTGGTAAATGTTCATAAGGTTTTCGACAATAATCCAAATACTTTTGACAGATAAAATTCTGATTTACTGTTAAAGCATAATTAATAGTCCCTAGTAAATATTCTCTCAGAATTGTATGTGTAGTAGAGTATTTGGCATTAGGTATAAAACAATTTTCTATAATTTTTTTGGCGAAACCGCAAACATTACTATTTATTTTTTCTGCATCAATAAAATCAGCACTCAAAATAGCCCCATATGCTGCCGCAAAAGTTCTTTCTGGCACATATGGATCTGTAATATCTAATGAGTTAATTGCCATCTCAAAAAATGATCCTGGATCTTTTCTAGCATATATAGACAGTACTTTTGTTGCTTGATCCCTTAAATCTCTATGATTAGTTGTTAATAACCATTGAACCCATATAGCTCGACCTTTTTCGCTAGAACCAATTTGCACTTCAGACAATCTTTTTTCAAGAAGCTCTAAGTCATTTTTAAGTTCTTTAGAATTTTTCCTTACCCATTCAGACCATGTTAAATCACGGTATGTATTACTCATATTTCGTAAAGCTTTATCTAAGAAAGCGGCATCAAATGGATGAGCATATGCTGACCGAGTAGTTTTCAGCTTTTTAAATGCTTGAGAAGCAAATTGCTCTGAGGATAATAAATAGTTCTGAAATTCTTGAATGGTTTCCCTATTGATAAGACTTGCTTGCTCTTGAGTTGTTTGTAAAAGAGCACGTTCTTTAAAATCACCCTCTAACAATTGCCAAAGATGTTTTCTCACATAATATTTAGGATATAGACCAACTAATGAGTTAAAAACATCATAAGCCAAGGTGTTTGAATGTGGTTGATTATACTGAATTTTATGAATATTTTTCCTAATCCAACTATTGAAATCACCTTTCAAAAGGTATTCAGCTATTTTAAACCCAGCCATTAAATCATAAGAAAAACCTATCTCATGATTACCATTTTGTGATCTATACTTTAATAATATACCCTCGGATTCAAGGCTTTTTATTAAGCTGCTTCCTGACCTCACGACTTCATTAGCAATACTACGAGCCTGATTAAAATCTAATGTCCTACGATTTTCTGCCCATAACACTTCAGCAATTTTCAATAAGGTATCTTCAATATCTTCATGATATAACCTTTGATTTGACGGAGATAAATCTACAATATGATCAATTGCTTTTTCAAAGTATTTCTCAAATATAGCAACTTGAGAACGGGGTAATGCTTCTACACCTACAACTATTCTTCTTTCTGAATTTGCTAATTCACAGTAAAGTCTTAACGTTAAAGGATGTGAAAGTAGTTCGATTGGTATATCTGCATCTAAAGCATCTATTTTGTAATGTTCAAAATAACAATGTATCGCCGCAATTGGATCATCTACAAACCCATTCAACTCAAAAGTTGGAGTTTTTTCTGGAATACAATCTTTATAAAACTCCCCTCTCAAAGTTAGTACTAGTAATATATTTGGATAGTTTTCTAGTAATGCATTTGCTTTAGCTACTTCATTTCTCCAATTTCTTGGGTCTTCAGACTCACTTAGCCCGTCAATTATAATTGGAATACGTTTACAAAGGCGTTGACCTGCTGCATCTACTGCTTCTAAAAGTTCCTCAAATGTATTAATAGGTCGTCCATATATCTTAAAATTTTTGACTAAATGATCTAAAGTTTCGCCTGCATTTAAATCTTTTCCTAAAAAAAGAACTCCAGCATTAATGCCATCTCTTGGTCTACATATTTCTAAAGCAAGATCTGTTTTACCATCGCCAGCCTTACCAACGATAGTAATGACCTTGGCATTTAAAGCATTCCTTACCTTTTTTATTTCTTCTGAAAAAGCATAAAATTCTGCTAACAAATTTGCTGCAAACATAGCAGTATGGCTTCTGTTAGCTCGTAATCGAGCTAACGTTTTCCTATATTTAGACCAATCACAACTTAAATCTTCAACCAAAAGCTCTTTTGCTTTTTCAAAATTTCCTGCTGCCAACTCTGAAAATAAAGAATTTAAAAAACTACTCAATCTTTCCCCATCAGCTATAAAATCGGGCAAGGTGGTTTTGACATAGCTATCCTCAAGATTAACCGCATCTTTGACTATTTTTAAATTATTGCCTATAGATTTCTCAAGGCTATCTAGTGATTCCCAAGAAGCGTGCCTTCCTAAACATTTCTCAATTATCTTTTCAGCTTTAACTGTTTGGTGCACTTCAGGTTGAAACTTTTTACTATGAGTAGATGATATGATTTGGTAATGTTGATTTAATACCTGCTCATCAATCACCAACTCACCAAAATAAGCCTCTCGCAAAGCTAATGCTGGCCCAACCAATAAACTCTCAATGTCATCACAAGTTTGAAGATGGAGTTTAAATGGATAATCAGCTTGTAATCCATAAAACCACTTTTGATCGCCCTCTGTAAGAATATATTTAGTCCATAAAACCCAATCCGTTAAATGAGGTAAATATTTCTTAGATTTAGTAAGTCCATCAATAATTTTTTCTTTTCTAGTTGTTCCTATTGCTCGTGCTCTAGGTAGGTCATACCATTTACATTGCCATCCATACCATCGTGTAGAGCCTCCTAAAGCACAGTCTTGTTCTAACTTTAGATGGAACTCAACCCCAGCCTGATTAGCAAGCTCTTTAAAAGAACCATATTGACCATAGTGCCTTCTTATTAAGGATCTACAAAGTTTTTCAAAGTTTACGTCAGCTGCACCAGATAAATTTTCAAATTTACTCCAATTAAGTTGAGACATTCTATTTTCCCTCAACTTTCTCAGGATTCTCAGGATTCTCAGGATTCTCAGGATTCTCAGGATTCTCAGGATTCTCAGGATTCTCAGGATTCTCAGGATTCTCAGGATTCTCAGGATAAAAATGCTTGGAGTAAACTTCTACTTTTGCACCAGCATCCACAAAAATTTTAATAAATGCGGATATATCAATCTCATCCGTATCAATCGTTATCTTATTTTCATCTCGCTCTAAATAATAATCAGAATTAAATTGGTCTATTTCTAATGGAGATAAATGATTAACTTGCTGTTCTTGAAGAGCCTCTAAGACTTCTTTAGAAAATTTATGATTTTCTGGAGATTGACCAGATAAGTAATATTCCTCATGTTCAGAAGCTTTTTTCAACTTTGCAATAAGCTTTTCTATATTTTCAGCATCTTTAGCCTGAACAAATGATCCTATTAACACCAAATTCATTGAATGCTCTGAACCATAACTATTCCAAATTTTCACACTTTCCCCCTTACTTACATTCTTTTAATAACTGAAGTACATCCAAAATACTTTTTTCACCAATTTGCTGACCACTCTTTGAATATGAACTCGCTTTAAGAAAACCCAAGGCATCTATATGGGCATAAGCATTAAGCCCAGTTTCCATCAAAAGTGGATTACATATAAAATTTGCTTCAAGCCCAATATCACTTATAGTTAAACGAGTTTCGCCACCATAACCTTCTATCCATTTCGTCATCTGCTCATAAGAATCTTTTGATAAACCTTTGACAGTTTCAGTAGCTTGCTGAGGTAAAAGTAGAACTTCAGATATATCAAATTTCTCTGCAATTTCAGTCACCTTATCAAGTTCCTGTATAGTCAAATCATTAATTACAACATTAAAACCCAAAGAGGTGATTTGTCTTGTTCTTTCAATGCGTTCTATTAATTTATCAAATTTTCGACCACGAAATTTTTCATAAGTAGCCCCGACCCCGTCAATACTTATTCTTATGAAATGCACATTTCCTTTAAGATCAGCCAATAGATCATCATTTAGACGATGTCCGTGAGTAGTGAATGTTACTGCTAAATCCGTCTCATTAGCTGCAAATTCACATAACTGAGCAAATTTTGGATATAAGGTTGGTTCGCCCCCTCCAAAACCCACTCCCAAAGTACCAAGCTGATCAATTTCTTTTAACCATTTTTTTAAGTAATCAAATGAAAGAGTTGCTTTGATTTTAGGTGCATAGCAGAATTTACAATGCAAATCACAAATATTAGTAAGTGCTATAGAAACCTGTCTTGGGGCTAGAGACCATTCAGATTTAGGTAGAAGGCATTCGTCTATTAGAATATTGTTGCCAGTAGTTCGGTCAAAAAAATGAATCCCGTCTGGGCCTATTCTTTTTTTCATTGTAAATAAATGAATCAGTTAAAATAATGATTTTAACCTTAAAAGTTAAATTGATTTATGAAAATCGTTATTTCTTTATCTAATACTTTAAGCCAATCATTTAGCTCAATAACATCTAAACGTCTTTCTAAAATTTCAACTTTTGAAACATACGATTGAGGCTTATTCAAACGACGAGCAAGCTCAACCTGAGTCACATTTTTAGACTCACGAAGTTCTATAAGTTTCTTAATTAGGTCTTGATACCTAGGATCGTGTATTGAGCGCATGGCTCAATATCAGTTACAATTAAAAATATCCCAAAATAGGATATTTTTAATTTAACCCTATCTGTTTACTGATTTTTTCTTTTGGATAATCTTTGAGCGATAGTTTAGGAATGCACTGTGAAGCAAAAATTTTCTATAGTCAAAATCAATAGCATTGTCAAAAAAAATTTAGCAGGTGTAACTGTTGAACAGATTTGCGAAGAGTACAAAATTAGTGTTGCTACTTTCTATCGTTGGAAAGCAAGTTATATAGATATCAATGAGCAAATTTTGACTCGATTAGATAAATTAGAACAAGAAAATTTGGCTCTCAAACAAATGTATGCTGAAGAAAGACTGTCTAAGCGCCTAGAAATGTAATATGTATTCATCAAATCTCGCATGTATATTACAAAGACAATTTATGTGCAAAAAATTTTAGATAGCTTCTACTGTCATGATAGTCGATTCTTCAAAGAGATTATGAAACCTTACCTTCTCCAGAAAATCTGATGAGACCCTAACGTCTTCTTTCCAAGTATTATCGGCCGATTTTTCATTATCCATCTTTGAAAATTGAGTCATTAATATTTGTAGATCCATTAGAAAATCTTCTTTGAAGCTATCGCCTAATATTGATTCCTTTTGGCCTACTAAAGAAAACACTTGGGAATGCATCAATAAAATTAAACTTTCACTAAAATTTGAATATGGTTTTTTCATGCAAATAATAAGTAAGGTTCGATAAATAGCTCTACTGATATCGACAATGCTACTAGTTTCTTCGGCTCCGATTCGATAAAAAATTACTAGTGCAGCTAAAGCATCTAAGCCAGCTAATCGTTCCAGCTGTATCAGTTTTTTAGATGATAAACTCTCAACTAACGTCCTATCACAATTATATTTATTAGGTTTATAAAGTATCCTTTGAACTTCCCACGACAGTTTTCCAATACCCTCTTTTAAAAGTAAATCTAAATTTATTGAATTTTTCATGGCTTGCCAAAGTACGTGATTAATTATTAATGAACTACCTTGTACGACTGCTTCAGCTTTATCTATAAGTTTTGGATGAGGAACATTTAAACCATTCTTATAATTTCTCCACTTCCGATCATTATCAGTTACATATCCATTCACTACTCTGATTTTATCAGGCTCAATCATTTTTGCTATTTGAGAAGGTATTTGTGCATCTAAACCAAGCTTTATGTGCGAATACCATAGTGCAACCCGTATTTGATCGATTACATCCCTTTTATTAATTCTAACTTTTCCAATATTTTCGTTTTGCAAAACACAACCCATGAAATTCAAACCAAATCCTTAAATATCAATTATTTAAAAAAATATTTTCGGAAAAAGTTTAGTGATTTATTCAACTTGTACAGATATAGACTCAAGTATAAGCTTTTGTTGAGACAGGTTACTACCAGGAACTCAATGGAAATCCATCCCATAGTCGATGCATCTACAATAGAAAAAGAGTTATTCGATCGTTACGGCCCGCTAATGACAGATGATGCACTACGAATCGCTTTAGGCTACAAATCCACGGAAGCCTTTCGACAAGCTTTAACGCGTAAAACAGTCCCAGTTCCTGTTTTTAGTATCCCCAATCGTCGTGGCAAATATGCCTTAGTAAAGGATGTTGCTACATGGCTGGCAAATCAAAGGAATGCAATTTTAGATTCTCAAGATAACCATTAAATTCTCAATAATCGAAAATGACCTTGGAGTGATTATGAAAAGTTAGAAAAAATCAATAAAAAACGGACCCTAAAAAGGATCCGTTTGTGACTTTATATAGAAGAATATAAAGACCTGAGAATCATAGTATCTTCTCTATATCGTCACCAGTCAAGTGAGTGCTATTCAATAGTAATAGTACAGATAAGCTCATTCTCTAAAATTTATTGAGAATAGGATTACTTCTGGATGAACAGATATGCCTTTTCAAACCGTATTATTAAAAAGTGATATTCAAACAAGTATCCTAGAACAAATCAGGATAGCCTTTGAATCGACTGCAAATGTAGCAGCCACACTTCATGGACAACGCAAAATCTACCAAGGTGCTTTTGGTCGTCGAACTTCACTTTTCCCGAGTGAAAAGTGTTGCGGAGCAATACCCTTAGAAAGCCGACTTGAACTCGCTCATGCAATATCATTAGAACAAGATCCCAACATCTTAAATTATCGCTCACAAGCATTAAAAATCCTGCTAGCCAATGAACAGTATTGTTTTCCAGATTTCTTGGTTCAAACCAAAGAAGGTGCGTATGAGGTTCATGAAGTCAAACCATCCATAGAATCATTGTCAACTGAAGACTTAAATCGCTTTGCGATACTTTCTGATCTACTCCACTCAATGGATATTACTTTTAAGCTAATAGATCACACAAACTTACCAAGTGAAACAGAAATATCTCAACTGCTTTACTGGTATCAGAGAGGACATCGATTCAGCTGGAGTACTTTCGAAATCAATTATGCTTTAGAACTGTTAAACCTCAATGAGTTTGAAAACTCAAATCAAGTCTATAAAACACTTGAATCAATAGGCCTCAAACAAGAACTAGCTGATTATTTATTTTTTCATCAAAAAATTGCAATTAGCTCCGATAAACAAAAATATGGCGAGACTTATTAATATGAAAAATGCGCTTTTCATTCCGCAACCAGGTTTTCGCTTTTATTTTAAAGAACACCCTGATTATATTTTTGAAATCGGCTCTGTAACCTATAATGATATACGATATGCAGCCATTGCTGGTGGGAAATCATTTTCAATAACTCCTGATGATTTTGAAAACCGCTATACATCAGGCGAAATTTTATGTGTATTTGCACCAGATAAACTAATCATTAATCCCAAACATAGTATTGAAATTCATCGTAGAGAACGCTACGTATTAAGTGCATTACAACTTTTAGAATTTCCAACAAGTGACCATTTACTGTCAGACTTAATTCCCAAAATTTCAAAAGAAATTCAAGACCCTAATCCCCCTTCCAGCCGTACGGTTGCAAGATGGATAGCTCAATATAAATTTTCTTTAGATAATAAGCTCAGCTTAAAACATAAATCTAAAGGCAACTTTAATTTACGTTTCACTCCAGAATTTTATCAAATTCTGAATCAAGCTATAGATGAAGTATATCTAAAACCTGAATACAGAAGCAGTAAAGATGTTCAGGCACATATGCTAGGTCAGTTCATGGAGCAAGGTATCCCATTAGATAATTTACCAACACGCAGGTGTATTCAACGGTATATCAAAAAATTAGATCCATTTATTAAACTAAAAGTAAAGAAAGGCTCTCGTATAGCAAAGAAAAAATTTCAAGCAGCTGGTAAAAGCATTATTAGTCCTTTCGCTATGTACATGGTTGAAATTGATACACATTATCTCGACATTATTGTTATCGACCCAAAAACAAAAACAGCTTTGGGGCGGCCTTTTCTCGCTTGTGCAATTGATGTTTATTCAAGAACAATTGTTGGAACTTATATCAATATGTATCCACCGAGTGCTGCAACAACATTAGAAGTCATTAAAGATATGATTACTCGCCCGAATCATAAATTACCAGGAGGAATTCCAAGCATTATCATTCCAGATAATGGTGTGGAATTTAAAAATAATGCTCTCGAAAGAGTTTGTGAACAACTAAAAATCACTTTAACTCCATCTCAAGTTGGTACACCCAACAACAAACCTCATATTGAACGTTTTTTTAGCACGCTGACACATGGAATTCTTCAAAAACTGCCTGGTACAACTTTCTCAAATCCAACTGAAAGAGGTGAATACGATTCGAGTAAAAGCGCACAATTAACTTTGGAGCAACTAAGAGAATATATAAACAAATGGATTAATGAGGTCTATCATCAATCTATCCATCATACTACTGGACGCTCACCCATCATCATGTGGCAGGATGCTATTGAAGATATTCAGCCTAGTTTTCTAACAGAAATAGATGCCAAAATCCTCTGTCGTAGACCCATCGAACGAAATATCAATCATGGTCAAGTACGTGTAGATAATATTAGTTATTTTTCACATGCACTTACAACGCTACAGGCACAAGGCGTAAAGACAGTAATCGTGCTTATTGATGACTTAAATTTGAATGAAGTTTTTATCATTGATCCCAACAATAAAGATGTCGTCATTCAAGCGGACTCAAGCAATCAAGACTATACATTTGGCTTGTCCCGAGTAACCCACTTCGAAGTTCAAAAACTAAAGAAAGCCCAGACTCGATCTGACAAACAAAGGATTGGACCAATGTCGGATTTATATCACCTGTATAAACTTATGCATGAAATTCAACATAATCTCGTGAGAAAGAAACCAAGATTAAAGCCTCTTAGCTTAGAACTTCCCAAACAACTAAAAAGAGTTGAAGAACAGCTTTTTTCGGAAGAGAAGCATATTTCTGAACAACCTGCTCCTACTATAAATACACCAACACCAATTGAGCAGTTTGGTTCTTTGGAGGTATTTAAACATGGAAAAATTTGATAATCGATTCGATAAAATTAGATCTATTAACAATATTGTCATTACTTCAAATGAATTTATGACAGCTTTTACAGGTATCCAAGATTGTGTCAAAAGAAGTATTTCCTATAGTGAACCAGTTGGAAGTATGCTGCTCGCAGAAGGTGGATTAGGAAAAACAACCTTGTGCAAAACAATCTTAAGCTTAATGCCACGTTCAGAAAAAGTAGAAAAGGACTATAAAAGATCTATTATTCCAGTATGTTATGTCGAAGTCCCTTCACCAGCTACTGTAAAGTCATTGGCCATAATGATGCTCAAAGAACTGGGAGATATTACTTGTGAAAATGGATATGGAACAACTGAATACCTAACAAGTAGGCTTATTCATTTACTTGCTCAATGCGAAACTAAGCTCATATTTTTAGATGAGTTCCATCATTTATTTGAGCGTAAACCTACATCGACGAGAATGAATCGGACTACAGGGAATTGGATTAAAACTTTAGTGAACAGAACTGGGATCAGTTTTTGCTTGGTTGGTTTACCAGAGTTCGTACCACTACTTCAAATTGATAGCCAAATTGCACGTAGATTCCCATTCATTTACCAGTTAAACCCATTAACTATTGATCCCATACAAGGTGGGAGTATGTTTGCCTTTCTCGCTGAAGTTTCAAGGACTCTTAATAAACAAAATATCACCTTCTCTCCAGCACTGGAAAGTCAACTTGTAAGCATGCAAATTCAATTGGCAACGAAAGGTTATCACTCATACATTATGAGTCTAATTAGAGAAAGTATTACACATGCATTAAACGATGGTAGGCAAATCATTAATTCTAATGATTTCAGTTATGCCTGGAAATTAGGTATCACTTTATACATTAGTAAACAAAGTAAAAACCCTTTCGAAATGAATATTTCTCAAATCATCGCACTCATGAAATAAACATAAATATGCAAAATTCTCTTTTAATACAAGCAATCCCTTATGAAGATGAATCGCCAATCAGCTTCCTACTCAGAACTGCAAAACTCAATGCACATAGCTCAATCCTTAATTTAGTTGGCAAGGAAAACTATCAATCCATCATTAAGAAATCTCTTAATTACCATCTAGCGGATGATGTTCGCTTTAGTTTAGTTTTGAATGCTTTAATTATAGATAGTGAATATGCTTGTCTAGCTTTTGAAAGATCTGGCCCTACAAATAGATCTCCAAGGACAATAGGTGCTATTGAAGTTCCCCATGAATTATTTGAATTAGACAACATACGCTACTGTCCGATTTGTCTTGGAGAAAGTGCTTATCTAAAAAAATTGTGGATGCTCAAACCAATTTACGCATGTCCTATTCACTCATGCTTTTTGATTAATTCTTGTCCAAAGTGTGAGAACCCAATTACATCAAAAACAGGGATTCAAAACTGTTCTTGCTGTGGTTTTGAATTAGACAAAGCACCAATTAGAGAAGCAAAATCAATTGATACTATTTATTGGTTTATCGACGTTCTAAATTTCAACTCCAACAAATTATTCAAAGAGTTTGCAGCTTGCTGGAATGCTTTTAATAACTTCTTTAAGTTCGATGAATCTAACACCGATTTGAAAGTTTTCCTTTCTGTCTATGAATATTTTCATCATCCTGAACTTTCAGCACTCAAGCTCAGCGCTCTTATTAATTCTAGAATCAATTACTCACATCCTAGGGTACAGTTAATACCGTTTTTAAAATATGAGAATTTTTTTAAGAAACACATTAAAGTCGTTGAACAAAATGCCAATGAATACAAAATTAGTGAAAAAAGTATTTCTATAAAACTTAGAAATCATCAGATAAAACGTATCTTAAAAGTTTCACGTTTTGAGCTTGAGAAGTTAATTGAAAGCGACTATCTAAAGCTAGGGAAAAAAGAGCTTTATCGTGGAAATATATCGAGTATAGATATAGAACGCTTTCTTTTGTGTTTAATAGACAATGATGAGTCTATAGCTGACACACTGATTAACATGACTATCGTTAATGACCACATTTGTCTAAAAGAAATTTCTGAAGTTTTAGAAATCAATTATGAAACTGCTCGTAAACTAGCAAATATTGGATGGTTCAATTTAGAAAAAAATGAACTAGATGTAGATGGTCCTAAGCAATACTCAAAGAACAAGCTTAATGAATTCGATAGAAAATATATGCTGATTGCTCTTTTAGCAAAACGGTTGAAAGTACCCCCAACAAATCTCGTGGAGAAATTAGCCTCAATAGGTATTAAGCCCGTTTATGGACCTCATATTGATTCAACACCCATTAATATTTTTTTAAAGACAGATGTTCAAGATATAAGTACAGCTGATTTAGAGGCAATTCAACACTATCCAACACGTACAGGTAGACAAAAAGACAAGTCAGAATCAATAACTACCGGTACAGATTATTACTCTTTAAAAGAAGCAGCTGCACTTTTAGGAATTAGCCCAAATAAAGTTGCGGTACTGGTCCAAAGAGGTATTCTTAGCAAAGATAAGAACGATCCTCACTCAGTTCAAATCCTGACTAGTTCGCTATTAAATCTTAAGAAAAAACTTGATAGTGAGGATTATATTCCTTATTCAGAGGCAGCGAAGCAGTTAGGTTGTCCTATAAATTGGATGAAAAAATATTGGTGCGAAACAGGATTTTTGCGTATTGAAGATTTAGTTTATTGGAAGCTAATCAGAAAAAATGAACTGGTTGAAGTATTCAAGCTTAAAGAGGAATACGTTACTGGTTCTGAAGCAAGTACTATCTTAGGTATGCGTCATTCTCACATCACCAACTTACAAAATCAGGGACTTATAAAACCTTATTATTTCGGAGGCCCTAAAAATAAAATAAGGCTTTTCAAGAAAATTGAAGTTTTAAAGTTTGTAATACAGTAATTTAAGGTGTTCTTTAGATCCCATCTAATCCGTATGTTGGGATCTTCTTACAATAAGAAGCGCTTCATTAGGAACCTCTACTTTAACTTTTATTTTAACTTCATTTCCATTTTGATCTTTGATTTTAGTCATATATTGCATTAGGGCATTCTTTCCAACCCCTTTTAAAAGGATTTCACTTCCTTTTATCTCAATATATTCACCCTTTTCCTCACCATGTTTTGATTCAGGAAAAAAGTCTTTAAATCCCTTTTTAATAAAGATTAAGCTATTCTTTTCATCTTCCCTTACTGATTCCAAGGTTTGGCTTATGAAGAAATTTTTATTTTTATCCGCATATATCAGGTAGACAATACTAGGTATTATAGCTATATAAAGCAACATAATCAGAAGCCTACGGTTTTTAGCTTCTATTTCATCAGGACTCGCACTCCCAATATTATCTCGATATTCCTTTAAAAACTTATCTATTGAGAACTTAACAATTAAACTCAATAGAATCATTATTAATAAGTTTAGAATCTGATTCTTATAAAATGCTATAAGAAATAAAACACCAATTACTGAAAGAAGAATTTCAAAAAAAAATCTACCTGATTTATTTAAAGAGTCCTTTAATTCAATTTTTTTTAAAAATAAATCCATTATTTTTTGTGGAAAATTTTTTCTTAACAATAAAATAAATCTAAATATTTTTTTAAAAAATCGAAAAACTCCTAACAGAAGACTGCCTAGAGCATAGTGTGAGCTTATGAAAACAAAATAAACAAATAGGAATTTTATAGTTATTAAAAAGAATAAAAGCCCATCGCCTAAAGATAAGTCTGTAGGAAAATACCCTATGTACATAAAATACATGAGTATTAAAAAAACACCAAAACCTATAATAAATTTGGTTAATAGGCCACCAAACCCCATTAGCCACTCTAATTTCAAGAATAAAAACTTAATGAATTCTGACATTATTTATATTATCTGGACTTAAATTCAGACCCTTAATTTAAATCTTCAACAAAATTAATCGCAGGTATTCCTAGACTATTTAATAATTCTGTAGTCATTCGACCATTAACTGTCAATGCCTTATCAACTTGATAATTTGCAATAGCTTTTCTTGTGTTTTTACCTAAATCACCATCAATTTTTCCAGAATAATAACCGAGTCGTAGTAGAGACATTTGTACACGTTTCACCTGTAGCACACGAGCCAATACTGGATCTTCAATTGCTCCAGTATTAACTGAAGTAGAATTACCATAAAAAGGGTTAGGTGTGGTATCTGTTCGCGTAGGAACATTGCTATACGTTTTTACCGTTATATTTGAGCTTTTTTGAGCTGTTGAAGTAGTCCCAGCATATGAACTACTTGTACTTGGTGCCTTATAAGTCGGTACCGAATAGGTGGGGAGTTTTGAGCTTGAATAACCCGAATAACCTGAACCAGAATAATGACTCGAATGACTTGAATGGCTACGATGACTGGAATGACTTCGATGGGCAGCAAACAGATTTTCGTACTCATAGTTGAGAGGACGAATTGATACTGGCTCTAAGTTATCATAAGAATCAACAGTCACATTTGCCATTGCTTCTGTTTTGTTATGAATGATAGGAGCTGATACAGCAAAAAGAGCCAGAGACTTTATGAATTTACTCAAGTTATTATCGCCCCAAAAACAATAAATTATTTATTAATAAATATATTATGCATTTTTAGAGTTCATAATTTCAACAAGTTTTATTGGAGATAATGTAGATGGCATCCATCCAGATTTATACCAGTTAAATAGTCCACAACAATCAGTTTTAATTTCGCAACTATTACATACATCATCATATGTATTTTTCCAATCAGAGATACTTTTTGCTGCATATTGCCATAAGCTTTGAGGCAAACAACATAGTGGAATATTCATCAAAACCAATCGAGTTTTAGTGCTTAACAACAAATCTACCGCCGCATTTAGTTGATCCCACCAATCTTTAATATCAACTTGACTAAGTTCCTGATTAGCAAGTGCAAAACCGATAGGTTCACATCCAATCAGAGCAACCTCATTTACAAACGGGAGATTAGTACGTATGTAGGTGCATAGATCAATTAAATTTTCTAATACAGGCTTAACCAAAACAATCCTTAACTGTATAGGTTGTTCATAATATTGAAGAACATAGAGACCTTCTAATGTTTCTTCAAAAGCTGAATGCTGCTGCACCACAAAATCATGTAAAAGATCTGCATGACCATATAGTGGGACAAGCCAATTCACTTTGGTTTCAAGATTAGATAACACTGATTTCGCTATCTTCGGGGTACTAAACAAACGACCATTCGTTAATACATCAATCTTGGTTGAAGGAAATTTATTATGAATGGTATCGATGATTAGTCTTAACTGTTCATCTAGTAGTAATGGCTCGCCACCCGTTAAACCAATATTCATAGGTTCATAGCTGAGATGATCAATAATTTCTAATGCTTGTTGTACTAACCATGAATCATCATGCTTGGTTGGTGGTTGAGAGCACATGATGCAGTAGTTATTGCATCTGTTGGTTAAGAATAAAGTATGGTGCGTATCACTTGCTCTCAAAAGTACACTTAAATTCTTTTTACATGGGTCAATAGTAACTACATCATTTGATTTTAGTGCTTGTTGTTCTGGAATAAAAAGATTGTTTACACCAACCCTGTCGAGTAAGTCTGAGCTATAAATTGGGTAAAGTTTATCTAGCCCGGCCTGAATATATCGATCAAAGATTTCAACTTCCTGGACATTAGTAACTGGCACTAGAATAGATTGATTAGGTAACCACTCTACATCCAAGTTATCAAGATTAAGTACCCTAAAGATTTGGGGGGTATGTTTTGTGACTGAGTCTAACTTTATTTTTCTCATCTTATCTACTTACTAAAGGCCCACTGGTTTGCTAACTTTCTAAACTTGTCAGAATTTTGGTATTTGTTAAATATCCAATCGAACAAACCCATATAACGCTTACAATGACTGGTTAAATGTGTTGGTGGAGTCATCGTTTTAAATTCGTTATAGGCACTGATAGGATCCGGCCCACAATACGGTAGATAAGCACATTGACTACAACTCGGATCAGCAAAATTTAAACTCGAAGTAATGATATTTCTTTGTAGATCAGAGTTTAACAATTGAGATAAAGGTTCACCAATTTTACCTAAGCGTAAAGAAGTATCCCCTGTTTCTTTTAGCATACGAGATTCATCACTAGGGTATACGTATCCATCATAGTTATAAACAATACACCCTAGTCCAGCGCCGGATGGACTTTGGAGATCAATATAACCTTGATCAAATGGGGAAAGGATTTTATTTAATAAGATCGCTGAATGGACTTCTATTAATGCATATCCTCTATCATTCCAATAAATGACACGCTCTAATGCTTTCTCATAAAAATCTAAGAACTCAGCATTAGTTGGAGCAAGTCGCTTTGAGTTCTTCTTAGCAAACCCATAATCACTCAAACCACGAATAAAAATATCCTTAAATCCTAATTGAACATATGCATCTACAATCTCACTAGGATAATTCAAGCTTTTACGTGTAGTCGTCATTAATGCAGAAACTGAGTCTTGGCCTAATTCTTGACGTGCTAGCTCTAAGCCTTCAATAGTTCTTTCATAAGCATCTCGATTAGCAATCGGTCTATTCTTATTATGTAAGTCTTCAAGACCATCAATACTTGTAGACAATACCACTTGATGTTCTTTGAAAAATAAACACATTTCAGAGGTTAACTGGTGCAATGTTGTAGTTACCACAAAACGAATAGATCTATTGTGCTCTTTGTTTTTTTCAGTAATGTATTCAATAGCAAGTTTTACTAAATCATATTTGATTAGAGGATCTCCCCCTTGAAACTCAACTGTTAAAGTATCTGATGTACTTTCAAAGATAGTATCGCAGGCCAAGAGTAAATCTTTTCTGGAAATAGTGAACTCATCTCCTGCTTGTTGACGACTGACTTGGCAGTAAGAACATGAGTGCATACATTGAATCGTCACAACAATAATATGGAGCGAAGTTCCTTCTAAAATTGTTGATTTTTTTGCATGTAACCTTGAAGTTAAAGCTCGCTTTGAACCAATAGCATTTTGACTCATCAGAAAAAATTTGGATTTCAATTTGAGATAGATATCCATATCTAATGATTCATCTTTAGCAATAATTTTTTTTAAATTATCCTGAGAAATAAACTCAAAATCGCCCGTAACACTTGTTATGAGATAATTATCATCTGCCATTCGTTTAAAGTTAAATGGCATTAGTTCCACATTTTTAAAAATCATTTTATTTACTTATACTTGCTAAAATAATTGCATCAACAAAAGACTTTTGTTGAGGACTAACTTGCTTATTTAACTCTTTACGTAATTTAAAATCATTTAAGAAATTAAGAATTAAATTTTTTTGATACGAATCTTCAACTTTAAAAAAGAAATGTTCAGAATCTAATCGTTCTACCTCGTATGTAATTGGGCAAAATCTCAATGCCTGTATGATTTCATCTAGTGACATCTCAACATGAATATCAAAACCAAACTGAATTAATTTTTGACTCATTTCTCCCCCCAAGAATGATAATTCTTATCTAATTTTCTAATAATACCTTATGTATTTGTATTTTGATGCAAGGTATAAAGCACATTTCATTATTGTGTAATTAAGGTTCGAATCAAAAACTGTTTTTTACGTAATGACAGCTTATGTGTCGCGAAATCCTAATAATGAAAGCTTATGTGTCGCAAAAGTTGTCATTAAGTTTCACTGATAATGCCTAAGTATATGATTTTCTATTCCATCCAATGACAACTTATGTGTCGCATGACGCAAAAGGGAGGCTTAACAGCCTCCTTTTTTTAATTTTTTTTAAAATAAAATGGAGAATAAAACAATGCCTGATGATATCGTCACGCGACACATAAGTTGTCAGTGAAAAATATTATTTTGCATCTTGCTTTTCTTTTGCGACACATGCCACTACTTGTAACACAAGACCTTCAACAGAGGTCAGTAAAGATATAACTAAACAACAGCGTTGTAATAAATGTAAACCTTATCAATTAGGTAATAAGCATCAAATAAAACGCCCAATGGGTAATGAAATCAATACTGAATATCAAATTAAAATAGCCAACTTATCAAGTTACCCTCTAACATTCCAAGCTTCAGATCCATATCTTGTTTCAGGAAATACAAAACAAACAACAGAAATACAAGAGTGGGTATTATCTGGAGTCTCATTTGATGGGCTATGGCCAATGCAATGTATACTTGTCGAAGCGAAAGGGCGTTATGCTCAATTTTTAGAAGGTAAACCTGATTTTATGAAAAATAATATTTTTCTAAAAATGCGTAATGAGGCAACTAGCCAAAGAAGTGTTGTTAGTCGTTTTAAAACATCAAAGTTGAATTGGTATTTTTATGAAGAAGAAACTAAAGTGTATTTTGATCGTTTCAGTCGCAACATAGTGCCAACAATTTTTATGCCTTTATAAAATAGGATTTCAGTATGAGAGAGTATTTTCTTAGTACACGAATACCAAAAATTCTTGGTAATAATGATAATGAAATAATTGAACAAATAGAAAAAGTTGAGCAGATTATATCTGAACTGTCAAAAATTGATCCTATTTTTAAGACTTGGTATATCAATAATGCAACTAGCTCAAAACCACCTTTAGACTATCCTTTCCCTTCAGAAAAATCGAAAAAATATTTGTTTAATCATAGAAAAGAAGACAGTTTTGAAATTTTTGGGCTCTGGAATGGATCGTTAGAAACAGAGCTTTTTGCGAGTTTTAGTTTCGATAGAACAGGTTTAGTTATGACTTTCAAAAAAGTCTTGACTCTTGAGCAAATAATTCAACTTTTTAAAGTCGTATTAGAATATCCTAAGAATGATTATGTATATCTAAATAGCGACTTTTTTGGAGATATCAATGTTTTTCCACATCGGTTAGAAACGACTTCCATTTGCTATATCCCCATTAAAATAGATGAAAAATTAATACCCCACCTTTACAAAATTGTTGATGTTGATACCCCTCTAAATAAAGGAACTATTCTAATTTTTGATGAGCATTGGGCAGATGAATCAGATGAAATGAAGAAAAAAGTACAAGAAAACTCTTTAGCCTTAGTTGAACTAGGAGTGATTCCTGAAGCTGAATTACCTGAGGATTTTTTTGAGCAATAGCAATTCCTAAAATCAAAGTAATAGGTGTTATAGACAATTATTTTCATTTATTAGTTTAAATCATACTCATATGACATAACGAAAAAACCCGATCATTTCTGATCGGGATTTTTTGATTCATGCCCCATCTATGATTAATTTTTAAGCAAAGCAATTTAGTTGAAATTTCTTTGAATTTTAAGGTTGTATTTTGTGTATTCGGGATATGTCCATAAAAAATATTCATCTTTTTTCTGAAAAAATAAATCAAAGCTTTGACCCATCATTGAATCAACTTGGCTCTGCTTTTGGTAGATAGGTGCAATACTGTTAATGTACTAATTCATCCAATCAGTTTTATTCGTAAAAGATGCATAATCTTTTAGATAATCATAAAGATTTTGTAGGTTCTCAGAAATGGCTTCAATGTTAGGATTAAACATCCATACTGTAATGTCCATCGGTTCCACAGGAATCATACTATAACTCAGTTTGCCATCCATACTTTCTAATTTATAAAGAGCTCACTAAAGATAGAACCAAGTAAGAGCAATGCAATAAGTGTGAAGCCTATCAGTTAGGTAATAAACATCTGATTAAGCGTTCTATGGGCGCCGAAGTTAATACAGAGTATCAAATAAAAATATCAAATTTATCTAGTTATCCCTTAACATTTAACTCCTATACGCCATATATAGCCGATGGCAATACAAAGGCTACTACTCCAATCGAAGAGTGGAATTTAGTTGGTACATCATTTGATGGGCTATGGCCAATAGAATGTATTTTGGTCGAAGCAAAAGGACAATATTCACAATTTTTAGACCCTGAAAAACCTAGATTTCTAAAAATGGATGTTTTTAATGGGTTAGTTTTAGAAGCTAGAAGGGAAAAAACTGTAATTACTCCATATAAAACAATAAAACCTACTTGGTATTTTTATGAGAGAGAAGCAAAAACATTCTTTGATAGTAATGGAGGGCTTATTGTGTCCTCTATATACATGTCTTTATAAATAGGATCGAACATGAGCGAATTTTTTCTTAATACTCGTTTTTTTAAACGGCTACCATCATCAGGCAGTGATATTCAATCGCAGTTGAACACATTAAAAGAAATCGTAAAAAAAATTGTTGTAATCGATCCTATTTTTTCTACATGGTATATTAATAATCCAACTGGGAAAAACCCTCTTCGGAGGGTTTATTTTTTGAGAATAAAGCATGGAAATAATAATAAATACAACAGCAAAAGAAAATTCACTGATTTATAGGTCGTGGATATGCGTCATTATTATGGGGCTTCTTTTCGGCATGTATTACCTGTTCATACAACGCTTTTACCTACTCATTATCACAATCATCATTACGCTTCCAGTAACACTCATTGCTGCAACAAGAACATGTCATCACTGCTATTTTAAAGCACTAACATTTAATATCTTGGTCATATTCAGCATATGCTTTTACCCCCTTATCATTTTTAATCATACAATTTCGATTATCTTCATAAGCTACTGTTTAATTGATGGATATCTTGTACAAAAGAAAATTAAAACGCTGCTCAAACAACCTAATTTTATCCAGTCGATCCCTACAGTAATTTCCAATAGAGATCAATTCAGTCTTGACCATGAATTGATCCACGGGAGAATATGGCAACGAAAATATCACCTGCCTTTACTCTATTTAGTAATTTTATTCACTATTCCATTGGCTTTTCTATCGAGATTAGAAAACAGCTATTTTCTTTACGTACCTGTTAGCTTATTTCTCTCCTTTTTCATTTGGGAGTACACCATTAAGAGATTTATTTATTTTTCTTATTTATTCAAATCACACCTTCCTCACATTCAAACTACACAATAGACAAGCTAAAAATGACTGTCGTTATGAAGATTACGGACGAATACCATCATCAAACCAAGGTCATAGTCCCTTCATCGCAGACGGAACTATGACAATAAACCTTCATTTTAAATAGCATTTTGTAAACATCAATCTCAATGCATATACCACTGCCATCGCAAATATTGCATAACCCGCAGGAGTAATAAACAACGGAATACATAAAACAATCACCACGGTTAAAGGATATAAAAGTTTTCTAAAGCCACTTTGATGATGCAATTCATGGAGTAAATATAAACTTGTCGTATAAATCACGAGGCTGATCGCCACAAAGTAGCTTTCTTTTTCAGAACTAATCAGTGCCTCATGCGAAACCACATCGACTGCGGCAGCTAAACTAGCACCAATCGCTGCAATACTAATAAAGACAAAGAAATGTCCATATCCCCAAGTAAATGCCATTTTTCGGCTATTTAAACGCTCTGCAATACTGGTATCAAAATAAGACCACCACATGGTGAACATCATCATCAGGCCGCCTACCATCAAAAAGATCAGTTCAGTACTAAAACGCTGATTTGTTAATGCATCGGTTATGGCAATCGAGCATCCGACAATAGATTCGCCTAAAACGATAATGGTGAGCAGTGAATATCGCTCTGCAATATGATGCGCATGCCAAGGTGTACGGCTTGCAGCCTCAGCAAAAATGGGAACAGATAGTTCAGCAATTGCGAGCAAAATGAAAAGATAAACTGTGAAATGCAGCGGCGAAAAATGAAAGAACAGCCACCCGACTTGTACCAGTATGATGCCAAAAGCATAACGTAATGCAGTTTTCCGACGGGACAAATCATGCTTAGCAACGCGAAACCACTGCGTAACTAAGCCGAGACGCATAATGGCATAGCCAATCACAATCACATCAAAATCTTGCTTTTGAAAAGCGCTTGGAATACCAGCAGCAATGACCAAAGAGCCAATAATCTGAACAAAAGTTAAGATTCGATAGAGCGCATCATCATTATCATACGCCGAAGCAAACCAACTAAAGTTCATCCACGCCCACCACAAAGCAAAAAACACCATGCCATACAGCATTAAACCCTGAGCTAAATGATTTTCAACAATGGCATGATGCAGTTGCTGCCCTGCGGTGGCGATTGCAACGACAAAGATCAAGTCAAAAAGCAATTCTAAAGAGGTCGCGACACGATGATGCTCATGTGGATCACGTGGGTGCAATGGTTTGAGCCACTGACTAGGGAATAAAAATGATTTGGACATAGCATTCAGCTTTATTATTTTCTGTCTGAATTTTTTCAAAAGCCTGAAATAGTTACAAGGTCGATTACATAAATCAGATGAGAAACAGTTTTCTAGAAAAAGGATAATGGCTTTAAAAACCTACTTAAGCGTTTGATATTTCAATCATGGAAGTAAAAATTCAAAGTGACAAAACTGCGAAAGACGTTTTAAACAAAAACTCGATAGATCGATGTGTTTTTTATATCTCAGCTATATTTTTCTCTAAATTTTAATGACATACTGCTAGTAATTAAAAAAATAATGAAATTTCAAAGTGATGTTAAAAGAAAAATTAGCGTCTTTTCCTGACGCTGTTTGGGTACAGATCCATTATGATCAAATGCAAGTTTTAACGCATGATCATCAAATTGTAGCTGAACAAAACTGCCCTTTGGCTTTTATAGAACGCGGAAGTTTTGTCCGAAACTATCATGTTGCAGAACAGTGCTTCAACCAACTCATACAACAAATCCACTTCAAGTGGTATGAGTTTGGACAGCCGGTGATTTTTATTCAGCTAAAAGAACGCTTAAGTGAAGAAGTCAGCGCACTCGAGCTACAAGCCATTCAAGAAATGGCTTTAAGCGCAAATGCACATTTTGTATTAGTCTACGATAAACATGGCATCGCACTCGAAGCAGAAACCATCAAAAATGATGAGTCACCTTTGCTCAAATGGTTTTTCTGTGGGGTGATCTTGCTCATTTTGCTGATTATCTTTAAATAATCAGCTTCATTCGCAAGGGTAAATCAAACTACGATACTTTCTGCTGCTGCAATTGCTCAATACTCGAAATCAAATCGTTAAAACGATCAATCACCAGAGCCGGTGCAGCCGTTTGAATTTCTTCTGCACTACCATAACCATAGCTCACAGCAATACTCGGCACAGCATTACGGCGTGCGCCTAAAATATCGTACTCACGGTCTCCCACCATCACACATTCCTTCGCATCCAACTGTTCTTGCTGCAAAATGTATTCAATTAAATCGCCTTTGTTGGTGCGCTCACCGTTCAGTTCACTGCCATAGATCACAGTAAAATATTGTGCCAAATCAAAATGTTCTAAAATTTGGCGGGCATAGACCGTCGGCTTTGCTGTAGCAACATACAAGCGAAAACCTTGCTGTTGTAAAGTTGCTAGAGTGTCGGCAACCGCAGGATAGACTTTATTTTCAAATAAGCCGGTCACTGCAAAGCGCTCGCGATAACCAAGTAAAGCCTGATCTGCAAGTACATTATGCACATCGACATTGAGGATTTTGGCCAAAGAGGCTTTCAAAGGTGGTCCAATGATCCAATCGATATTGGTCTCATCCGAAATGGGATGTCCAATTTTCGCCAGTCCATAGCGTGCTGAAGTGGTAATGCCAACTTTTGGATCTGTTAATGTTCCATCGAGATCAATCAATATATTCTTAATCACAGCTTTTACCTTATCCATTCACTTCTGCAAAAATACTATCGAGTGTTCGCTCAAAGTTGCCTATACTATCGCAAATTTTGTTTAATAAGGACATCATTGTGCGCCCTACTGTACTGTGCTTTTCAGGTCTTGACCCTTCAGGTGGTGCAGGACTGCAAGCGGACATTGAAGCCATTGGTCAAAGTGGTGCACATGCTGCCATTGCGTGTACAGCGTTAACCGTTCAAAACTCACAACAAGTGTATTCGTTTGAAGCGACCTCTCGTGAGTTATTGCTGGCCCAAGCACATGCTGTCGTCGGTGACCTCCCTATTCGCTGTGTAAAATCAGGAATGCTAGGAACGACTGAAAATATCGCGGCTCTCGCTGAGTTTTTACGTGAACATCCCGAATATCATTATGTTCTCGACCCCGTTTTAGTTGCCAATAGTGGTGGTTCTTTGGGCGATCAAGCAACTTTGGTCAAAGCCTTTGCGGAATTGATTCCGCTTGCCACTGTGCTTACACCTAATACCGTAGAATTACGCGCACTCACAGGTGAAGACGACATATCTAAAGCTACAGCAAAACTTTTTGCGATGGGCGCTCAAGCGGTATTAGTAAAAGGTGGCCATGAAAATACGCCAGACTATATCCAAAACTCGTTGTACATTCAGGGTGAATTAGTTTCTGAAACCCGTTGTCCACGACTGGATGGGGAATATCACGGCTCAGGCTGCTCATTGGCGAGTTTTATAGCTGGGCGGTTAGCCTTGGGTGATGAGCTCAAAGCGGCTGTTCATCATGCCGAAACATGGCTATTTGGTGTGTTGAAAATCGCTGAATCACCTGTTGCGGGCGGACAAAAAATTCCAAAACGTTTTTAGTATTGTTGGTTATTCATGTTAAGCCGATAAAAACTACTTTATATGATTTAAAAGCCCTGTATATCAGGGCTTTTTGTAATTAAGAGTCGAGTTGAACCCAATATACTAAGGTTGGAATTTCCCATGCACCGCCAGCAAATCCTTTGCACTGTGTGGTTTTTGCCATATAAGTTTGGATAAAGCGCTGACCGTTCCACGACCATTCCCCTTTACTTTGACAATCACCAATGCCTCGTCCACGTTGGTTGGAGAAAATTTGTCCTTCACTAAACCCACTTCCAGAAAAGGTCACGGATTGTTTGATTTGCTTTAAGTTACGATCCATCAGCCAATAGCCATTGCCACTGTTATATGCCCCACGCCAACATGGCACTTCGACCAAGGCATTTTTTCCATTGATTGGAAACACCACGACTCGATCATCCTCTAAGAAATTTGCATCAAAGAGTTGAGGACAATCTTCTACTGTCGTTTTTTTCTTTATCAATCCAAATAATTGTTTGGCTGTGGGCGCATTGACGGCATACCGTGTTTGTAAGCCCTTACTATAATTTTGAATATACACTTTCGGAATACTTTTCGGTTTGAGTACATTGGCCGAACTGCTATTGGCTTTACGCAATAATGCCGAATTTGTCCCTATGCGCTTTTGAAAATCATCCATACGGAGTAAAACTGCACTAGCGCCCTGCACAGACAATAACCATGTTTTGTTGTTGCCTTTCCACACAATCGGTTGATTGGCTTGTAAGGCTTGAATCAGTTTTTGAGTTTGAGCTGCACTTAACTGACCTTCCGCAGTTTTGGCATCAAGCTGCACAGTTCCCTGATTTTTACCTAAAATGTAAAGTTGAAGTGGTTGATTTGCCGCATTGAAGGTTTCAGGATCGAGTTTCACTCGTGCGCTGACTTGCGCTTGAGCGCCCGCGGCACGTTGTAATAACACAGAAATAGCGGGCTGATTGCCCGCCGCTTGATAACCTGCAACGCGACAAGTACCCGTATTATCACAAGCGATTTCCCAATCCTTATGTGAAAAATAATTTCCTTGAATTTGAGCAAAACTCACACTACAACCCAATGCAGCAACGTAGCCCAATAAAAGTTGCCAGATGACATTATTTTTGTTCATGTCTTTGGCTCAAAATAATTATATTAGAGCCATCTTAGAATGCTTTTCACTGAAACTCCAGTTTAAATGGATCTGCTACATGATTTAAATTTATAGAGATGAATCATTCAGTTGCTGTATCTCCTCACATTTTTTTCGCTTCACATTTTCATCACTGAGCGTATTCATCAAATCTGCCGCCAGTCCTTTTAACAGACTCATATCATCATCGGTCATTTGATTCGGCTGCCGATCTAAAACACAAAAACTTCCCAAGGCCACCCCATTACGGTCTCTAAGTGCAACGCCTGCATAAAAGCGAATGCGGTTATGCATCAATTCAGGTAAATGCGCAAAGCGTGGGTCACGTTGTAAGTCTTCAATAATCAAGCGTTCATTTTGATAGACCAAATGGCTACAGATCGAGTCTTGCTTCGACTGGCGCACCTGCATCGGTTGCTCAGTAGCCTCAGCCAAAGGGCTACCTGGGGTATAAACCCAATCTTGCTTGACCCAAGAAATTTGCGCATATTTCACATCGAAGGCTTGTCGAGCTTCTTCAATATATTGTTCAAAGATCGGTAAATTCCGCTCATCCAAAACATTCAGTTCTTCTAATGCTTTTAAGCGCTGCGCTTCAACACTAGGATCAGGCTCATCCAACCAAGATTCACCCTGCTTCAATTGAAAAGCTTCAATGGTTAATAACAAGTCATTCATATTATTGACCACTGCATCGACGGTGAAATTTTCTTTGATTGCATCTAATTGCTTTACTTCATCACAGCTCCAGAGTGCAAAAATCAGTTTTTTATCTGGAAACTGTGCCTTAAAAACATGGCTTAGTAGGCGAATTTGAGCTTCGGGTGCCGTATGGAAAATCGAAATACAGACGATCTGAATATCTGCTTGGATATCATCTATACTTTGATGCTGATTTTGTATCAGTACGTCGCTAAATGCCTGTGCCGGAATACCGCTTAAGCTTAGGCCATGCGCCAACATAGCCGATACTTGAACATCAATTTCCCAACGTGCGCCGATACATAAAACCTCAGTTTTCTGATCCTGCTGTGCCACTGGATATGCCCGTTGAAAACTATGATTAAACAGTTTTAATCCCTGATGTAAACGTAGTCGATGTTCAGCACTGGCCTCGGTGTTGTGGCCTCTCGAAAAAATCCGTATGGCTGGAATCGCGACTTTGGCATAAAACGCATTAACCCGACGTGCCTTGATTTCATCCGTCGCATCCTTCGGTAACTTTTCAGCAATAAAAGTCTGTGCGACATCCACGGCATCTTGCACATCATCAGCGACTAATCTTTGATAGAAGCGCTCATGCGGTGCCAATGCAGGCGTACTACCGATCAGGGTTTTAATAAAACCTAAGGATGGTACATAGCTCGAAAGCACCAATAAACATGCGGTTAAAGGCGTCGATAAAATCAAACCAATCGGCCCCCACACCGCCGTCCAAAACATGGCGGCAATAATAATGGCTAAGGTTGAAAGTCCGGTACTTTCCCCATATAACCAAGGCTCAATAATATTATTACTGACCAATTCCAAGAGCAAAATTAAACCCACTGTCCATAGCACCATATTCCATGTGGGATCTACCGCAAAAGCCAATGCAATGGGGAAAATCGCAGAAATCATTGGGCCGACATAGGGAACAAAGCGCATCACTATCGCCACCATTCCCCACATAATTGCTGCCGGCACCCCAATAAACCAAAGTCCCAAGGCCATCGGAATACCGTAGGTCACATTGACCATCAGCTGCATACGTAAATATTTACCGATACGATTGGCGGCTTCATCTAGTGCGTCTGTTCCGATATTTAAATTGCCGCCCAGCAGCTTAAGGAAACGGTCATGCAAATCTTTCCGATTGACCAAAATCAGAATCACAAACAAAAATACAATACCCGCTGTTGCCAAGGGATTGAGCACCCGCTCGCTCCAAGCCATGACCGCTTCAACCGTGGTTTGTTGTTGCCCCACTACTTCAACTTGCTGAACTTTAGGATTTTTCTCTTCAGGCACCACATCATCTATCGAGTTTTCAACAGTATCTATGGTGGTTTTTGCGCCATCCCAAACACTTGGACCGCGTGCAAATTGACGAATAGAATCCATTTTCTTTTGAATCGTACCGTGATATTGCGGTAACTCTTGGCTTAATTGCCCCAGTTGATACCCCAAATATGAAGCCGCGCCGGACAAAATCGCCAAAGCCAAACCGACCACAATAAATATCGATGGCATCTGTGGTAGTCCCCAACCTCGGAGTTTCATCACCAAAGGGTCAACTAAAAATGCCAATAAGATTGCGAGTGCCAATGGAATAAAAATATCTTTACCAAGATATAAGGCTGCAATCAGCAAACTGCAGATGATGAATCCTGCCGTGATTCGAATCACTTTATGTAAATCTGCAGGGGGCATTTGCTTCGAGGCGTTCAGGTCTTGCAAGCCTTGCTTTTGACCTGATGGTGATGATTCAAAATCTTGCGCTAATTTATTATTTTTATGATCCATTTTCTTATCCTGAACGATGGTCATTATTTTTTAATTTAGGCTGAAGTTTTAGAACTGCATACGCCTTTCATGTAATGATTTGCAAAGAAAAAAAACAGAGCGACATGGCTCTGTTTTCATACTGTGTTTTGAGATGAATTAAAAGATAATTACTTTACTTTGATGAGTCACAATATCCACTGGAACAGAAATATGTTGATGAACGATCTTCCATAGAGACTGCGTTTTTTTCATCCCAATGGTGTTACGACACCACGAGATCCCTGGCGTTGGTATCCCACTCTTATCATCAATTTTGGAATAACAGTGCAGAAAGGCAATATCAGGTTCTGCATGGATGACCAGTTCCCGCCTAAACACCTTTAAACCCTCACGAAAATACTCCCGATAAAATTCCCACATTTTTTGATATGCCATTAAGCCGCGCATTTCACAACTGGCATCAAAAAAGTTCACATCTGCTGCGCAGGATTCAGCAATATTCTCAATTTTCAATTGGCAGATAACCTCATCCCAATTGGCTAAAAATTGCAGAATTTCGTCAGCGGCCTGTTGGTCACCGACTATTTTGATTTTATCTTGCATCTCTGGCACCTATTTATTTTATTTTTTATGAAGCATTGTTCTGGGCGGCGTTTGGAAGTTGAATTTCAACGATCTTCCAGCTCCAACCACGGCGTTGCATACTAAATACGGTATATTTTGCTTCGCTTAGGCCTTGGAGCGGCACATACAGATCAAATCGATTCCAAGCGCTGTAGCTGGCTTTAGGTTCAAGTGGCTGGCTTTGCTTTAAAGCTGCAGCGGTTGTAGTTGCATCATTTTTGGATAATGTTGATGTATGAGGTGGTTTTGCGACCTTATTTTCAGCATGCGTGAATAGTTCAATCCCTGAGCTAATCATGCTCGGATTGGTCAGTTTGGTTATTTCTGGTAGTTGGATCGACTCTTTTAATGCTTTGCCTTGTAAAAGCAGCATGATACTGGTTGGATTGACCAGACTGTCGACTAGCGTTGCACTCAGGACTGTGCTGAGCTGCCCACCCCAAGACTGGGCGAATTCGGGTAAATGCTGTAGCCCAGTTTTCTGTTGAATGAGGTCTTTAACTTGTGGTTTTAGACTCGATTTGACTGCCGAAAAATCGATATATTGAGCAATTTTTTCAGGTTGATTGTGCTCATAGGCTTGACGTATTTGGAACAGCACCCAATACGGAGACGCAATCATCCAACCCAAGACGATGATCAAGATCGCAATGAGCCCATAATACAAAATATGATTCTGCTTATTCATCGTTCACCACTCTAGCCAGTGAAGTTGTGGTACTTCCTTGTACCGTTAAATAAGCCTGCTCTAGATTGAATAGCATCCAACCTAACAGCGCTTATCTGAGAACCATATAGCTTTTGATCTTGTGATTTTGACGAGCCTTCAGGTTTGTTCATCTCGCTTTGGCTGTCTTAATCAGGTTGTTTCAAATTTAAGCTGTTAATTCTCTAATTTGGGTATTCGCACCATGGGTTTTAACTGACTAAATGCCTTTATCGCGCGATTGCTCACTGGCATAAAATTGGCTGATCCCAATAATATGATGGTTTGCCGCTTTCAGATTGAAATATGGTTTACCATTATTAACATTCAGTCGTTCAAAGCGACTATCATCTGCACTGTTGTTTTGGACAGACTCAATCCCGTTTTGTGATGATGCTTAAACTTTATATAATTCACTCGTTAAAATGATTTCACCGTTCCATGCTTTTGATACAAAACGAAACTGCTGATCATTAGAATGAGTGATCTGGTACCATTCCGACATATGTTACCCCATCATTTTCATTTTTTTATCTATTATTCGATCAGGATTTATTATTGGAAATTAAACCTGATCTACAAAATATAAATGAACTCGGTCACATTTTTCAATGTCTTTTTTGATCAGTGTCAAGGCTTAAAATTTAATCACTAAGAAAATGATTTTCAATAAATAATTCCAATAAAAAATAATCCGACCGAAGTCGGATTTCATCATTCTTTCATCATGATGTATTTGTGAATAGAGGCGCATTACTCAACGCATCGAATAAAGGCCTTAAGGACTGAGGATCTGCTTTGAATACGTCGCTTTATTCATTTCTAATATTTCCACACAAAGTTGCACTTCTATTGCTGGAGCTGTGACATGTTGTTTCAACACGTCCAATAGTAACAATGAAATTTGCTTTTGCACTTCGACCGTTCTACCCGTCAATAATGAAACTTTGGCATGCATATACGCATGTTGAGCATGTTCATCCAAACCCACAACAAAATCTTGCTGAGCGACAGCGCGGCTTTTAATATCATTGATGGCACTGACATGACCCGATTCAAATAAGGCAGCGTTCAGCGCTTTAAGTAAAGGACGAGGCTCCAGCTCAAGGTTATTGGAATATTCCAAATGAATATGCGGCATAGTAAAGACATTTCAAACCCGTAATGCGTCTATTATGCAGGCTGAAAAATAAAATCTATAGCGGATTAGTTATCTATTTCATCTTTAAGTAGACATCCCAAGCCAAGTGTGGCCTTCGCTTAGGATGATTGAAGATTGCTTTAAAGCGAACAATAACGAAACTTAAACTTTTTTCACGTATTCAGATTTGAGTTTCATAGCCCCAATACCATCAATTTTACAATCAATGTCATGACCATCTGTTGCATCGGCTAAAAGACGGATATTTTTAACTTTGGTGCCAACTTTCACCACTGAGGATGAGCCTTTAATTTTAAGGTCTTTCACCACAGTAACCGTGTCACCATCGGTCAATACATTGCCATTGGCGTCTTTAATCAGCACCTGTTCATCTGCAGCGCTTTCGCCTTCACGCCATTCATGTGAACATTCGGGACAAATCAGTAAATCGCCATCATTATAGGTATATTCAGAATTACATTGGGGACAATTGGGTAAAGACATACAAGACCTCAAAAAAAGATGGATGTAAAAATCCACAGAAACTTAATATAACATTTTTATGTATTTCATAAACTTAAAAACCATAAATTTCGTATGGTTTAATCACATTGTGAAGGTCGTAAATTTCACAACGCTACAGCACTTGAAGGTTTAAATTTTAGATCTCTAATGAGGTATTTAATATTAAAGCTTTTAAGATATGCGCATGATTTTTATCCATATGTCTGGCCGCTGTGAGTAAGGTCAGGGGCTCCTCTTTTTCCCATGCGCGCAGTTGTTCTAACTCGGCTTGATTGGGTTGTATTTCTTGCAAATAGCGCTGTTTAAATTCGTCCCAACGAGAAGCCATTGCCTCATCTTGATGATACCAACGACGTAAATCTGTAGATGGCGTCAATGCCTTCGGCCACAAATCTAGCTCTGCGCTCACTTTACTGATACCACGCGGCCACAAGCGATCGACTAATATGCGTTTACCGTCGTCTGGGCTTATCTCATCATAAATACGTTTAATGTGTACAGTCATTAAGCCCTCCTTCGCCTATTTATAGTTTTCGATCATTCTTCAAATTATTCATCGGGGATCGCTGGATTCACTAAAAAAGCCAGCAACTGTAAAGACTCCTGCCAACCCAAATAACAGGCATCTGGTGGAATAACGCTCGGCAACCCTGCCTGTACAATCGTCACTTCGGTTCCTACTGATACCGCTTTAAACTCAACAGTGACTTCGATTTCACCGGCTAACTCTGGCATATCAAATTGGTCTGTATAGCGCAGTAAATGATTCGGCACGACTTCATGATAATCACCATGGAAAGCGTGTGTGGTTCCCGTTGAAAAATTTTGAAACGACATACGGTACGAGCCACCTACACGCACATCCGAATGTTCCACATGGGCAGTAAATCCATGCGGTGCCATCCATTTAACCAAAGCATCTGGCTCCACAAAGGCACGATAAACGCGCTCTACAGGCGCACTAAAAACACGATGTAATCGAACAGTATTGCTCATGATGATGTCCTTTTGTCATTGTTTTCACTGAATCATCCACATGCATTCACCCTCGCTTTATCGTCAATTTTTATCACACTGAAACGTTCTAAATGAAACAGCTTTGAAACGTGCGAGAAAGGTTATTGCTGTTCAATACTATAGCGAATCCTACAGATTGATCCCATCATTTTAACGCAATGCCTTGTTATGTTTTGTGAGCTGCATTCATATTAACTTGAATTTAAATTGTTTAAAAATATATACTTAACCCAACATTCCTACAATTAAAAAAATAAAAACCCAGTTAAATCACTGGGTTCTTATTTCTAACGATACAATAGTGAGACTTAGCTCAATTGTGCTTCATCTTCATCCAGATCATCATCTTCATAGATATAAGCCATACAACCCCAGCCGTCATATTCGCCCGAATGTTGTTCCGCAATTTTAATAAACCACTGCTCTAAATCAACGATATCTTCATAATCAGGTTCCATATAAACATAGACCGTGATAATCCATTCCACGCGATCTGATTCTTCATCTTGGAACAATGAAATTTTTTGCTCTTCTTTCAATAAATACAATGCACACTGTTCAGCCTGCGCTTCGTTGGAAAAGGCAATTGAATATTCGATTTCGTGCGGCACAGATAAATCATCACCATCTTGCTGCATCTGCCACAGCACATTGCCATTATCATCATCTGGAAATTGTTTAAAATCACGAGTCATTGTACTTTCCCTTATCGTTTATGAATTTTATTCTGTTGACTTAGATTAACGGATAATTGTTGCAATTTGCATTAGCGAAATCTCTTTAATCAGAAATAGACCGCCGAAGCGATCTTTCTTATAACAATTCAAATTAAACCACAACGTCCATGTGGGCCTGAGTTTCTTTAAGATGTAAAACCAAAGCTGCCATTTTCAATTCTTCTAAGCGTAATTGTAGATAACTGTCGAGTACCCGTGCCTGACTAAAATGTACACCATGCGCATTGAGCAAGGTGAAATCATCCGCCAAAGCCTGCAATAGCTCACCTAAGTTTTTGGTATTTAATTGGGCTAAATACAAATCAGCACGACTATTAAACACCAATGTAAATAATTGCATCGCAGCCAAACGACGTTCTTCATCAACATAATTACATTTTGCAGTCGATTGCTGCTCCATTGCATCAATCATTTTGCAACGTACCGCAGTCAAATTTTGCTTTGCCGCAGATTCATTCATGCCATCCATCAGCTGATCTAAAATACTCTGTAAAGGTAAAAAGAATGCTGACTGATAGCCCCGTATTTTGTTGTCCAAAGCACGGTTGATGTTTTCCAAATGCTGCTGATCCAGCGCTTGGCTATACAAACCCTTTAACTCGGCACGGGCTTGTTCCTGTATTTGTGATTTAGCTCTTTCTTGATATTTGCTCAAATACTGACGCACTTGTTCGATCTGTGCGCGAATATCATTCAACATGATATCGGCATTGGCTTTGGTGACTTCCACCAAACCATCAGCCTGTAAAGTTCGATACTCAACATATTGTTCAATATCCACAATATGTTGATATTTCGCTACTTTATCGACTTGGATTTTTAAGCCACTGTTTTGAATGCGTAATTGACTGATTTCATAATTCAGTTCATCTTGCTGCGACTCTGTTTCAGCCAGTTTTAACCGCGCACGATCGAAGTTTTCCTGCAGTGAACGTAGGGTTTTATCATTTTTCAATTTGCGGTTATAAACAAAAAGGAGAGCCACAATTAATAGGATGATAAGGACAATTAAAGCAATATTGATCATTTGCTAATCCTCAAAATAAGCTTCAATAATTTAATTTTATTCCCCAAAACAAACCTAAGTTACAAAAGTTAAAATCTATAATTCATTTCATATTAGCAGAACAAATGCAAAAAACCGTATTTATCTGACCAAATACACACCTGCACACAATTCAACCAAAATACTGTTTTAAATCAATTTAATAAAAAATTTTCATATTAAAAAATAATCAATCAATATTCTTTAGGAAATATAATAAAACTTTAGAAATGGTATTTATTTACTAAAAGATACAAGGAAACTTAATATTAATCTTTGTAAATATTTCACACACTTTATAGAGATATTTAAATCATTTATATATCCCCAGAATTGGGGATATAGTGTATATCATGATTTATTTTTAAGCAGAAAAACCTATTTAAAGCTGTAATTTTTCTTAGCTTGCTAAGCTGCATAAAATTTTCAATGCAACACAGCAGATTTTATGAACAGTGAGCATTCACATGAATATGCTTTAAAATTCTGCTGCGCAATGAATATGAACAGCTTGTTGGGTTAAGGGCTGGGTAAATGCCAGATCGCAAGCATGTAACGCCATCCGTCCGAGTAAGCTCTGTTTGGCATTTGGGTGATACAGTTGATCCCCTGTAATTGGGTGCCCAATATGCATCATGTGTACACGTAGCTGATGAGAACGCCCTGTCACTGGTGTTAATAATACTCGGCTAATATCCTTGCTTGCGTCATAGCTGATGGCTTGATACAAGGTTTTTGAAGGTTTGCCCAATTCAAAATGCACCATCTGTCGTGGGCGATTTTCCCAGTCCGTAATGAGGGGCACTTCAACACTACCCTCACCTTCAAGTTTGCCTTGAACCAAAGCCACATATTGCTTTTGAACCGTCCTCGCTTGGAACATTTTACTCACTGCCACTTCTGCATCGCGGTGTTTCGCAAACATCAAAATGCCTGATGTTGCCATGTCTAAACGATGGGTAATTTTTGCAGCAGGATACTGCTCCAAAACACGAAGATAGGCACTGTCATGATGCTCAGGCAAACGTCCCGGAACCGACAGCAATTCCGCCGGTTTTTCGATGACAACCAAGTCTGCATCTTCATACAAAATACGTAGAGGACCTTGAGGCGGCGCATAGACAAAGTTGGGATCTAAAGGCATGGATAGACTGTGTACTGGGAGAATGTCGGCAAAATAACAACTGACTAATTCGCTGTCAATCGACTTTAACCGATCAGGTCTAACCCTAACGATTATTGCTCCCCAATTTACCAAAGGCTGGTGCTAATGAATGAGACAAATCATCCTCCAGTAACTGTAAGATGCTTGCACTCGTGGTTGATGGATACTGATGTAGTGTGATGCGATATTTGCCCTGAAACCACTGCGACAAATGCAAGGCATAAGTTTGTTTAGGCCCAAGACCTAGATGTTGTTTTAAACGGTTCTTTATACCTGTCCGTGATGATCCGACATACAGAATGTGATTGGGTTGATTTAACTTGGCGCAAGCATGGGTTTTCAATGCCTTAAATGCAGCATAGTCCTGATATGTCTGCTGTATATCGCCACCAACTTGCTGTATCACATAAATATAATGTGCGTGTAGAGCAAGATCATCAAAACTTGAAAACTCAAATATACGCTCAGCTTTAGTCTGCTGTGCCTGCAGACAATCCTGTATCAATTGATTCAGATAACCCATATCAAAATTATTTAAAATTTAGATAGTTAAGCATAACAACTTTGTGAAAAAGGACAATCCGAAGCTTAGATTAAGTTTGAGTTGTTCTGCGTGATATTCATTACATCAGCAATGATCAAAGTTTGTCTGGAATGAATGCGAAGTTTGGAATTTTGAAAAAGATGGAAGGATTTATTATTCGATTTAATTCTTAAAAATTTTTTAGGGTGTAAGAGAAAACAGTATTGTTTACTTCAACTATCATCACTTTGTAAGTCATGATCTTATAGCCTATAAACTTCTGGTTTATAGCGTCCTAAGCTGAATCGAGACCTTTTGGGTGAGTACTGTACACGTGTTTTGCACCACTGACAGCATGCTACTCTTTTCAATCTCTATCACACCCTTGAGGTATATAGTAGTGGTATCGATGAGGGATTGTTTCCCTGAAAATTACTATTTTTGACTTATTTTAAAAATATTTTTCACATTTAAAGATATATTGAAAATATTTTCTTCTTGTATCATGTTTTAGCATTTTTTCCATCTGATAAATGACTTTTCCCGAGAATTTTCGCCATAGTTTATCACTCAAACCATCGGGATCATTTGAATTCTAGACAGGACTTTTAACCAATGAGAACTTGTATTGAAATGAGTTCTCCAACTGGATTAAGAGTCAATAATGCATACCACAGCGAGATTTGAAAATTGAGGTGTGCTTGAAAAAAGTAGCAAAAAGCACAGAAGCTATTCAATGCGATGAAAATGAAATTCGTTCAGATTTAACACTTGGCTTAGGACTATTTTTACGGGAGATGCCTGATGATCTTTAAGCTTATGGTGATTAAACGGGTGTGGTTTGTTTTATGTGGATTAAAGGAGTAATGATTCATTATTCTTTTTTATTTTGGCTTAAATTTTTGGGGTGGTATAAGAGAAAACAATATTGTTTACTTCAACTATCATCACTTTGTAAGTCATGATCTTATAGCCTATAAACTTCTGGTTTATAGCGTCCTAAGCTGAATCGAGACCTTTTGGGTGAGTACTGTACACGTGTTTTGCACCACTGACAGCATGCTACTCTTTTCAATCTCTATCACACCCTTGAGATATACTTTAACCAAAGAGGATCGGGATTAATTTCCTAAGTTTTTCTAATTTTCTACAAATTCAGCAAATTTTTTCAGCCATTTTAGGTTTAGCAGGATATTTTATCTTTTCAGCTCATTTCAGCGTTTTTTATCTGCAGATTTGCCCAATTATAAGAAAATTTTCTTTTACAACAGACCAAACGTCTAAACACAGTGCTAAATTCTAAAATGTATCGCCACTGAGCATTCATCCCTTCATTTGAATTATCTACATTAATCATGACTCACAAAACACCGCTCAATGAGTAACTAATGATCTAGATCTATCTTTGTTCTACTTATTGAACTGATGTTACGCAGTAACATCAGAAGCGCAATTTGCTTCAAATAAATGAACGATACGCGGTCACGTCATCCGCAAGTGTTTGAGACAGAGCTACTTTTAATCAAAAATGTTTTTGCGATACTTTGAATAATTTGACGGTAATGAGCGAGTTTTGCGGTGAGGAGCATTGCTCCGCAAGATGGTTTCCTTGCGAAGCTTCGCTTCTCATTTTGCCGAATGAGAAACAATGTTTCGTAAGAGTACCTCCAGCCGAAGGCTAATCCATTTATTCAATCCCTAGATATAAGACGCCGTCGAATAGAATTAAAAATCATTTTAAAAATGCAAAACTACTTTTAAGTGTGTAACATCAGCTATTTAATGGATGATCTATTCAACGCATGATTGGTCATTGAGCTAAATAGCTTTGCACCCACTGTGCGCTAAACCACCAACCACTACATGCTGCCATACCACAGAGTAAATTGGCCAAAATTTTATTCATTCGGCTGAGGTCTGATGCATATATTTTGAGATTGATCAAATAAGCAATCACGGCATATACCAGTCCAATCGCACCACCAAGGATGATCAGGATCAAAGGCCATGCTGCATATCCTATAAATAACGCGATTACCTGTTTTAGTTAGCAATTTCTGCGCCATTTTTCTTGGATATACAGCGTTATTTCAAAGTTAATGCATGTTGAATTTCTAGCTTTGACTACAGCATTTATCGCAACCAACAACTTTTTCTGTTGGCCAGCTCATACGTGCACGCTTATAAGCGAGTTCAAAATTGGCAAAATAACCAATCAATATTTGCTGGTCAAACTGCGGCATATCTACGCATCCTTGCGTGCCATTGTGAATTAAATGTGAGCCATTCGATAAGGCATTTTCATCCACTATAAATTTAATCATCTACCATCCCCCTCTTTATTTTTTATAAAATTCAAAAGATTAATAAATCCATATAAAATTTATGTGATTTATAATCACATACTAAAATTATGCCTTTATTGTTTAAAAATCAATCGTAATTTAAAGATTTTTTTAGGCGTCTCTTGGATGACTTAAACGCAGAATGATGTGCTCTTTTAGGACAGATAGGTGGGATTTCTCGATAGTATTTTTTTGCGCTTAAGCCGAGTGCTTGGAATGTTGAATAAAGGTATTTTTCACTCGAACTGACATCAACAAATACGGCGTCCAAATCAGACAACCCATAGTACTCGTTGCTAACTGTATGATTGTCTGTGTATCAGTAGCATTTCTTATAATTTTTATAATCTTTAGCAAACGCTGCCAAAAACTCAGTTTCGGATTTTTATTTCTATATTTATTAAGCAAACACGCAGATCACTCACTCTAAAAGATGGATTCATTTTAGAGTGAAATGTTGATTGGTTTATAAAGGGGTATCGACCTGTACAGTTCGTTTTTGGCGTATGCGGCGAACCAACCAGATCACGATTGCAATCACTAAGATCACCACGAAAAATGGGACTAAAAAGGCCAATACTGACAAGACTGCAGCACCAATCCACTCTCCAGTAGATAAGATGGGGTTTGCAACGCCACCTGTGGTTGCGGTAGATACACCACGCGCAGCGACAGTACTCATTTGCACTGCTGTTGCTGTATCACCACCGACAATAATTGCTGCCGCCCAACTGGCAAACTGTGACATTTCACCTGAGCTTACTGCCATTGTGGCGATGGTCCCTGCGATCATTGCTGCGGGTGTTGAAATGGTGTCGAGGGCATTGTCTACCCAAGGGATATAGTACGCGGCAATTTCACAAACCGTCGCAATTGCTAAGCCAATACAAACTGCAGGCATAGACAACCATTCGAATCCTTTCATCGGTTCGAATAGTCCTAAAATGGAAGCAACACTCATCACCAATAAAGGTACAAAGACACGGAAGCCACAGGCAGCACTTAAGCCAATACCAATACACAGTCCTAATATTGTTTCCATGGGCTTCTCCGAACAGTTAAATGTGCAATTTGTTTTTATATATGCAGTGTTATACGTTAGCAAAAAGCCCTATCGAGTGATAGGGCTTTTCTTTCTAAACAGCGGATAACTGTTAGTGTTTTGCAGCTTAGGCATTCTTATTGTTAAATTGATTGCCTTGGCATTTGGTACACGGTGGTAAACGATCAGTACCAATTTCTAAGTAGACGCGGTGTCCGCATTGAACACAAAAATAGAAGCCTGTTCCGGGTTTTTGACCAGCAGTAACCATTTTTGTTCTCCATGTGTTTTTAGAAATGGTAGATTCAGTATAACCTTCTTGTGATGAATGTCTATTGGTCATTTCGACAATTGATAATGGCATTTAGGCAAAGCATAATTTCGAATGGAAATTTTGGTCGGTTTATAGCAATTTGCTGAGCCAGTTTTCTACTTGCAGTTCGTCTACACGCAGAAATTCTTTTTTATATTCTAATGTTGATCACTTCTAGTTCTTGCAGTGGTTCATCTACTCTTGTTTATGTATAAAAGTCGTCCGCCATGTGCGCCAAATATTTAAATAGTTGATCTGCCGTGATTTATTTTTCTCGGAGTATAGCCTCATCGCCACGTTGAAAGATTTCTACCTCTTTGCCGTCGAAGTGAAATTCTTTGGGTAAGCAAATGATTTGCTGTGAACTGTCTTAAAAACTTTTACTGTAGTTATTGGGCTACCCCATAAGTTTTGATATATACCTTAAGAGTGGTAGTTATTGGCTTTTTCAACAATCCATTAAAATTTAAAAAACCCTATTATCATAATAGGGTTTTTTAAATCGCGAAACACAGTTTTAATAAATAATGCTATCTAGGCAAATACATACTATGTCTAAATACAAAATTTAATCATTATCAATATCTTGTATTGGATTTGGAATATCATCCAAAATCTCTTCCCTATCGCAATGTTTTAGGAAAAAGTACATAGATGAATCAATAACCTTCAATATTTTTCCACCTCTATCATAGTCAACAAATGGTGGTTGAATTTTTTTACTAATTTGATGCTGTGAAATATTATGTAAAAATGCTCCTAAATCACCTGACCTCACATCTTCAGGCCTATGATGAATTTTTCTTATTTCTTCCAATAAAGTGGCTCTGGAAAGCCCTTTTTCAATTTCATCGAATTTATGACTCAATAAAAGCTTAATAAAATAAAAAGGGAAAGCTAAAGAAGGTTTTCCACTTTGATTACTTGTTTTTCTTGTAATATCAACAAAAGCTTCAAAATTTCTTATATGTCTCACACCATAATCTTCAGCTTTTTGCCTTAATGCCTCTTCTAAATGATGAAGCTGTAAACATATAGTTTTATCTGATGTTTCATAAACACCTGCTGCATTACAACAAAGTTTTGCTATTTCTTGTACAACACCAATACTATCGAAAGAATCTTCAATCAATTGCGTTTCGATTTCAGAGAAATCTACATTTAATAAACTAGCACCTTTTCTAATTACTTTTTGAAAATCGTCTGCTAACCATGGCTCAACTGGTATTTCTGTAACTCGATCTAAAAGATCTCCATTAAATTGAACTAGCCGGTTAGCTTCTCTCCAAATACCTAAAATAATAAATATTATGTGGTGATCTTGAAATGTTCTTAAATCGAATGCTAAGGCTTCCTGAACATCTTGTTGTAAATAATGAAAATTCTCTAAAATTACATATTTTTTAAAATTAATTTTTTTTAATAACTCAGATACATCTTGGGCTAACGACAAATTATATTCAATATAAACATCTTTTTTACTAAATTTATCAATTTGCTTGTCTGCAACCTCCCCTCCAATACTAGAATCGATAAATAACGGTATTTTCACTTTAAAATTAGCTGATATTTTTCCACCATGCTCCAAGGAAGCTTCAATAGACTCTGATTCTTGAAAAGTAATATCCATTTGTCTAAGAATCGATTTATAAATATCAATTGCTTGTGTTTGAGGTGAGCATTCGACTTTTACATAATTATTATCATCAAGGTGCTTTAGAATTAATGAAGTTTTTCCTTGTTTTGAAGAACCATAAACAATAACTTCATTTCCATCAGTAATCGCATCCTTGAATTTGTTATCCACATCTAATCTTTCAACATAAGATGCTATTAATTTACTTTTAACCCCAAATACATCTGCTGTTTTATAAATCACGACTTATCCAATTATTATCTATAAATTTACTAAATCTATTATATTTTTTCATTATTTTCAACAACTTCCACCCTTACAAAGCAATGCTCCTCATCTTTCAAATAAAGGGAACTTCCTCCTTTTTCAAAAGTGAGATGCACTGCATCGAAAAGGGGTGGATTTAAAGAATTACATCAAGCCACATTCCCTTCCAAGAAATCCTGTGCAAAGCGCTGTAACACACCACCCGCTTCATACACATGCACTTCTTCTTCAGTGTCTAAACGGCAAGTCACAGGCACTTTAATGATTTCATTTTTGCCATCAGTCGTAGAACGTTCAATCACTAAAGTTAAATCAGAACGCGGTGCAATATTACCAATCACGCTATAAAGCTCAGTACCATCCAGCTTCAAAGTTTTACGGTCAGTCCCTGCTTTAAACTCAAGCGGTAACACACCCATACCCACCAAATTTGTACGGTGAATACGCTCAAAACCTTCCGCCACAATCACTTCTACACCTGCAAGGCGCACACCTTTGGCAGCCCAGTCACGGCTCGAACCCTGACCGTAGTCTTTACCTGCAATGATGATGAGCGGCTGCTTACGGTTCATATAAGTTTCAATCGCTTCCCACATACGCATCACTTCGCCTTCAGGCTCTACACGCGCTTTTGAACCTTGTTTGATCGTGCCGTCAGAACGAACCACCATTTCATTGAACAATTTCGGGTTGGCAAATGTTGCACGCTGCGCAGTCAAATGGTCACCGCGGTGGGTTGCGTATGAGTTAAAGTCTTCTTCAGGCACGCCCATTTTATGTAAGTACTCACCTGCAGCCGAATCCATCATGATCGCATTTGAAGGCGATAAATGGTCTGTGGTGATATTGTCAGGCAAGATCGCAAGCGGACGCATATTTGACAAGGTACGCGGTGCAGCCAAAGCCCCTTCCCAATACGGCGGACGGCGGATATAAGTACTTTGCGGACGCCAGTCGTATAACGGGCTTGCCGCTTTTTCACGCTCACCCAAATCAAACATTGGGATATACACTTTCTTAAACTGTTCAGGTTTAACCGCTTCTTTCACCAATGCATCAATTTCAGCATCAGACGGCCAAATGTCTTTCAGGTAAATTGGATTGCCATCTTTATCATTGCCCAGTGAATCGGTTTCGATATCAAAACGAATCGTCCCTGCAATGGCATACGCCACAACGAGTGGAGGCGAAGCCAAGAACGCTTGTTTTGCATAAGGATGGATACGACCATCGAAGTTACGGTTACCTGAAAGTACCGCAGTTGCGTACAAATCACGATCAATAATTTCTTGTTGAATTTTTGGATCTAAAGCACCTGACATACCATTACACGTGGTACATGCATATGCCACGATACCAAAACCCAGCTTTTCTAAATCACCGAGTACACCTGCTTCTTCTAGGTATAAAGCTGCTGCTTTAGAACCTGGTGCAAATGATGATTTCACCCAAGGTTTACGCACAAGTCCTAACTCATTAGCTTTACGTGCAAGTAAGCCTGCTGCCACGGTATTACGTGGGTTAGAAGTGTTTGTACATGAGGTGATTGCTGCAATGATGATTGCGCCATCAGGCATTAAACCTTCAGCTTCCTGAGCTTTAGCCGCTTCTAAGTTACCTGCAATGCCTTTCGCTTTTAAATCAGCGGTTGATACACGTGCATGTGGATTCGATGGACCTGCAATATTACGAGTGACTTGTGATAAATCAAAACGTAGTACACGCGGGTATTCTGCCGCTGTCATATCCGACGCCCAAAGACCAATTTCTTTGGCATAGGTTTCAACCAATTTCACTTGATCCGCTTCACGGCCTGTCAATGTCAGGTAATCAATGGTGTTTTGGTCGATGTAGAACATTGCAGCCGTTGCGCCATATTCAGGGGTCATATTCGAGATCGTTGCACGGTCGCCTACAGACATACTGTCTGCACCTTCACCGAAGAACTCTAAATAAGCACCAACCACACGTTCTTTACGCAAGAATTCAGTTAAAGCCAATACGATGTCAGTTGCGGTGATGCCTGCTTGACGCTGACCGACAAGCTCTACACCAATGATGTCGGGCAGACGCATCCAAGATGCACGGCCGAGCATCACGTTTTCAGCTTCTAGACCGCCGACACCGACAGAAATCACACCCAATGCATCAGTATGCGGTGTATGTGAGTCTGTACCCACACAGGTATCAGGGAATGCTAAACCATCACGGTTTTGAATCACTGGAGACATTTTCTCCAAGTTGATTTGATGCATGATGCCGTTGCCCGCAGGGATCACATCGACATTTTCAAAGGCTGTTTTGGTCCATTCAATGAAATGGAAACGGTCTTCGTTACGACGGTCTTCAATCGCGCGGTTTTTCTCAAATGCGTCTGGGTCAAAACCGCCAAACTCTACAGCTAGAGAATGGTCAACAATCAGCTGCGTTGGAACAACAGGATTGACTTTTGACGGGTCACCGCCTTGGTCTGCAATCGCATCACGCAAGCCTGCAAGGTCAACCAAGGCTGTTTGACCTAAGATGTCATGGCACACCACACGTGCAGGGTACCAAGGGAAATCGTGGTCTTGTTTGCGGTTAATCAGTTCTTTTAAAGACTGTTCTAAGATTGCAGGGTCGCATTTACGAACCAACTGCTCTGCAAGGACTTTAGATGTATATGGGAGTTTTGCGTATGCGCCTGGCTGAATATCTTCTACGGCTTGGCGTACATCGAAGTATTCTAGCTGGGTGCCTTGCAGCGGTTTACGGTAGTTGTTGTTCATAGCGTTCCTGCCCTCGGTCTTTCATTTTTTGCGTTGTCTTTTTCATAGACAATTCATCTTTGTTCGATAGGCATACTACACTGCCGAAAACCCATTTCCCAAATCTCATATATTTCATAGAGTTAAATATAAAAACAGGGGTTTTTGAAATATTTAGTTACACTAACTTTGGAATATTCGCTCTAAATGTGAATTTTTTTGAAAAATAGCTGCAAATCCGCCTCATTCTTTAGTCTAAGGTAAATTGCACTGCATAATATTTAATCTAAATAGCAACCAAATTGATTAAAAATCATTCTTATCAATTTTAGTATTTAATAATCAAGGTATTAAATTACTTCATTAGCTCATTGCGCCTCAAAGCCATAATGTGAATCAAAACACTGTTTTATCATTTATTTCATCTTAATTCTCAATTTATCCCTATTTGCAGGGATAGCGTCGAATCACCCCTCTCTCAGATAATAAAAGCACGACATACAAGCACAGTAATTCGCTGTACTCGCCAAAATAATCACAATATTTACAAAACCTTAGCTAAATAAATCAGCGACTACTGTTCTACCGTCATTATGCTTTGGGGAAAGATCATGACAAAATTTAAAACCATCATTGGGGCTGGCTGCCTCTTAAGCTGTCTCAGCTTCATTGCCTGTGGCGACAACGACCAATCGACAACAGATTCGACGACTCAAGAAGAGGAAGTAGACTCACCGACTGTCATCTCGAATCCACCACGTTTGAAAGCCAATGCACAAGGTGAGCATGAACTGCTGATTGCCTATAAACGCCAAGCCTTATACGACCCTGAAACGGGTGAAAATGACCTATTACAGGTCAGAGGCTATCTGACTAAACCTGAACTCTGGAACTCGAAAAATAGCGATGGCAGTGTTTCGGATGTGTTGGTTGGCCCACAAATTCGTGCGAAACAAGGTGACAATTTAAAAATTCATCTGGTCAATCATCTCCCTGTTGAATCGACAGAGACCTGTCCAAGTCCAGTGACCAATATTAACCAAGGGAACTGTTTTAACACCACAAATTTACATACACATGGTCTTTGGGTTAGCCCGCAAGGAAATAGTGACAACGTATTTTTGAGCTTAAAACCTCAGCAAGATTTTCATTACGAATTTAAGATCGAACCGAATCATCCTGCGGGAACATTTTGGTATCACTCACATGTGCATGGTTCAACCGCGATTCAGGTCTCAAGCGGCATGGCTGGCCCTTTGATTATTGAGGGCGAGCGGAAACCTGTCATTCGTCAGGGGCAAATTCAGCAGACTGGAGATTTGGACATCTTATGGAAAAATCAAAAAAACCAGCAGTATGACCATGAAAAAATCATGCTGTTCCAGCAGATTCAATACAATGAAGATTGCGACAGCAATTTAAGCCAAGTGAATGGCACACCCTGCATCTATAGCTTAGAAGATTATTCAAAACTCGATATACCAACCTCATGGGCGGATGAAAATCGTTTTACCAGTATCAATGGCAAAATGTTTGGTGAAATTAAGGTGGATCAGAACCAATACCACCGCTGGCGCATGATTCACGGCGGTATCCGTGACACCATTGGTTTGACCATCAAAGAACTGCCTGATTCTGCGCTCTTTACCGCAGAGCAAACCCTGAGCGAATGTCAAAAGTATCAAAGCAAGTCGATGTCTTCACAGTTTAAAACGCTGAAAACATTACCGTTATATACCCTTGCACAAGACGGCTTGACCATGGGAAAAATCCAAAAGCACGGGGTTGAAATTTTTCAACCGGGTTATCGCTTTGATGCCATGCTCTCCTTCCCGACCACCAATAAATACTGTGTATACGATGCCAAGCTGAATCTAGAAGATGAAATTAATGCGCATGAATCAAGTCCGTTACTTCGTCGCGCACCAGAAGAAAAACTCAATACACAGCTCCTCGGTTGGGTCAATGTGCAAGCAACTCAACTACCGCAGCAAACGCCGTTTAACTTCTTAAAAAGTCAGGCCACCCAACTAAAACTGGCACCAGAAGTGATTGCACAGCTCGAACAGGGTGATTTATCAGCCTTTATCTCTCATGCGAGTTTAATGACTGCTGAAGTCGATGAAATGCTCAAAACGATGGCGAAGCAAATCACCAACTTTGACATTCTGTTCAATGCAGATGGCAGCTTTAAATTTGGTATTCGTCATGCCGAGGAAGGCACTTTGATCAGCTTTGGCGATGCCTACCATGATGAAGACCATACCCACCATAGCTATGTCCGCAAGCTTCCAATCGGGCAAACTCAAGAGTGGGAGTTAAGCAGTAATGTTGCCAGTCATCCTTTCCATATTCATGTCAATCCATTCCAAGTGGTGAAAATATTGAATGAAAATGGTGTCGATGTCAGTGCGATCGGCAGCTCAGATAAAGATGGTGCAGGAAATATTGACTCGCAATATCATGGCATGAAAGGCGTTTGGAAAGATACGCTCTTCGTCAAACAGGGCTATAAAATCTTTGTGCGCAGCAAGTACGAAAAATTTGAAGGCGACTTCGTGCTGCACTGCCATATTTTAGACCATGAAGATCAAGGCATGATGGAAACCGTGCGTATTTGTGGCGACCAATATGATTGTAATAGTGAACCGCCTTCACATCATTCCACTATGGATATGTCTGCAAGCGATATGCCGACACACAATCACTAAGACAGATCTCTGCTGTACAAAAGCCCGTATCAATATGGGCTTTTTGTTTGCCTAACACTGCGGCTTGCTGCAAAATAACATGATTAATGATATCTAAAATTTATACTGAGGCTGGTCATGACAACGTCTATGGCATTCACATCTTTTTCTCTCAACGGTGTCGATGCACAAAAATTTCTACAAGGGCAAGTGACTTTGCATGTTGAACGCCTTGAAGAAAATGTAACGCGTTATACTGCAATCTGCGACCTCAAAGGCCGTATTCATTTTGGTTTATGGCTCACCAAACACAGTGCTGAAAGTTTTTCTATTGTCACTACAGCAGATCAAGCCGAAGAATTTGCCAAACATATTAAAAAATATGGTGCATTTTCTAAGATGAAACTTGAAGAAACTGGTGCAGTTTTTCCAAGTTTAGTCGGTGATGAAACGACATTTACTTCGGAACCGACGGATGTTGCAGCATGGGAAATTCAAGCGATTCAAGCGGGTCAAGCTTATATTGACCAAGCGATTGAACATGTGTTCCAACCGCAAGAGTTACGTCTACATCAGCGTGAAGGTGTCCACTATGACAAAGGCTGTTATTTGGGTCAGGAAGTGATTGCTCGTTTATGGTTTAAAGCCAAACCGAAAGCTTGGTTGCATGCGATTTCAGGTACAGGCGCTGCTCCTGCACAAGGCGAACACCTGAATAAAGGCGTACAAGTCGTCAATAGCGCGGCTGTAGATAATGGTTATGTAGCATTGGTTGTTGCTCGTCCAGAAGCTTTAGAAGAGTTAGATGTAACTGTTTTAGCCTTGCCTGAAGCTTTGAATGGTGATGTGGCACGTCCGCAGTCAGCTTAAATAAATTCAGAAGATAGCTACATTTAGCTATCTTCTTTTATAATAAATCTAAGTTTTAAATTTTAAAATTCATCATATTAATTTGACTATTTTTAAACTAAAATGCACTCCGAATTTTAACAATAAACTATATAACGATGCATCAGACACAATTTCAAGACCCAAAGCACAAGATCATTGCCCTTTATTACGGAATTTTTGCCCTTCTAGGCATGGTCATACTCGGCAATCAATTGCTTTCAATTCAGCTATCTCTACTTGTTTTGATTATTATTCTTGTACTGTATGCCCAACTCTTTTTCATGCTAATGGGCGCTATCAAATATTGGAAAAGAGATGTTCTAGGCTTGAAAATACTGTTTTGGATCAGCTTAAGCCTTGTCCCGATTATTATCACACCCTTAGTCATTTACTATCCAAAAGTAACAACTGGCTTTTTTCTCTTTATGCAAAGCTCATTTGGCTTCAGTAGCACAGGCTTCGAGTTTCATGTTGCCTACGACACCCAACTCACCCTCTTAAATACATCTTTTTGGGGAATTGGAATCAATCTTATTGAATTTTTTCTATGGTTACGCTTTAAGAATATTGCAGCAAATAATCATATTTCGATTGCCCATTTCAAGAATGAAGACTTAGAACTGAAACGCTATGATTAGCCATTTTTGACCGTATATAAACTAGAATTCTGACATCAGGTCTGACCATCTAAATCTTCTGACCATCCCTAAGCACTCAAAGCCAAAGCCTAAAAACTTTGGCTTTTTAATCACTCATTTTTTCCCTCACATAATAAATCACCCCTGCCCGATCATCTGAAAAATAAAAAGATTTTTCATCGATCTTATAAATATCAGCAGGTCGCCCATGCACTTTTTTACCGACTAAAAAGCCATCCATAAAGGTTTCAAGTTTTTGTCCTTTACGCATAATTGCAATTTTATAGCCATGACCAATGCCTTCGTCCGTAGAACCATGCAAGGCCATTAAAAATGCATTTTTAATGGCGGTATCAGTATGAGGGTCATCAAAATAATCAAAACCCAAAGCAGATGAATGCGAAGGGAAATAAGCATAGGCCGATGGAACATTTTTACAGCCAGATGCGCGTTTAAATTTAGCATCCGCCAAGACTTTGCCCAGCCATGAATAACATGCGGACCAACCATAATCGACATTCTGTTTTAGCGCATAAAAAGTTTCATCTGGCTTTTTACGTCCCAAATGATCAGAACCTTGATTGGTCGCAAATAGAAATCTACCGATCCATTTTAATCCAACTGCATTACGCAAATTTGTCGCATAAATCCGTTGCTCTGAACCATCAGGATTCATCTCAATGACGGAGGCTCGTACTTTTTCTTTTTCTACACACGCATTACAACTCGAACCGACAGATACATAAACTTTTCCATTTCCACCGATAGCAATCGTCCGTGTCAGGTGCCAACCGCCGTATTTATAACTCAAACCATAATCTGGAAATGTCGCTAAAACTTCAGCCTTACTCGAAGGCTGAGTGTCTCCTTTACTAAATTTTTGCCGTGTCAGTTGATGCGTTTCCGCCAAATAGAGCCAATCCTGTCCTTGAGCATCGGTATAAAACTGAACTGAATTTGGATTTCTCAAACCGGTCAGATAAGGAATGATTTTACCAAATTTACCTGTGTCAGCATTCCAATCATCCAATATATACACAGTACCTTTTTTATTATCTGTTAGATCATACATATCCGTGACAAACATTCTGCGATCAGGTGCTTGCGAAAAAAAGCGTACCCGTTTGAGACCTTCAGCAGCAGGAATGATCTCGAAATTTGCAGGCAAATTTAATGAAAACTGCTTGCCATTTTTAAATGGATTGGATGAGGTACAAGCTTGGGTTGTTGAGCCCAACTGGTCATTGAACAAACGAAACTAAGGATCAAGATGGCACTTATTTTTATCATATTTAAATACATCTCAATGAATCATGTATATCTGTATTCATCATAGATGTCTTGTATCTATTTTATTCAATTTATATTTTTATAAAATATTATACTTTTGAAAATAAAGGATTTTTAAATCACATACGCTGTTACAGTACACAACAAACAAAAATAAGGAGGAAATTTATTCCCCCTCACTTCTTCGTTTTTAAATCATGATTTTAATCAAAATCCATGAAACAACTTATTCATGTCTTTGCATACATATTCTTTAAAATGATAGGCGCGGGCATGTTTGGCATCAAATTTAGCTTCTAAATCGCCTTTTTTGAAAATATAAACACGATCCTCTTTACTGACTAAAAACTCTGCCCCCAGTTTCATCAAAAGCGCATCGATTTTATCTTCATCTGCAATCGATTCATCTGCATTAATTTTATCGTAATTGCGTTTAATGCCTTTAATAAACATCGCGCTGCCTCTGAGAAAATAACAATGCGCGATTAAATCAGAGTCCTGCTTTTTTGCAAAGGCTTTTGATGCAATAAAGTCATGGCATTTAAAGCGCTAAGGGCGATCAACATTATTTTATAAAAGCGCTTTAAATCACAATTCCTCACTTTACATTTACGTAAATCTACCTATGATGTAAAAACCGACAAAAATAACCACCAAAACACATAAACGGAATTATGTGTATGATTTACAAAAGGTTTTAAGATGAAAAAAATCCTACTCGCAAGCATTTTGGCAATGAGCGCTCAATTCGCTTTTGCTGAAACCAAAACAGATGCCGTCGATCCTGAATTTGCTAAAGTGGAAGCTATGGTCAAGGCCAAAGATATGAATGGCGCCTACCAAACACTGAGCAAGCTTGCAGCAAAAGGTAATGCTCAGGCTATTTATAATTTGGGCTATCTTACTCAAACAGGTCAAGGCGTAGCGAAGGATGAGAAAAAAGCCATCCAACTCTATGAACAGGCTGCAGCCAAAGGGTATCCAGTTGCAAACTATGTTTTAGGTAAAAATTATGCAACGGGCACACTGGGCTTAAAACAAGATACCAACAAGGCCAAACAATATTTAGAACGCGCATCTTCGGCAGGGTTTGACGATGCCTCCATCGACTATGCCATTTTACTTTTTGCAGAAAATAAACCTGAGTCAGATAAATTGGCACTCAGCAAACTTGATCCGCTGATTAAAAAAGGCAATTACCCTGCGATTCATGCCAAAGCGCTTTATGACATCAGTGCTGGCTTTAAAGCTAAAAATGAAAAGCCTATTCAGCAAGGTCTGAATAGCATTCAAGAATTAGCAAAAAAAGGCTATGTCCCTGCATTGATGGCGGTGGGCAATATGTTTGTAAATGGCAATATCATCCCGCAGAATTTGCCTGAAGCTAAAAAAATATTTAGCGCATTAGCCAAAGAAAATATTCCGCAAGCGAAAGAATCTTTGGCAACCGTGGATAAAATGATTGCTGAACAAGCCAAAGCGCCAAAAGCCAATGCGAAAAAGAGTTAATTAAGCATTAAAAAAAGCCCTGCGCATGCAGGGCTTTTTCATGGGTTTAAGCAAATTTTTAGCTGATCAAAATCACGCCCACCACAGACTGATTAATACGCCCGTTACGACAAAACCCAAGATGGTACTCATCAATAAAGGCGTTAAGGTCTTTTCATTTAAGCCATAAACTTGTCCTAGCATGGCAAAAATTGTCGGCATCGGTAATGCGGCAATAATCGTCCCTGCATATAACATCTCTTGGCTGACATCGGTCAAATAGCGTAAGCCCAAATAAGTCAGTAAAGGCATCACCAAGTTGCTTGAAATCACCAAATAGAAGCTCTGAGCATTCACATACTTTAAGCTCATACCGACAATTCCCCCACCAATAGCAAACAGCGCCAGTGGTGAAGCCGTTTGACCTAACATCGCCAGTACATCATTGATTTGATGAGGTAAACGAATTTGGAAAATTGCAAACCCAATCCCTAGCATTACCCCTGCAAAGAGTGGATTTTTTAACAGGGTCATTAAGGTATTTTTGATAATGTCGCCAATATTGGCTTTTTGCTGTGAACTTCCTAATTGCGCAAGCACCAGCACCATTGGAATCAACAGCACACTTTCAATAATGACGATTAATGAGGTATAGGTCATCGCATTTTGACCGACCAATAAGCTTAGGACTGCAGTGCCAATTAAGCCTGTATTTGACATGCCAGCACCTAGTGACAGTACCGCTGTTTGCGACATATTATTTTTAAAATGTGTCGACAATAGCCAATAGGCCATGCCATACAATAAAAATGTGACTCCGGTATAAACAAAGAAATAGCCGGGATACCAAATTTGATGCAAATCTTTAGAAGCTAATGACTGAAAAAACAAAGCCGGCAGTGCAATTTTAATCACAAATGCACCAATGGTTCCGACCTGTTCTTTACTCAATAAACTGCATTTTACAGACAGATATCCCAAGGCCAAAAGAAAAAAGATTGGACCAATCACCTCAAAGACCATACGAAATATCCTGTGTAATAGACTCTTCTATCCACACCCTCAACCTGAGAGTGTAGATCGGCCCGTTATAAATTTTGATAATTAGAAAGCCGTAAATTGACTTCTTTGTGCATGCGGCTGACAGCGTAAGTACTGCGGAGAAATTTTTAGATTTTCACCGAGTTCAGCAGCAGCATGCCATGGCCAACGCGGGTCATATTGAATTGCACGAGCAAGACCAATCGCATCTGCCATGCCATATTGTAAGATGCCTTCGGCTTGCATTGCTTCGGTAATTAAACCCACAGCAATTACGGGAACCTGAACGGCTTGCTTAATGGCTTCAGCAAAAGGCACTTGATAACTGGCTTGTAATTGAATTTTTTGCGCAACATCTAAGCCGCCACTAGAAACATGAATATAGGCTGTGCCTAGTTGTGCAAGCGCTTTTGACAAGCCAACAGCCGAGTCTAGATCCCAACTCGGTGCTTCAGTATATTCCATCCAGTCAGTTGCAGAAATACGTACCCCAATTGGATAATCTTCAGGAACGGCATTTTTCATGGCTTGGAACACTTCAAGCGTCAGCCGAATGCGATTTTCCAGACTGCCACCATATTCATCGCTACGCCGATTCGACAATGGCGACATAAATTGATGCAGCAAATAACCATGTGCAGCATGTAGCTCAATTAAGTCAAAGCCTGCATCTACCGCACGTTTTGCTGAATCGGCAAAGTCTTGAATGATCTGCTGGATTTCTTCTCGGCTTAAAGCATGGGGTGCATGATCTGTGGCATTAAAGGGCAACTCACTTGCTGAAACAGTTTGCCATCCTTGAGGGTGATCTGGGGGTAATTGTCCACGTCCTGCCCAAGGTTTATCTGTCGATGCCTTACGACCCGCATGTGCCAGTTGGATAGCAAATGGCATAGGTGAAAGTGATTTCACCTTGGCCAATAGTGCCTTCATCTGTGCGCGTTGCATATCATTCCAAAGGCCGAGGTCTGCATAGCTAATGCGCCCCTCTGCCTGTACAGCTGTTGCCTCGACGATACAAAGTCCGGCACCTGACAAGGCATAATTCGCCCATTGTTGCTCATGCCAATAGCTTAACTCCCCTTGCTCATTGGCAGAATATTGACACATGGGTGCAATCACGATTCGATTACTCAGCCCCAATGTTCCAAATTGAATTGGTTGAAATAACAACGCCACATTACTCTCCTTTTAGAAGGCTTTGGTCACACTTAATCCTGCACTCCAATTCAAACCATCAGCAGGCTCATAATAGCGATAGACGCCTTGTGATCCTGATGTATTGACGATAACTGAACCCACATAGTCTTCATCAAAAAGATTATCTATTCGTGCATAGCTACGTACTTTCCAATCATTGTTTTTCCACAAATAGCCAACATTAACAGACGTCACGCTATAGCTTGGAGCTGTTTCTGAATTAGCATCATTGGCATAAATCTTGTCCATATAACGCACTTCAACACCCGCATTAAAACCAGCTTCAGGTTGCCATCCTAGCGCAGCATAAGCTTGGTTCTTTGCAATACCTGGGATGTAATTCCCCTTTTCAATTGCTATACCATCAGAATTTGAATAGGGAGAATCAAATTTTGCATCAATATAGCTATAGCTCGCTTGTGCTGTTAAATCGTTCCAAAGTTTATGTTGCCAAGAAAACTCAATACCTTTTCTCAGTGTTTGATCGGCATTTTTATAAACTGTGCGACCTGCATCACTCAGGTATGAAACAATATCATCATGCGTTTTTGTATAAAAACCTGCCAAAGTGAATAAACCATAATCATTTTGCGCCTTAAAGCCTAACTCATAGTTATCACTTGAAGATGGATCTAAATCATTATTTATTCCGCCGATGATTTGACTCGGTTCAACTGGATCTAAACGGTAGGCACTTTCTGTAAAGGTCGGTGTTTCAAAACCTTTCGCAAAACTGATATAACTCGTCAAATCAGGAGTAATTTCCCAAGATAATGCCGCTGATGGTAAAAATTTATCATACTTATTTTTACCACTATCATCACCATTAGCTAAATAGCGATCTTTAGATTCATAACGAACATTGCTATAACGCAAGCCAGTGTCTAATCGAACTGTAGGTAAAAATTGCCACGAAGCTTGTAAATAAGGATCTATATTCCAAAGGGTATTATTTTCTTCTCGGCGTAAATTTCCCTTATGACCAAAATCATAATCTGTTGCAGAAGTATTAACAGAAGTTCTTTTGAAATTTTCATAACCACGTCGTTCTTCATCCATTTGATCAACAGCCAAGCCTAAGCTAAGACGTGTATTTGGCAATAAATCCTTACCTGTCCAACGGAAATCTGCTCCATAATAATCCCTATCAAAATCAATCACCCCACCTGCATGCTCGGGATTTCTTTGCACAGTATTTGGAATACCTTGATACTGAGTGACTTCACGATGTCCTACATAACCCATTACATAAATTTCATGACGATCATTGATTGGTTTAGTCCAAGTTAAACCTGTTTGTGTTTGTTGAATCTCTTTACGTACATCATATTTCAAAACATTTGCTTGAACTTGCTTAGGATTTTCTTTCCATTCTTGTTGACTCAACCCTTGTGGGTCATCGGCATTAATATCCACATGATTCACAATCCAATTAACCTTGGAACCATCATCCAGATCCCAAGTCAGTTTTGCATTGCTGAGTACCTTATTTGCAGCACTATGATCACGGTAACCATCGGTTTCAAAATAAGAAGAACTGACAACATAGCTAGGCTCATTGGCCCGTTCTGAGCCACCTTGCAGCACAATATCAGCACGACTTTTATGATGACTGCCGCCCGAATAGCCGAGTTCGATAGAGTCTTTTCCAGTACCTTGCTTGGTTGTTGTTAAGATTGCCCCACCCGAAGAATTACCGTATAAAGAGGAAAATGGCCCACCCAATACCTCGATATGATTTAAGCTACTCATATCGATATTTGATGTCTGTCCCTGACCATCCGGCATGGTCGCAGGGATTCCATCAACATATAAACGGATACCACGCACACCAAATGTTGAACGTGCGCCAAAGCCTCGCATAGACAGTTGCAAGTCTTGTGCGTAGTTTTCACGGTTATTCAGTTGCAGTCCGGGCACACCTTTTAAGGTTTCAGACAGATTCACACCCGTATTGTTATTATTTTCAGCTTGCTGTACACGGTATACCGATGCAGGTGTTTTTAACCACGTAGTATTGGTTCGTGGTGCTTCAATGGTAATCTCAGGAAGTAAAACAGGTTCCGTAGAACCTGTTTCTGCATACAGCTGTTGGCTAATACATGCCGTCAGGCAAAGTAAATGTGTCTTAAATGATGTGACGTTAAATTTACTTTGCATAGAGCACCTATTTTAACATTAGAAGATTACCTTAGAGCTTAAACCAATTAGGAAAGCATCATCAACTCGATTTGTTGAGCCTGGGTTAATCACATATTGTAAACTTGGACGAATCATCAACCATTTCGTAGGGTTATGGCTATAGTTCAACTCGACATTATATTCTGCACTTGCATCAAATTTCTCAGCAGAAAGTCGATCATTGACATGCACACGGTTCATGCCCAAGCCAACCATATCGTTAGGCAAACGATCGGCCAATCCAATGTATTTCAAACCTAGCTGCTGTGAGTTATCAACTTTTGTGGTGACACGATCATGCCAAGTAAAATTGGCAAAGCTATGCAAACCACGTTTGCCTTCACCTGTAGACGTTAACTGTTGCTCAATCGCGACCCAACCACCAAAGGTACGATCTTCTGCTTCGCCCGAAATAATGTCTTTTTGATTTTTGACATTATCTGCGGTGTTGTACATCGCACCAAAGCGGTAGCTCCCCGGTAAGCCATTGACCAATGATTTTGGTGTCCAAACCAATTCTACGGGAATAGTTACGCCATCAGCATGATCTGTATCTAGACTCCAACCTTGACCTTCTGCTTTGGCATTACCATTGTCAGGGTTAAATTCGTAAACACCGACTTGTGCCGCAAGTTCTGGCGTTGCTTGGTATTTCACACGTCCACCCCATTGTGAAACTGGAGTATTCATCCACATAGAACCTTGCCATTTACCCATTTGCGCTGCACAAAATGCGGTGCTGGCAAAGTCACATGCCATCACGTTAAAGTCCATACCTAGACCTAAACGACCTGCTTTTACACTAATGCCTTGTTCTTTGAAATTCTTTTCAATCGAAAGCTCGGTTAAGCGGCTGTCTTGGTTACCACGGCCAAAATTGGCTTGTGCATTTGCCAATTGAGGAACATCTCCTTGCAAATCACGAACTGAGGTACTTTGACCTTGACGAGCAGTCATTACAGCACGCACAGTCACGCCATCCCAACCCGCAAGTTTTTCCATATCAAGCTGTGTACCTAACCACAATTGGCTGGCTACCGTTGCTGAATGTCCCGGATTACGACCGCCATCGGCAAGATAGGCAGCATCAGCAGCAATATTGGCCTCAAACTTCACACCTTGTTGTGCAAGTTCGGTACGTTTACCATCCCAATCCCCGAGCATGTACTGACCTTTAGTGTCGAATGCTTCTGCGGCGTGAACATGTGTCATGGCTGCTGCAACAAATGCAGGTAGAAGAGCTAGACTGTATTTTTTCATGGTAAAACCTAAATCTGGAGAGAGTCTCTAGACAAGCCACAAGGCTTGAAATCTAATGTCACAAAAATTACATAATTTTTCACGTTCTATCTCAGCATTATTTTTATCATTCACCAAACTTTAATTTATTAATAATTGATTTTAAATAAATCTATTGTTATGCAATATTTTTAGTGATTATTTTTCAATATCTTATATATCTATTAATTCAATTGTTTAACTTCTGATCGCTTATTCAAACTCATTATTGTGACTTGTTGGTTTATTATTCTCACAATTAATAATCAATAACCTATTCATACACTCCCTTAGGCCGCGATGAAACTTGCATTATGTAGGGCTAGACCCAATAGTATGCATAACTTGAATGATCCATTGCTTCGACCTTTATGCCTGAATTACCAGAAGTAGAAACCACTAAAACCAGTTTATTGCCATTATTGAATGAAAAGGTTCTCAAAGTTGAGGTTTTTCAGTCGAGCCTGCGTTGGCCTATTCCTGACGACATTCAAAAACTCGTCGGACAAAAGCTGCTTCAGCTCAGCCGTCGATCAAAATATATTTTGGCTGAATTTGAACAGGACAGCATGTTGTGGCATTTGGGCATGTCTGGCAGTTTTCGGATTTGTGAAGGTGATGAAGCATTACGAAAGCATGATCATCTGGTGATTCATTTTGAAGATATGCAATTGCGCTATCACGATCCACGCCGTTTTGGCTGTATTTTATGGTTAGATGCATCGTCTCAAAGCAAACTGATTGACACGCTTGGCCCTGAACCGCTGAGTGATGACTTTAATGCTGAATACTTATTCCAAAAATTTAAAAATAAGCAGACCAGTATCAAAGTATCGATCATGGACAATCATATTGTGGTTGGTGTCGGCAATATCTATGCAACGGAAAGCTTATTTAACTTAGGCATACACCCTGCGCAGCCTGCATCAAGTTTGAGTTTTGAACAAGTTGAAAAAATGGTCATCGAAATCAAACGTATTTTAAAACAGGCAATTGATTTAGGCGGTTCGACGTTACGTGATTACACCAATGCGATGGGCGAAAATGGTTATTTCCAACAAACTCTGCTCGCCTACGGACGTGCCGGTGAAATGTGCATCAACTGTGAAACCATCTTGCACAATATCAAACTAGGGCAACGTGCATCGGTGTTTTGCCCAGAGTGTCAGCCTTTAAAAAAGGTTAAAATGCTGACTAAGAAAACCGTGAAAGGAAATAAAGCATGAAGTCTGCGATTGTTCGCCACATATTAGTCAAAGATAAAGAACTATGTGAGCAACTGAAAAAGAAAATCAAAGGCGGTGCGGACTTTGCCAAAATTGCAAAGCAGCATTCGACATGCCCTTCGGGTAAAAAAGGCGGTGAGCTTGGCGACATTAAAAAAGGCCAACTGGTTGGTCCAATTGATAAGGCGGTATTTACCCTACCCGAACGTGAACTGCATGGTCCGATCAAAAGCCAATTTGGCTGGCATTTATTAGAAATTAAGTTTCGGATGTAACATAGCACCCACATTGAACATGCTATAACGAGTATATCGCGAATATGTGCTTTTCATCTTAAAGCACATAATCCCAGTATTTTTTTCAATCGTTCAGAACATTGGCTGGCGGTTTTCAATCATATAATATAAATCATAGCAACCAGATAACATTGCACTAAATCAATTCTACTTAATAATAAATAAAGGACATTCCATTGGGCTATTACAACTATTTTCGTCTTGGCACTGTCGATACAACAGATTTTACAATCATTCGAGGTGAACGAAAGCATGCACTTATCCAAGCATTATATGATGATCAAGATATGAACCCTCATGGTGAAGTCCAGTTGGCACTAGATTTAGATGGGAATCGTAACGATGAATCAAAATGGTATGATGCGATACAGCAAATTAGCAAATTATCCAAAAATCACCCTTTAGTCTTATTTATATTAGGTCAACAAGCCTGCGCACCCGAATCACCTGAAGAAGCAAATGAAGTATTTACAGGCATTCGAAATGGCATTGTTTTTTCGACATCAGAACCTAAGTTTATGAAAATGACGCCTCAACAAAATTCACAATAAAAAACGGCGCTTTAAGCGCCGTTTTCACTGCTAAAGGATTAACCTTTACGTTTTAATTCATCACGAATTTCACGAAGTAATTCGATATCTTCTGGAGTCGCCTCTGGAGCTGGCTCTTCAACTTTTTGACGGCGCAATTTGTTCATCAATTTCACTAACCAGAATACGACCCATGCCAAAAGCAAGAAGTTGATTAAGATGGTTAGGAAGTTACCGTAAGCCAACACATTAAGGCCTGCATCTTGTGCTGCTTTTAGCGTGGTTAAATTGTTTGGGTTATCGCCCAATACTAAGAACCAATTTGAATAATCAACGTCACCACCAAGGATCCAAGAAATAAAAGGCATGATAATGTCTTTTACCATTGAATCGATGATTTTACCGAAAGCACCACCAATGATGACACCTACAGCCAAGTCCATCACGTTGCCTTTTACCGCAAATTCTCTAAATTCTTGAATAATACTCATGTGATCTCCAGAAATTTTTTCAGCTTTAATTTTGTGACGAAGTATACATTATATCTGTATAACTATTTCCACCTAATTTACTTGGTTTATATTAGATTCTAAATACCATGTATAAAAATTCACACAAAACATTTTTGATTTTGGTAATACATTCTATTAAAAAGGATTTATCAAAATTATACATGTCGAATTAAATGAATAAAGTCATTCAATTTTTGCATTTTTATTCAAAACACCCATGCATAAAAAAACCGCTAACCTAAGTCAGCGGTTTTTTTGAAACTGTAAAATTAACCGTTACGGTTACGTTTACGTTCGTTTTCAGTCAACCAGCGTTTACGGATACGGATTGACTTAGGTGTTACTTCAACTAATTCGTCGTCTTCAATGAATTCAAGCGCTTGTTCAAGCGTAAATTCAATGTGCGGAACAAGAGTCAACGCATCATCAGTACCAGAAGCACGTACGTTAGTTAGCTGTTTCGCTTTAGTTGGGTTAACAGTCATGTCGTCTGAACGTGAGTTAATACCAACGATCATACCTTCATAAACTTCTAACTGAGGTTTAGCGAATAGACGGCCACGGTCTTGTAAGCTGAATAGTGCATAGCCCAAGCAAGTACCTTGAACCATAGAAATCAACACACCGTTTTGACGTTTCGCAACAGTACCTTGTTTCATAGGACCGTAGTGCGAGAAGCTTGAAGTCATGATACCTGTACCTGAAGTCATAGTTAAGAATTCAGAACGGAAACCAATCAAACCACGTGAAGGAACTGTTGCTTCAATACGGATACGGCCTTTACCGTCAACTTCCATATTGGTCATTTCACCTTTACGGTGACCCATTTGTTCCATTACAGCGCCTTGATGCTGCTCTTCAACGTCAAACGTTACGTTTTCGTATGGCTCTTGTTTTTCACCATCAATTTCTTTGATGATTACTTGTGGACGTGATACGCCCATTTCGAAGCCTTCACGACGCATGTTTTCAATAAGAACTGAAAGGTGAAGCTCACCACGACCAGATACTTTGAAACGGTCAGGACTGTCAGTATCTTCAACACGTAATGCTACGTTGTGAATCAATTCGCGATCTAGACGTTCACGGATATTACGTGAAGTTACGAATTTACCTTCTTTACCAGCAAACGGTGAGTTGTTTACTTGGAAAGTCATCGATACTGTAGGTTCGTCTACAGAAAGTGCAGGTAAAGCTTCAACTGCTTTTGGATCACAGATTGTGTCAGAGATATGAAGTTCATCAATACCCGTTACACAAACGATGTCACCAGCAGAAGCTGATTCAACATCGATACGCTCTAAACCATGGTAACCCATGATTTTTAAGATACGACCGTTACGTGTTTTACCGTCTTTGTCGATTACAGTTACAGGAGTGTTTAATTTCACTGAACCACGTTGAATACGACCAACACCGATAACACCTACGAAGCTGTTATAGTCAAGTGAAGACACTTGCATTTGGAATGGACCGTCAACGTCAACCGCTGGTGGTTCAACGATGTCTACAATTGTTTCGAACAATGGAGTCATGTCTTCAGCAAGTTCTTCTGGAGATGGACCAGCCACACCACGAAGGCCTGAAGCATATACAACTGGGAAGTCTAACTGTTCGTCAGAACCACCAAGGTTGTCGAACAAATCGAATACTTGGTCAATTACCCAGTCTGGACGAGCGTTTGGCTTGTCGACTTTGTTAATAATTACGATTGGTTTCAAACCACGTGCGAACGCTTTTTGCGTTACGAAACGAGTTTGTGGCATTGGGCCTTCTTGAGAATCAACAAGAAGAAGTACGCAGTCAACCATTGACATTACACGTTCTACTTCACCACCGAAGTCGGCGTGTCCCGGGGTATCCACGATATTGATACGGTATTCAGTGTTAGTACGCTTGTCTAACCATTTGATTGCAGTGTTTTTTGCAAGAATGGTAATACCACGTTCACTTTCAATAGCGCCAGAATCCATTACACGTTCGATCTCGCCTGCGCGATCGCCAAGAGCACCTGATTGCTGTAAAAGTTTGTCTACAAGAGTAGTTTTACCATGGTCGACGTGCGCGATGATGGCAATGTTACGGAGAGTTTTAATATCTGACATGTGAATTCGATACGCCTAAAGTTTGAGGGCAAATTATACAGAAAAAATATAGATTTTAGTAGTGACAGTTTATTGACAATCGCATTTTTTTTGACGACTGGTACGCTTTTGGTTTTGTAAAGCTGTGTAAACAGATTAGAATAGCGCCACCTAGCCTTAATTTTCAGTGCCGCATGTCTGATTTAAACCAATCTCCCGAAGCAAAAGATCAACTCGATTTAGTCTATGGATTGAATGATCGACCAAAACCTTTTATTGCTTTTCTCGCTGCGTTCCAACATTTATTAGCCATTATTGTCCCAATTGTGACGCCGGGTCTGCTGATCTGTTTAGCACTTGGTGTGTCAAAAGAAGACACCAATATGATTCTGTCGATGTCATTGGTGATCTCTGGTATCGCAACTTTTTTACAATGTAAAAAAGTCGGCCCATTTGGTGCAGGTCTCCTGATTGTACAAGGAACCAGCTTTAACTTTATTGGTCCTATTATCGGTATTGGTTCTGCGATGGTTGCGGCAGGCACACCTGTAGAAGCAGTCATGGCATCTATCTTTGGTGTGGTGATCGCGGGTTCATTCATTGAAATGGGTGTGTCACGTATCTTACCGTGGGTGAAAAAACTGATTACCCCATTGGTAACAGGTATTGTGGTGCTATTGATTGGTCTGACTTTAATTAAAGAAGGCCTGATCAGCATGGGTGGTGGTTATCAAGCTATGGGCGATAAAACATTTGCCAATGCAGACAACCTCATCATGTCATGTACCGTTTTGGCACTGATCATTTTATTGAACCGTGTGCGTATTACATGGGTAAAAAGTTCTGCCATCCTAATTGCCTTAGTCGTGGGTTACATCCTTGCAGGCTTTATGGGTCATTTAAACTTTGATGGCTTAAAAGATGCGCCACTGGTTCAAATTCCAACACCGATGCACTTTGGCTTAAGCTTCTCTTGGAGCTTGTTTATTCCAATGGCATTTATCTACCTTGTGACATCTTTGGAAGCGATTGGCGATATTACCGCGACTTCTAAGCTTTCAAATCAAGCTGTAGATGGCCCTGAATGGATGAAGCGTATTAAAGGTGGTGTATTGGTGAATGGTGCAAACTCATTCCTTGCCGGTATCTTTAACACGTTCCCAAGTTCTGTTTTCGCGCAAAACAACGGTGTCATTCAGTTAACAGGTGTTGCAAGCCGCTATGTAGGCATTTGGATTGCTGCCCTATTGGTTATTTTAGGCTTACTTCCTGCTGTAGCAGGTGTCATTCAAGCAGTTCCACAAGCCGTGCTTGGTGGTGCTGTGATGGTGATGTTTGGTGCCGTGGCTGCCTCGGGTATTAATATCTTGTCAGGCATTCATTTAGACCGCCGCGCACTATTAATCATTGCGATTTCATTGGCATTGGGTCTAGGTGTTGCACAAGTACCACAAATCCTTGAACATCTTCCTGAATTGTTCCGTAATATCTTCAGTTCAGGCGTTGCCACTGGTGGTATCGCTGCCCTTATTTTGAATATTGTTCTTCCTGAAGTGAAGAAGTAAGTTCATTTGTCAAAGAACACTGCCTAGGTTCCGCCCTAGGCAGTGTTTTTTATGATGGAGAAATCTATGGATCTCACAAGTGAAGTCGTTATACGACAGATCGATTTATTACAAGATCGCGTGCTTTTCGTAAATGCACCGACAGATGACTTACTCAGTCAATTGAATGACAATATTAAGCCATCGATTTGGTGCTGGAATTTTAATGATTTTCAGTACTTTCAAAATCAACAGTCAAACGTCCATTTTGGTGTCGATTTTCCTGAAGGTCAGTTTGATCAAGCGGTTATTTTTGTTCCTAAATCAAAAGAACTGCTGAATTATTTATTACACAATGTGGCAAGTCACCTTGCTCAAGGTGCGTCTATTTTCCTCGTGGGTGAGAAAAAAGGCGGTGTTGAACGCGCAGCAAAACAATTACAACCCTTTGGTAAAACCCTAAAAATTGATAGTGCGCGTCACTGTCAAATGTGGCAAACCCTCTTAGAAAAAACTGTAACACTCAAGCCACTACAAGATTGGGTGCAAAAATATCCAGTTGAGACTCCAAATGGTGAGCTTACGATTTGCGCACTGCCGGGCGTATTTAGCCAGAACCGTTTAGATGTGGGTACGGCTACCTTATTGCCTTATTTATCACAAGTCACTTCGGGCAAAATTGCTGATTTCGGCTGTGGTGCGGGTGTCATCAGTGCTTATTTAGCCAAACTGAATCCTAAAAATCGTATCTTTGCCATGGATGTAGATGCTTTTGCACTGGCTTCTACACAAATGACATTTGAACAAAATTTGCTTGAACCTGAACAACTTGAGATTAAAGCGGTCACAGGAATCGAGGATGCACCACTATTTTTACATGCCGTAGTCAGCAATCCACCCTTCCATCAAGGGATTCAAACCGACTACAATGCCAGTGAAAATCTATGCAAAACTTCGCGCAGACATTTGAAGTCTGGGGGCGAGCTTTGGATTGTAGCCAACCGATTCCTCAATTATCCGACTTTAATTGAGCAGCATTATGGTCAATGTACAATCAAAGCCGACCAACAAGGATTTAAAGTCTTGTTTGCGAGCACGCAAAAAAATCTTAAGGAACAATGATGAGCGAAACTCAAAAACCAGCTCAACTTCAGCGTAAGTTGGGTGCTCGCCATCTCAACATGATTGCAATTGGTGGATCAATTGGTACAGGTTTATTTCTAGCCTCTGGAGCAACCATTGCCAATGCAGGCCCGGGTGGCGCCCTGCTTGCATACTGCTTAATTGGTATCATGATTTACTTCTTGATGACCAGTCTAGGTGAGCTTGCAACACATAACCCAACTTCGGGTGCATTCTTTACCTACGGCACAAAATATGTCGAGGGTGGTTTCGGCTTCGCTTTGGGTTGGAACTATTGGTACAACTGGGCGATTACCGTGGCATTTGAATTGGTTGCAGTCCAATTCATTATGAAATTCTGGTTTCCAGATATTCCTGGCTTTTACTGGAGTGCGATTTTCCTCGCAATCGTCTTTGCCATTAATGCACTGACCGTAAAAGGCTTCGGTGAATCTGAATTCTTTTTCTCGCTTGTTAAAGTGCTCGCAATTGTTGCCTTTATCATTATCGGCCTGTTTATGATTGGCAAAATCATGCTGACACCGGGCGTAGAAACATTTGCCAACTGGACCAAGGGTGAAGCCCCATTTGTCGGCGGTTTATCTGCCTTGATTGGTGTGGCCATGATTGCCGGTTTCTCTTTCCAAGGGACTGAAATGGTTGGTGTGGCTGCAGGTGAATCGAAAGATCCTGAAAAGACCATTCCTATTGCCATCAAGCAAATTTTCTGGCGTATCTTGTTGTTTTATATCGTGTGTATTTTCATTATCGGCACTCTTATCGCCTATGATGACCCACGTTTATTACAAGCAGCATCTACTGAAAATATTGCACTATCACCATTTACCTTACTGTATGAAAAAGCAGGTTTTGCTTTTGCTGCATCGGTGATGAATGCGGTGATCTTGACTGCGATTTTATCAGCGGGTAACTCTGGTATGTACTCCTCTACTCGTATGCTCTTTGATATGGCACGTAAAGGCAGTGCGCCGAAAGTCTTTGGTCGCTTAGATGCACGTGGCGTACCAATGAATGCGCTTTATGCAACAACGGCGATTGCGGCACTGTGCTTCTTAACCACATTTATCGGTGAACAAGCGGTCTTTAACTGGTTACTGAACATGTCAGGTATGTGTGGCTTTATTGTGTGGCTCGGTATTGCAGTTTCACATTATCGCTTCCGTAAAGGCTACTTGGCTCAAGGCAATAAATTAGAAGATCTTGCTTACCGTGCAAAATTCTTCCCATTTGCACCGTGGTTTGCCTTTATTTTGTGTGCCATCGTGGTCCTTGGTCAGAACTATCAAGCCGTTTTAGATGGTGAGTGGTTAGCCGTTGTTTCTACCTATATTGGTATTTTCTTATTCCTTGCCATTTGGTTCGGTTATAAGTGGAAACACAAAACTAAGTTGGTTTCATATCAAGAAATGGATGTAAAACCGATGAAAGTTGATCAAGAATAATGTGATCACTGAATAAAAAAAGCAGCTCCTAAGCTGCTTTTTTTATGGCTAAAATTGTATCTCAATACATTCACGCTTTAACAAAATATTTCGTGAGTGATGTTGAGGAATGATGTCTGATCTATCATCAACAACTGATAGGCTGACGCAATCATGTTAAGCAGCAAAATAAAAACGCCCAATGCAATGCATCAGGCGTTTGTTCAAAAGTAACTACGTTTTCAGGTTTGATTTTCAATACTTAAGAAGCATTATGCTGTTGTACAAAGGCAATAAACTCGTCTTCGCTCATCACAGGTACACCCAGCTTTTCAGCCTTTTCTAATTTAGAACCTGCCTTTTCACCTGCAACTACACATTTGGTTTTACCCGAAACACTACCACTGACACGTGCGCCTAAGGCTTGAAGCATTTGCGTCGCTTCATCACGCCCCATGGTACTCAATGTTCCAGTAATCACCCAACTCTCGCCATTCAGCGGCTGACGACTTGGTGCAACAGGTGCATCCCAATGAATCCCAGCTGCCAACAAACGATCAACCACTTCGAGGTTATGCGGCGCTTGGAAAAAGTCGACAATCCATTCAGCGGTAATATCACCAACGTCTGGCGTTTTTTTCAAGGATTCGAGATCTGCATGACGAATCGCATCAAAGGTTTGGAAGGTATTGGCGAGCATGCGTGCCGTGGTTTCACCCACGCCTCGAATGCCAAGTGCATAAATAAATGCGCCTAGTGTCGTTTTCTTACTATTTTCAATAGAATCGATGAGGTTTTGAACCGACTTCTCGCCCATTTTTTCAATAGTCAGTAATTTTTCACGATGCGCATGCAAGCTATAAATATCAGCAACATCTTTGAGCAGATCCAAATGTAAAAGTGATTCCGCCCAACGGTCGCCTAAGCCCTCAATGTCCATAGCTTTACGCGATACAAAGTGACGAATCGCCTCAATGCGCTGTGCAGCACAGTACAATCCACCTGAACAACGTGCCAAGGCTTCACCTTCTGGCATCACCACTGGAGATGAGCAGACTGGGCAATATGCAGGTAACTGAACTTCTACCGTATCTACAGGACGGAATTCAGGCCATACTTTTTCCACTTTTGGAATCACATCGCCACTACGGTAGACACTGACTGTATCACCCACACGGACATCTAAACGGTGAATTTCACCAATATTATGTAGAGTGACATTGGAAACCTTTACGCCACCGACTGCAACAGGATTTAAACGTGCGACTGGAGTTAAAGTCCCTGTACGCCCCACTTGCCAATCAATATTTTCAACCGTCGTGAGCGCTGCAACTGCAGGGAATTTATATGCCGTTGCCCAGCGCGGTTCACGACTTAAAAAGCCCAGTGTTTGCTGTTGCTTCAGGCTGTTTACCTTAATCACCATGCCATCAATTTCAACACTCAGGCTTGGTCGATCAATGATCATTTGCTCATACGCAGCTTGTACGTCCTGAATGCTGTCACATATAAAGTGACGTTCACCGACAGCAAAACCAAACTGTGTCAGCCATTCTAAGCTAGCAGACATGGTGGTTTGACCATGATGTGGTTCGCACTGTGCAATGCCATAAGCATAAAAAGCCAAGGGACGCGAAGTCGCAATTGCAGGATCGAGTTGACGTAAGCTTCCTGCTGCTGCATTTCGTGGATTGGCAAAGGTTTTTTCACCTTTGGCTTCGTTTTCAGCATTAAGCTTTTCAAAGCCTGATTTTGGCATCAGAACTTCACCACGGACTTCAAGCAGACTTGGAATTTCAGTCTGTGTAGAGGTCAGTACTTTAGGTAAATTACGAATGGTTTTTACATTTTGGGTAATGTCTTCCCCAGTTTCACCATCACCCCGTGTCACACCACGGACTAAAATGCCATTTTCATACCAGAGAGAAATGGCCAGTCCATCAAATTTTAATTCGACATCATATTCAATTTTTTGATTCGGTAAGCGCTCTTCTACGCGGCGTGCAAAGGCAAATAAATCTTCTGCATTAAACACATTACCTAATGACAACATGGGTACTGCATGGGTTACAGATTCAAACTTAGACAAGGCCTTTCCACCCACTTTTGTAGTTGGTGTATCAGGTTGTACTAAATCAGGGTATTGCTCTTCTAAAGCTTTTAATTGGTGAAAAAGTTGATCATATTCACTGTCCTCAATTTCTGGCGTGTCCATGACATAGTAGGCATGGTTATGCTTCGCCAAGAGTTGAATCAGTTGTCGCATCTGTGCAACGACAGTGGATTGTTGTGTCATACATTCACCATAAAAAAGGGCGGTTCATGCTCCGCCCTCAAATTTCATTATCTGTTGCTATTATAGAAACCCACTCGGTGAGTTTCAATCAAAGAGGCTTAGACTTCGATAGCTTGACCTTGACGATAATCAATCGCTTGATGACGCCAATGTTCACGCATCTGCGGTGTAAATTCTTGGTTATTTTGATCATACACAGTACCGTCAATTTCACGGGCAATTAGACGTGAAATGCTATCCATGGTATCAAAGGCATTTTGTACATCGCTGTGTGGCAGCGCTAAGAAGAAAGCCAAACCTTTTACTTCTTCAGTCGATAAAGTTTCAAGATCAAAACCTTGCGCAGCGCCATCATTATTCATTTGCAATACAGAGAATAATAACTTTGTACCTTCTTCATCATAGCGATGGAAACAGGCCATTTCGCCAAAACGCAGGCCGTATTTGAGTAAAACTTTTAATGCTTTTTCACCCGACAAGGCACGGCTATCTGGGAACACATTTAAGGCGATATAAGTTTCCGCAGTTGCTAAAGCACTTTCTTCATCGACAATTTTTTGTTCATGTAAATGAGCATCCAAAATACTGCTTTCTTCATCAAAATCGCTAATTTCAGCTTTTTCAATTGCGCTATTTACACTAAATTCTGGCGCTTTTTCTGCAGGGACAACTTCAGCCTGAACATCCGTCGCGGGAGTCGTTGTTTCATTGGCTAAATCTGCTACAGATTTATCTGTCGTAGATTCAGTGGCTTCTGTAGACAAGGTACTGTCTTCTGTCGCAGTTTGAGCGTTTTCAACTGAAATAGGATCCGTCGTAGTCGTCTCAGTCTTTGCTGTCGTCTCAGCGCTCTGCTCAGCTGCCGTTGCTTCTTGCGTTACATTCGCTTGAACAGTTTCAGTCGCTTCAACCGCTGTGACTTTTTCCTCAGCCAAAGTCGGCTCAACACGTTGCGTGGTTTCAGATGTATTTAACTGATTTCGTACATGGCGCGGAATAACAGGTTGCTGACTATCAGGATCAATATGTAATTCGGTGTCAAGTGATGGCGCTGCATCTGCAGGTTTACGAAACATCATTCGAATACCCACAACCATGATAATTACAGCGATTACAATCCCAGCTATAGTGGTGATTTCCATGTTATGCCTCCGCAGCTAAACCGTATTCTTTGGCTTGCTCTATATTCACAGTCACTAATTTTGAAGTTCCTGGTTCTGGCATGGTCACACCAAGTAAGTCAGTTGCCATTGTCATAGCCAGTTTATTGTGTGTAATGTAGATAAATTGCACTTGTTCTGAAAGCTCTTTTACAAGATTACAAAATCTTCCTACATTTGCTTCGTCTAAAGGTGCATCGACTTCGTCTAAAACGCAAAATGGTGCAGGATTTAGGCGGAAAATCGCAAAAACCAAAGCCAATGCGGTCAGTGCCTTTTCACCACCTGACAATAATGCCAAAGAGCTGTTTCGTTTACCCGGTGGTCGTGCCATCAGTTTTACACCCGATTGCCAACCATCTTCAAGACTTAAACTTGCTTCACCACCATTAAATACTTTCGGAAACAACGCTTGAAGTTCAGCATTAACCTTATCAAAAGTGGTCATAAACAGCTTTCGAGTTTCCTGATCAATGCTTTTCATCGCAGCTTGCAGTTGTTCAACGGTCTTTTGCAAGTCATCAATTTGGTGGCTTAAATCATCAAAGCGTTTAGAAACTTCAGTATATTCTTCTGCCGCAGCCAAGTTGACTGCACCCAATTTATCAAACTGCTGCTGTGCTTTTTCTAGTTTTTGCTGATGGGATACCACATCAATGCTTAAACCTGTCAGCATTTCGCTGTTCATTTCTTTCAGCTGTTCAGAATAATGCTGCAAATCAGACTGCGCGGATTGCCAAGCCAAACGCTTTTCTTCCAATTGCGTACGCAATTTTTCATCTTGCTGTTGATGTGAATGGCGTTGTTCCGTCAATGTCTGTTGTTTGCTCTGAACATTATTGAGTTCAAGCTGCCAGTCATTCCAGGTTTTTTGTAAACGTTCAGTGACTTGAGCCTGTTCAGAATACTGTGACTCAAGCGCAGGCAATTCTAACTGTACTGGATCGACAAATTTCTTCGCCTGTTCCATCTGTCCAATAATTTGCTGAGTTTGCGCTTTTAAAAAGACCGTGTCTTTTTCTAATAATTCAATCTGTTGTTTCGTCTGTATAGACTGACGACGCACGATTTCCAATTCTTGCTGACTGTGTAATGCCACTTGCTGAGCACTTTCCAGCGCTAGACTCAATTCCTCAACTTGGAATTGCAAGGTCTTATAATTGGGCAAAGCTTGCTCAAGCTTCATCGTCAGCGCATGCAAATCAATTTCCAAATCGTCTTTTTGCATGGCATCTTCTTCAAGCTGTGCTTCAAGTTGCTGTAATTGATCTTCTAACTGCTGCTTTTGTAATGCAAAAGCCTGATTGGAACTTTGTACCTTCGCAATGGCAACATCAGCATTTTGAATGTCTTTTTGCCAATTTTTTAATTGGCTATGTTGCTGTTGCAGATTTTGCTGTAAAGCTTGTACGGCATTTTGCAACTCAGGCAATTGGCCTTCTAGTTGCGTTAGCTTTGGCTGCTGCTCTGCAAGTAATTCAGTCAATTCATCTAAGCGAATACGGTGGCTCAATGCACCTTGCCCTGCTTGGCTGTCCTCATCATAATCTAGACCAATCACCCAATCTGCACCGACATGATAACCATCGAGCGTGAGTATTGACTGACCTGCGGCCAGTTTAGCCTGATGGCTCAATGCCACTGTCAATGTTTCAGCAATCGCGACCTGCTGCCAGATCGAAAGTTGAGGGGCTTCAATCCACGTCGCCAAAGCGTCTAATCCAACGATTTGTACTGCGGTGTGGTGATTGCCTTTGACCTGACGTGCAATACTGTCTTGAAAATTATCACTGTGTCCCAAGACTTGGGCACTCAGCCATCTAGACAAAAATTTTTCGACCAGTTGTGCATGCTGTTTACCTTGTGTGCTCAACTGCAACTGCTGCATTAAATGTTGACGCTGGCTTTGCTGCTTTGGACTGGCTTTAATCATCAATTGATTTAGGTTTTTTTGCTCTGACAACAACACCTGTATTTCTGACTTTAGCTGCAGCACCATATTTTTATGCTGTGCCTGCTGTTCTTGTGCAGCTGCAAGCTGTGTCTGCGTTTCGGCAATCACCTGCTCTTGTTGCACAATTTGTTGTTCGAGCTGTTGCTTATTTTGCTGATACTGCTCCAACTCATCTTGCTGCGCCTGATGCTGAATTTGACCTCGTTGCTGTTGCAGAGTCTCACGTTGTTGCTCAATACGACCAATATTTTTGGTCAATTGTTCACTCTGCGCCAACATCTGTAGCTTTTGCTGTTGCTGCTTTTCGACTTGCCCACGGCATTGTTCAAATTGTTGAACCGCTTGTTGATGCTGAGCTTTCAAATCGGCTAACTGCTGGGTCTGTTCCTGACTACTGCTTTCTTGACGCTGTAATTGTTCAACAAATCCATCTTGTTGTTCTTGCAGCGTTTCCAGTTGTAACTCTAATAACTGTAAACGTTCTTTGGTTTGAGCTTTTTGCTTCTCAAGCTCCACCAAACTTGCCGAATTTTGTGCAAATAAACCCTGCTTTTGCTCCAGCGTCATTTTCAACTCAGACAGTTTCTTTTCCGCCTGTTGCCATTCACTTTGTAAAGGAGTGGACTGTTGAATAAGCCGTTGAAATAAAGCACTGGTGGAAGATAAGTCATGTTCTAAGGTATTCAGCTCAGAACGAACCAGTTTGAAGGTTTCCCCGAGCTCATTCATCTGAAGCGTGTATTCTTGCTGTAAACGTTTACTTTGCTCACATTGGAAAGACAGCACTTCGATCTTAATAGTACGAATTTGGGTTTCTAATTCTTTATATTGCACCGCCGTTTCAGACTGACGCTTTAAGGTTTTCAACTGAGACTTCAGTTCTGATGCAATGTCTTCGAGACGTTCTAAATTTTGAGTGGTGTGTTCTAGATGCTGTAAAGTTTCACGACGACGAGCTTGATAGCGAGAAACCCCAGCTGCTTCTTCAATATACACACGCATTTCTTCAGGTTTGGCATCGACCAAACGGTTGATCATGCCCTGTTCAATAATCGCATACGAACGTGGACCTAAACCGGTACCTAAGAAAATATCGGTAATATCACGACGGCGGCATTTGGTGCCGTTGAGGAAATATTCGGATTTACCATCACGATTGACCTGACGACGAACTGCTAGTTCAGTATAGGCATTATAAGCGCCACCTAGCTTGCCATAGGTATTATCAAAACGCAGTTCAACACTCGCCATCCCGACTGGTTTACGCTTTGCCGTTCCGGTAAAAATAACATCTTGCATGGTGCCACCACGCAATTGACGGGCACTGGACTCCCCCATAACCCAGCGAATGGCATCAATCACATTGGATTTACCACAGCCGTTCGGTCCAACAACCGCACTACGGTTGCCTTCAAATTTTAGAGTTGTGCTATCGGCAAAAGATTTGAAGCCGGAAAGTTTTAAACTGCTTAAACGCATAATGTCCTGATCAGCGGCGTGAACGTCTCGCCCACGCTAATTCGATTTGTTTCATCCGTGTTAGTGATTCCAACACAAGGTTGCGTAAGTGTCGACAAAAATCTTCCATAAATAAAGTGGCTTGATGTGATTTTCTGATTAAAACTGCATCAGTCACCAATTTAAACAAATCAAAAGATTCTTGCAGTTCACGTCGTGAAATATTCAGTGTCAGAAAATAACTACGTCTGAGTGATGGCAACAATTCTTGGTAATAACGCATCAGGTAGGTATTTCCCACCATTTCATGCTGACGAGCCATGCCCTGAAAAATCAGATCATAAAACTTTTCAGTATTGCCTTGGCGAGTTTCCACGTCTAATTGTTCAAGTAATAACTGAATACGCTCAGCTTCATGGCTGCGCCACGTTTCCGCCATACGATGCACAATTTGACCCAACAATAATGCTGCAATATCAAATAATGAGCGCACTTGTAAAGCCGACATTTCAGAGACTAAGGCGCCACGGCGTGGGTAGATTTCAATGAGCTGGGTCCGTTCTAAAATCAATAAAGCTTCACGAACAGAGCCACGGCTCACATCCAATTCGGCCGCAATTCTGAGTTCCTGAATACGCTCGCCTTCGACCAACTCACCGCGAATGATTTGTTCACCGATGTGTTTGGCAATTTGTTCTGACAAACTGTCCGCTTCTTGTTGTTGCATACTGTTCCTATCTTTTTTTTATAAGATGCAATGTTCAGATTTACACTCAATCTATTTGCATTAGAAACGATAAGCAACCTAATTGAACATGACATTGTCTGACAATCTTGTGTCAACAAAGCCAATTTTTTCAGTCAAAACGGACAATCATGCGCCAAAGGCTTGCACACCTTGGTAAATAAAATAGCAGCCGACTGTTGTTAATAAACATGCAAAACAACGCTTTAGCATAAATGGCGACAACATATGAGCCACTTTCGCACCCAATTTCGCAGTGATAAAGCTCATTACACTAATCCCGATAAATGCATAAATATGGATATAACCAATGGTATTGGGAACCACGATATCGGCTTGATGACCAAACCACATAAAGCCGAAGGCCCCAGCAATCGCAATTGGTAAACCACATGCAGCAGATGTCGCGACTGCTTTTTGCATAATGACGCCGTTTTTATTCAAATACGGGACGGTTAAGCTACCACCACCAATACCGAAGATCGCAGAAGCAATCCCAATGCCGCCGCCTGCTGCCATTTGCATGGCTTGTGAGGGTAAATGTTTATTCGGATCGACAGGTGTTGCTGCACCTCGAAACATTTTAAAGGCTACCCAGACCGCAAAAAAGCCGATTAACAGTTGCAAACCCTGCCCTGAGAGATAATCAGCAATGCCTGCACCGAGAAATGAACCGATCACCAAACCCGGTGCCAAATTCCGAAAGACATTCCACAGCACAGCACCTTTTTTATGATGCGCCGAAACCGAACTGAGTGAGGTCACAATAATCGTGGCCAAAGACGTGCCTACCGCCATGTGCATAATCACACTGGGGTCATACTGAAGTTGGGTAAAAACGATGAATAAAATCGGCACAATAATCAGACCACCGCCCACACCAAATAGCCCCGCAGCAAAACCAGCGATTGCACCAATCAGTAAATATATGATTAACTCCATCAATATTATTCCACAACTCTCAGATTCAAATGGATTTAGAGACCAGACACTTACAGCAATTGCTGAGCACAGTACCTCAACCGCCTGAAGTTTTATTACTGAAGCCCATTACTACATCGACCAATGACGATGTCCGTGAGATTGCCAAAAAAGGCATTCAACATGTTTTGGTATGCAGTGAAGAGCAAACTCAGGGGCGTGGGCAACGCGATCATCAATGGGTCTCACCCGTTGGTAATATCTATTTAAGCACATTGCTGAATTTACAGACAGCGATAGATGGACGGCTTGCACTCGAAATTGCCTTAAATATCTTGCAAATGCCAAGTTTGCAAAATCTCGCATTACAAGTGAAATGGCCCAATGACCTATATAGCCCACAAGGCAAATGGGGCGGGATTTTGATTGAACCAATTTCGCCACATCAAGCGATTGTCGGCGTGGGCATGAACTTATTTCCGATTCCATCCACAGGAATTGAGCAACGCGCAACGTCGTTATATGAACTCGGACTTCCCTCGCCAAACCGTTTACAGTTAATCGCTGAACTCTATGCAGCGATTCAACTTGCAGGTGAATGGTTCGATCATAACTGCTATAACCTCGCTGCAAGATTCAACCATTATGCTGCATTTATGCAACAGCCTGTTGAGCTTGAACACCTACAAGGCAAAAGCCAAGGTCTCTTTCTCGGTATTGAAAATGATGGTTCGATCAACATCCAAACTTCGCAGCGCTTAGAAAATCATTTCCAAGGTCGCTTACGTTTAGCAGATCAATCATAAACAGGATTGCAAAGGCCTACTGATGAAAAAATTATGGCTCGATGTCGGTAATACTCGGCTGAAATACTGGATTACTGAACACGATCAAATCATAGAACATGCTGCGGAACTGCATTTACAGTCGCCTGCCGAACTCCTACTCGGTTTAATCCAGCACTTTAAAAGTTTGGACTTAGATCAGGTCGGGATTTCCTCGGTACTCGACAAGAAAAATAATGATCGGATTCAAAAAATTCTTAAATTTTTAGCCGTTCCTGTCACCATTGCCAAAGTTCATGCCGAATATGCGGGCTTGCGCTGTGCCTACGAAGATACCAGTAAATTCGGGATCGACCGTTGGCTGCAAATGCTGGCTGTGGTCAAAGACCCTACACAAAAATACTGTGTGATTAGCTGTGGAACAGCACTCACCATTGACTTAACGGATGGATTACAACATTTAGGTGGCTATATTTTGCCAAATTTATATTTGCAACGTGATTCGCTCATCCAAAACACCAAAGGCATTAAAATTCCAGATGCCATCTTTGACGAGCTGTCTCCTGGTAAAAATACCATCGACGCTGTTCATCATGGCATATTGCTCAGTTTGGTCAGCACCATTGAAAAGGTGCTTGATAAATATCCCAGTCGCTTAATTTTAACTGGGGGCGATGCTGCGCTATTTGCCAAATACCTGCAGCGCTTTACGCCTGAAGTCCATAATGATCTGCTTTTAAAAGGCCTGCAAAGCTATATTGGCCAACAACCGTAGATTAAGCCCGGATCAAATACGGCTCCACAGCATCCCAGACTTCGGGCAATTCGGTACAGCCTTCAGAGTCAATAAAATGCCCCTGATGACGCGCTTCAATCACCTGTGCATCTAGGCTTTTTGCCTGAGCCAAGCTGAATTCGGGTTGCACTCGCTCATCGCCTTTTGAATAGATCACTACCCGATGCTCAACCTGCTGTTTTAGCAAGTCAAAATCTATTTTAGCTGCATCAATAAAAGGATTCACCTGCTCTAGACGTCCCAAGCGGCCATTAAAACCGGCCGCAAGCACAAGAGCTTTTATGTTCTGATGCTGCAGTTTTTGCGACAGATAATGCAGTGCAGCGATACACCCCAAACTATGGGCAATTAATATAGAGTTTTCATTTAATGCGTCAATCTGCGCATCCATTTGCTTCATCCACACATTTAAGACGGGTGTTTCGGATGGATCAAGCCGAAGCACCTTGAGGCTGACGCCCGCTTTTTTTGCCTTTTGCGCGATCCACGGAAACCAATTCTCTTCAGGGCTCGCGGTATAGCCATGCACCACAATTACTTGCGCCATTTCATACTCCATTCCTCTTTTTGAATTCAGTCTGAAATAAAAATTAGAGATTGAGGGTAAACAATTGTGAATTTTTGCAAAACTTGACTATTTGCTAGAACACTTTCATGAGCTGATTCAAAATATCCAGCAATTCTGGAAACATTATGAAGCCATAAAAGTCCTGTATTTTCCCTTCAGTGTTCTACCTTTGGATCACTATTGATAACTTCAGCGTGAACGGTGGCGGAACAAAAGGATCATTGCTGGACAGCATGCGCACGGCCAATAGCAAATGCTGATGCAGCATATGACGGTTCAATTTGCATTTTAAAATAAAGCTGCCTAATTCAGAAAAAAATTAAAGGAATACACAAATCCAGAAATAAAAATGTCCGCTTAAATCTTGCCTTACCGCTGGCTGAAATGTGCTGTCAAATAATGCAGCACTGTCAGACAGCCTAAACTGTGCGCAATAACAATTTTATTTTCATCGAGCTTAGGCATTTGCAGGGAAATAAACATCTAACAATGGTCAAGATCTGGTTGTACTGCATTTGCCATGTCAATGCGCCAAGAATAATGTCCTACCCCTTGCTGCTTTTGTCTCAATAAGGAAACTAATACTCATTAGGGGAAGCCTGATGAGCATGAATCAGATAGATGTTTTGGCTTTCTGGCGTATGCGGTGTATTCATGATTTGATTCTTATTTTAGGTGATTATTTTTGGTGAAACCTTCAATTTGCAGTTAGGCAAACTTTCACCTCTGTTTTAGACCTGTCATCTACACGGTCTCAATGTCAATTTGGCATGTTTTTATAATGATTTAGCTCAATTGGTATTTATCAGTTCATATACAAATTCCTTCATCCAGTGCTTACTTATAATTCTCGTAGCAATTTTTTGAATGCGGTCTTATCAAATTTTTGCCATAAAAAAAGGCGCTGAATGCGCCTTTTTTAAGTCCAAATTACTTCGGATCTTTACTGCCGAACAATGGACCCATGCCACCGCCGCCAAATTGTTTTTGCATATTGCCCAATGATTTCATCATTTTTGCCATACCCGTTGGGTTGGCAAATTTCTTCATCATTTTCGCCATTTGCGCATGTTGTTTAATGAGTTTGTTCACTTCTGCAACATCCATACCACAGCCTGCTGCAATACGTTTTTTACGGCTTGGATTCATCAAGTCTGGGTTACGACGTTCTTTAATGGTCATCGATTGAATAATCGCTTCCATTTTCTTCACTTGCTTTTCAGGATTTGCTTGTGCAATTGCATCTTGAATCCCTGAGTTGCTCATGCCTGGAAGTTTATCCAAGAAGCCCATCATGCCGCCCATTTTGTTCATTTGTTCAAACTGCATCAGCATATCTTCAAAGTTGAAGCTACCGCCTTTTTGCAGTTTTTTCGCCATTTTTTCGGCTTTTTCTTTGTCGATTTTACGTTCAACTTCTTCGACCAAAGAAAGTACGTCACCCATACCCAAAATACGCTGTGCGATACGTTCAGGATGGAATGGCTCTAGGGCATCGAGTTTTTCACCCATACCCAAGAATTTAATTGGCTTGCCAGTAATGGCACGAACAGAAAGTGCCGCACCACCACGTGCATCGCCATCTGTTTTTGTCAGGATCACACCCGTCAAAGGCAAGGCATCGTTAAAGGCTTTTGCAGTATTCGCCGCATCCTGACCAGTCATGGCATCAACCACGAACAATGTTTCAGTTGGCTTAATTGCTGCATGTAGCTCTTTAATTTCATCCATCATTTCGTCGTCTACATGTAAACGACCTGCTGTATCGACAATCAAGACATCAGCAAATTGAATTTTTGCTTGCTCAATCGCACGATTTGCGATGGTAATCGGTTTTTCGTCTGCGCTTGATTCAAAGAAAATAGCGCCAACTTCACCTGCAACTGTTTGTAGCTGTTTAATCGCTGCTGGACGATAAACGTCGGCAGATACCATTGCTACTTTTTTCTTTTGACGTTCTTGTAAGAAACGTGCAAGTTTTGCCGCAGTGGTTGTTTTACCCGCACCTTGCAAACCTGCAAGAAGCACAACAACTGGTGGTTTTGCCGCTAGGTCTAGGCTTTCATTCGCCTCACCCATCATTTTGGTCAATTCGTCATGAACGATTTTGACGAAAGCCTGCCCCGGTGATAACTGAGTCATCACTTCTTGGCCCAATGCTTCTTCCTTAACTTTCGCGATGAATTCACGAGTTACAGGTAACGCAACATCGGCTTCAAGAAGTGCCATACGTACTTCGCGTAACGTATCTTTAATATTGTCTTCGGTTAGCTGCCCTGAGCCAGTAACATTTCTTAAACTCTGCGTGAGTCGTTCTGTTAAGGTATCAAACATTGCAAAATCCGCTTAAAATAGCCATGAGCAAAAAATTGTTTCTTAAAATAGAAAATTTATGCATAGAATGCTATAGGATACTTTAGTTCTTGCAGAATTTATATAAATGAATATTCAACATCCTGAAAAAGGTTTGACATGATCAGTCTCCCCTTGGTTTACACGATCCTAGCATTAATCGCTTATACCACGTCTTTTTGGTATTTATTCAGCCATTTAATGTCTAAACGTGCGCCGAACCATTGGTTTATTGGTGTTGTACTTGGTTTAGGCATGTTATTGCATGCAGGTGTTTTATATAACGACATGTTGACACCTATGGGTGTCAACTATGACGTGTTCAACCTGATGTCTTTTACTTCAGGTCTCATGCTATTACTCAGTGTGTTATTTAGTACCTATCGACCTGTGCTTGCAATGAACCTGTTGGGCATTCCTGTGGCAGCGACAGGGTTGATTTTGGGCTTCGCATTTAGTCGACAAAATCAATTTATAGAGCAACATTCACTGGGTTTAGATATCCATATTATTTTGTCGCTTTCCGCGTATGCCGTCCTGCTGATGGCAACTATTCAAGCGGTTATTTTGCGTTTACAAGACCGTGAACTGAAAAACAAGCAGAAAAAACGTGTATGGGTGAGCCTGCTTCCATCCTTTCAAGCCATGGAATCTTTGCTATTTGATTTATTGATTGCTGGATTTGCACTACTGACCGTGGCGCTTGGGTTTGGTTTCTTCACCATCGATAACTTTTTTGCACAGCATTTGGCGCATAAAACTGCCTTTAGCATCATTTCATGGTTCGTCTATGGTGCCTTGCTCATTGGGCATTATCGATTCGGCTGGCGTGGTCAAAAAGCCATTCGCTTTACCATCATTGGTTTTTGTCTCTTGGCAGTGGGCTTTATTGGTTCTAAGTTTATTTTAGAAATGGTTTTGGGCCGCTAAGTCGACGATGAAACGATTTTAAGTTTTATTAAGAAGGGAGCTAAGGCTCTCTTTATTATAGCTTGATTATTCACACAGAAATAACTGGCATAAAAAAAGCGCTATACAGCGCTTTTTTTTCATTACGTCTAAATTATAGAGCAACGATGTTTACAGCATTCGGGCCTTTTTGACCTTGAGCGATGCTGAAAGAAACCTTTTGGCCTTCTTGCAAAGTTTTGAAGCCAGAACCAGTGATTTCGCTAAAGTGAGCAAAAACGTCAGGACCGTTGTCTTGTGCAATAAAACCGAAACCTTTAGTTTCGTTGAACCATTTAACTGTACCAGTAACTGTATTAGACATAATAATACCTATTAATTTGTTGATTTAGCCATTGGATGATGACTGACTATAACTTGGAAAATAATAAAGAATTGAACTTCATTTCTGTAAAAAACGAAGGATTATGACTAACACTGCGATACTTAAAGAAAATTTACGAAACAATACTTTTTTTCTAGTTGCAGCCATCATACATGAAATCTTAAAAGATTCAAGCACAGTATATGTTGTTGATTCCATTAAAAAACAACAGTAAAAGCCATCTTCTTATTATTACTATCCATATGTATTTACTCATTTTATTGTTAAAGTTTTATGTCAGTCAATACTTTACGACTTTGGTCCTAATTTCACCAAATAGTTACATAAAATCTTGTCATTTCGTATTCCGCGTCACCTTAAGCACAAAACCTAGACATCCCTTTCAAAACCACGTATAACTCCGTTTTCAATTTTTGGCTGTATGACCGTGAAACTTGTTCTTGCGCCGATGGAAGGCTTAACCGACCCAATTATGCGAGATGTGTTGACGCATGTGGGGAGTTTTGACTGGTGTGTAACCGAGTTTATCCGTGTCACGGACTCTGTCCTGCCCGATCATATTTATCATAGCTATTGTCCTGAACTAAACAATGAAGGCAAAACTGCAGCAGGAACACCGGTTCATGTGCAGTTCTTAGGTAACAATCCCACTATGCTCGCGGCAAATGCTGTACGCGCGGTAGAACTTGGTGCCCCTGCGATTGATATGAACTTTGGTTGCCCTGCAAAAACCGTCAACCGCCACCGTGGTGGTTCAGTTCTGCTAGATGAGCCTGAAGTGGTGTATGAGTTAGTCAAAGCTGTGCGTGATGCTGTTCCGAGTCATATTCCTGTATCAGCAAAAATGCGTTTGGGTTATATGGACCGTAACTTCACTATGGAAAATGCGCATGCCATCGAAGATGCCGGAGCTGCATGGGTTACAGTCCATGCGCGGACTAAAGCCGATGGTTATACCCCGCCTGCCTTTTGGGATCAGTTGCAACCCATTCGTGAAGCATTGAAAATCAATGTGATTGCCAACGGTGAAATTTGGAACAATGCCGATGCCAAACAGTGCCAACTCGAATCCGGTTGTGAAGACCTAATGATTGGTCGTGCTGCGGTGACCACTCCTGACATTACACAGTGTATCCGTCGTAATACCGATGAACCGCTGATTACATGGCATGAACTACTTGGATTACAAATTCGTTTCTTAAATGGCTCGTATAAAAAAGAAATGAATATGGTCGGTCGTTATAAACAATGGCTCGGTATGATGTCGAAACATTACCCAGAAGCCAAAGTCCTTTGGGATGAAGTAAAACGTGTCAAACCACTCGATGAAATCGTGCAAAAACTCAAAGCCGGTATTTGAGTTTTAAAACACATCGCCCAATGTTAAAACGAAAAAGTGTGAAAACACCTATCTAAGCGTAGCCGCAGAGCCTTTGATTATACCTACAGTGTTCAAAGGCTTTATTGTTTGGCAAACTCTAAAATTGCGTCGATCTCATCTGCCAAGAACTCTTTAGGATGTTCCGAAGTCGGGTTCATCACCAAGCTTGCGCCTTTGGTAATCGCAAATAATTTTTCAGCACTGATCATGACAAACTCTGCATCTGCACCAACATCCTGTTGAAGCATCGCAAGACTCAGAAAAAATGGAATGGCTTGTTCGCCCTGTTCCGTTTCCATCAATTGAAAATGTAAATGCTGCTCTGTATCACGCTCACCCAAACAATATACTTGGCTGGCTAAAAGTTGCTGATAAAAGTCTTGGTATTGCTCAGGATGATCTAAAGTCGATTCATAAAGATGTTGAAGCGTGTCGTTCATTGTTATTGTCCGTCTATTTTTATCAGTCAGATACTGTTCACAATCCACAGCATACAGGAAGTTTATGAATTATGCCGTTGATTTAAATCTTCAACGTGCTGTCGATTTGTTTTCCACGATTTTTCTAAAATTTCTTTTTCTAAACGCAACTGTATTCGTTTAAGTTTCATTTCAGAGATCACGGGTTGCTGAAAGGTTTGAACATAGTCCACCCAAGCTGTACCCCGAAATACATTCGACGGCATCTCTGTTTTAAACACTGCTTCAGGCATAAAAACAATCACAGAATGCATATTGTCTTTATCCACAATATCGCTCAACACCTGTTCTAACACTTTCATATGTTTATAATTTTGGTGAATTGGATTTTGAAATTTAAAACTTTTTTTATAAATTTTTTGCGTCCATTGTTTTTGTCTCTCGCTCCCAAAAATCCAGCCCTTATAGTTTTTAGTTTCAATCACAAACACACCAAATGGGCTTAACAGAAGATGATCAATTTGAGTTGTAGCTCCTTCGCCATCTAGTAAGGTCAAATCATTTAACAATATATAATGGTCTTTCAAATAAAGTTTGACATGAACAGCGACAGCAAACTCCCCCATTTTCCCCTTTAAATAAGGTTTAAATGCTTTGATTGCCCCCACAATCAGTAACAATGGAATTAACCACCACAACGTCGAAATGAGGGGTGCAAAAAATTGAGAAATATTCATCGATTTGATTCATTATTTTAAATAAGTATATTTTCTATTTTATTGTAATTTCTCAATTTTTAACAATATTTCTTTATTTTCTAGACCACCAGCAAAACCCACTAATTTTCCATTTGCGCCCACGACACGATGACAGGGTGCAATAATTGAAATTGGATTTTTACCATTGGCTGCACCGACAGCACGTACGGCTTTGACATTGCCGATCTGCTCTGCAATTTGTTTATAGCTGCGAGTTTCTCCAAAAGGAATCGTCAATAAAGCTTGCCAAACTTGTTGCTGAAATGCGGTACCTTCAAAGTCTAGCGGCAAGTCAAATTGCTGTCTTTTACCCGCAAAATATTCATTTAATTGCTGTGCGGTTTTGAGCAAAATCGGGTGTTGTAGATCTTCAACCAAAGCCGCCAATCGCACACGATTTGGATTTTCATTTTCCCAAAGGACAGCCACCAATGCGGTTTCATGTGCAACAAGTTTTAATTGTCCAACGGGTGAATCTAAAAACTGATAAGAAAGTTGCATGAGATACTCCAAGCTCAAAATCGCAGCACTTCATTATTCAGGAGGACGATAATTTCATCAAGACTAGTCCTGAAATAATCAGGACCGCAGCTAGCATACGCATGGCATTGGCAGGCTCACCCAATACAACGATGCCGAGGATAAATGAACCCACTGCACCAATGCCTGTCCATACTGTATAGGCTGTACCCAGCGGTAAGGATTTCATTGCATAAGACAACAAAGCGAAACTTGCGATCATGAAAACAATGGTCAAAATACTTGGCGTCAGTTTGCTAAAGCCTTCAGAGACTTTCATACAATATGCCCAGACCACCTCAAGCAATCCCGCTACAATTAATAAAACCCAAGCCATATTTTTACCCATAAAAAAAAGCACAAAAGGCTTTTACCTCTGTGCTTTAGAACATATTAACTTGAAGATAATTTCATCAAGATTAGACCAGAAATCATCAGTACTGCGGCTAACATCCGCATGGCAGTTGCAGGCTCACCCAGTATAAAAATACCCACAAGAAATGAGCCAATCGCGCCGATTCCTGTCCAAATGGTATAAGCTGTTCCCAGAGGCAACGTTTTCATGGCATAGGCCAATAAACCAAAGCTCAGGATCATAAAAAATAAAGTAACTAAACTTGGGCCAAGTTTTGTAAAGCCTTCTGAGAGCTTCATCGAATAGGCCCAAACGATTTCAAAAATACCAGCGAATACTAGAACAACCCAGGCCATGATGCCTTCCTCCATATTAGTAGAGTCAGGTCGTCCTGACGATTTTTCTTACTGGCTTTGAACAAAGATGTAAGGGAGGTCGTTCCTCCGAATATTGTCTCAGTATAGCAAATATGCTGAATTTTAGTGCAGTCTTTACATTTTTTGACCAAATTCAGGGCGTTATTCAGTTAATAAAAAAACTTGCACAGATGAATTGCGCCAAAACATGGCATGTCTGTTCAAAGGATAGATTCAGACATAAAAAAAAGGCATCACCAAAACCTATTGATGATGCCCTCTTTATTTGGTCTATTCGCCGATTAGAACTTCAGACGAAGCCCTGCGCCATACCACCATTGTTTTTCACTTCCAGTTTCAGCTTGCCATGCCGTATGCTGATTTCCTTTTTCGTAGCTGTAAGCAACATCGATAAATGGCATCAGCTTTTTATTGATTTCATAGCGTGTTTCTAGCCCTAGCCATACAGAACTGAGTCCTGTTTTTTGTGCATAAGCAGAGTCATCACTCAGCACCACATCTAGGTTCAAATATGGTTTTAAAATCAATTTTTGGGTCAGCAGCAAATCACGTTCGGTTTCTAAAGAAAAACTGACCTGTTTATCTGCACCAAGATATAAATAAGCATCGGTTTCAAAGAAATACGGTGCCAGACCATGCAAACCCACCACAGCATCTAACTGTTCTTTGTCCGTCACTTGATGTTCATCGACCCGATAACGCGCACCAATTTGCGCATCCCAAAAGTCGGAGATCATACGGCTATACATCAATTGAGCCGCATAATCTGCATCTTGAGATTCTGCTTTATCCGCATGTAATTTGATGAAGAGCTTATTTTCATCGGTCCCGATTCGACTCTCAATTTCGGTCTTTAAACTTCCACGGCCATCGGCATTATTGAGCCATCGATTGTCTATCTCAGTCGCTTGATAAATCTGTCCACCATGTTCACGCTTATGATCAACAGGGTGCTGCGCAGAAGCAGCACGTGACGCAATAGATGATGCATTTGCATGTTCTGCATGTTCTGCATGTTCTGCATGTTCTGCATGTTCTGCATGTTCTGCATGTTCTGCATGTTCTGCATGTTCTGCATGTTCTGCAGTATGCTCCATCTTGTTCGATTCGATCCTTGTTTGCATCACTTGATGCGACGAATCATGTGAGGAATGCGACTCATGTTGAGCTAACATCGACATGCTGTGATGTGCATCTTGCGCCATGGTCATTTGAGTGACCGATGCCAAACCTAAACTCAGTACTGTATATGTGCATGATTTAATGATGCGCATGAGACACCTCCTTTTTCGGCACAGATGCTGTTTTAGTATTCTCCGCGACATTTGCGACCACAAGTTTATTCATCATCCCTGCGGACATGTGATACAGCAAGTGACAATGAATCGCCCATTCCCCTAATTCATTAGCCGTTAACAGAGCCGTGACAGTTTTCCCCGGCGGCACAATCACCGTATGCTTATTTGGCATTTCAGAAGATACTTGCCCATTTTCCAATTGCATAAACATGCCATGTAAATGCATCGGATGCGCCATCATGCTGTCATTGACAAATTTCAGTCGGATTCTCTCACCATATTTCACCTTTAGTGGTTCAGCTTCACTGAATTTTTTGCCATTCATGGTCCACATATAGCGTTCCATCGTTCCTCCCAAATGAATGACCAAATCTTGCGTCGGTTCACGTGTATCAGGCTGCGGGGTTAACGCTTTTAGATCACTATATTGCAGTGCCTTATCACCCATAGGTGTTGATGCATTGGCCCAACCCATAACCGTTGCTGAATTTTCAACTGCCTGCTTCTCCTCTTTAGACTGTGCATGCTCCATCGCTGTATGCATATCATGTTTCATGGATGAGTTTATTGAGGAGTGGTTCATAGATGAATGATCCATCACACTATGATCCATATTGGCATGCGCTGAATCAGACATATTCTGTTTATGCATATCTGGATGCTGCATAATAGTATGCGCAGTCACTGGAGAATGGTCCATGTCATGTCCCATAGCTGCATGATCATGAACTTGTTTCGGCTGAATATTTGACGGATTGACAGTATGCGCGCTGTACTCATGAGCATTCGCTTGCTGGATTGCTGAAGTTTGGGTTGAACCTGTAGCCGTATGCTCCATATTGCTATGATCCATACCTGCCATTGAACCATGCCCCATATCTTCCATGGTCAGCAAAGCGCGTGGTCGTGCTTTTGGCATGTGAATGCCTGTGTGCTGAGGCTGAGTTTCATCATGTAATGTACCGATCGCAAATCCTGTCCGATCGATCGACTCAGCCTCTATCTGATAGTGCGCAGATTTAGGCTCTACGATCACATCGTAGGTTTCCGCAGCACCAATTCGGAATTCATCCACAGCGACCGGCTTGACCGCTTGGCCGTCTGCACTGACCACCGTCATTTTGAGCTGAGGAATGCGCACATCAAAAAACGACATGGCCGCAGCATTTACAAAACGAAGTCTGACTTTTTCATTGGGCTTAAACATCCCCGTCCAGTTCTGCTGTGGTGTTTTGCCATTCACTAAAAACGTATAACCCGTGACATCAGACAAATCCGTTTTCAGCATTCGCATCTGATTCCACATCGAACGATCTTGCCAAGTGTTTTTTAAACCTGTTCGTTGAATTTGCGTCCATACATCTGAAACTGTTTCACGCTGATTTTGATAGTATTCGGCAGACTTTTTCAGATTTGCCATAATCTGAGCGCTAGATGATTCATGAAAATCCGACAGCATGACCACATAATCACGTTGCGTCTGTTCATGTGCGGCAAGTGCTTGTTTACCTTTCGGATAAATTACCAAAGCGCCATACAACCCGTCTTGTTCTTGGCCTTTGGAATGCGCGTGATACCAATAGGTTCCGCTTTGACGGACTTTAAATTTGTAAGTAAAGCTACCATCAGGCTGTATTTCATTGAAACCATTAAAGCCGGGTACACCATCCATTAAGCCGGGCAGCAATAGACCATGCCAATGCACTGAGGTATTTTGTTTTTTGAGCTGATTATGCACATGGATGACCGCATCATCGCCTTCTTCAAACTCCAGTAATGGTGCTGGAAACTGACCATTGACGCTGATTTTCTTGACCGCTTTACCAGTCAAATTGATGGTCTTTTCATCAATATTCAGATGATATTCTTTAATGGCTGCAAACGCCCACGTTGGTGACAGCAGACATACCCCGAGCACGAGGCCTGATTTAAATAAATTAGACATGACTTAACCTTTATAAAATAACGAAAAAACGTATTTAAAACTCAGGTTAAGCTTGCGGGGGTCTTAGAATTTCTTGCCAAAAGCCTTTTAAATGCTGTCCAGCAAAAATGAAACGAGGGGGTTCTGCATAGTGATGCACATGGAAGGTCTGCAATGCGACCAAGGCGCTATCGACATAAGAGGTACTGATTTGGCAATGTGCGAGTGTACAGTCCTGACAGTCTGCACTTTGTGTCGTTGAATGATGCGCCTGACCATCTTGCAGTGCAGATGTCGCATCTAAAGATTGATGACAATCCATCATTGAAAAGACTTCTGGTGTCGTCTGCTTACCATGATGTGCTGCATGCTCAGGAACAGCTTGCCGCTGATTTTGATGGCAATTTGCTATATTTGAACGTGAAGGATCAGTATGTGCTGCATGAACTGGTGCCTGATGGGCATTCGCTGTCATCATTTGTTGATGTTGAAAATTTTGCTGTGCACTGACCACACTGCTCCACCCCATGACAAATGCCATGAGCCAAGCAAAGCCAAGATGCTTACGCAAAAAATTAAACAATTTAGTATCCTAATTCAACCCAATGATGCACTGTGACAATATATCCCTATTAACACATCTTTAGAAACATCACGCGATCAGCTCAGCCGAAATCCGCATGAAACACCATGATGATATTATTTACGATTCAAATGCAATCACATGACATTTGTATCAACATGACATGCAGCTCGACCGATTTATCCATCATGAACGATACATTCAGAAATATCTAAAAGCACTATCTAGTGCGATCGATGATGTGTTTTGCCAGTCGCAGCGTATCTCAATAGTTGCTAACAGCATAATTAATTGTGCAGTTATTCACAACAGTTTTAAATTTATTGCGCTGTCATAAAAATCAGCGCATATCTTCCAGTTAAAACATAAAAGTTATTTTTTAAACTGATTAATTATTTACCATAGATTAATAAACATACAGCATTTCAAACACTTTACCCCATAAAAAAAAGGACTCAATTGAGTCCTTTTTATACTTAATACGTCTAATTATTAAACCATTGATGCACAATCGTTTATAATTTACCCAAGTTATCCATATAGTTATCTACACAGATATCCATACAGTTATCCATATAGTTATCCACAAGTGAGGAATAACTTATACCCAAAGGCTTAAGCCTCTTGAGCATGCACTTTTGCCAACTCTGAACGCATGTCATCAATCACAGCTTTATAATCAGGCTTACCAAAAATCGCTGAACCTGCAACAAACATGTCTGCACCGGCTTCAGCAATGTCACGAATATTGGCTGGAGTAACACCACCATCCACTTCTAAGCGAATATCACGACCTGAAGCATCAATAATTTTTCGTGCTTGACGCAGCTTTTCCAAGGTCATTGGAATGAACTTTTGACCACCAAAACCTGGGTTCACACTCATCAACAAGACTTGGTCAACTTTATCTAAAACGTAGTCTAAATAATGCAGAGGTGTCGCAGGGTTAAACACCAAGCCCGCTTGCGCACCGCCAGATTTGATTAACTGTAAAGAGCGGTCAATGTGGTCAGTCGCTTCTGGGTGGAAAGTGATGATATCTGCGCCAGCTTCCAAGAAATCACCAATCATACGGTCTACCGGTGAAACCATTAGATGTACATCAATTGGCGCCTTAATGCCGTATTTTTTCAATGCCTTACAAACGCCCGCACCAAAAGTTAAGTTCGGTACATAATGATTATCCATGACATCGAAATGAACAACATCTGCACCTGCTTCTAGAACGTTTTCAACTTCTTCACCTAAGCGCGCAAAGTCTGCTGACAAAATTGAAGGTGCGATTAAGAATGGCTTGGACATGAAAAACCTAGCTTTGAAAAGGGAGTGATTGACGCATTATAGCAAATTGTCCCCCTATTCGCTGCCCACGCCCTAAGTCGTTTTTTCGATACTGATGATTGATATCTCTATAATAAAAAAACCTAGGATGAACTGATGTTACTTAGTAATATCAGAAGCGAAATTTGATTCAAATAAAAAACGATACGCGGTAACGTCATCCGCAATTGTTTGAGATAGAACGACTTCTCATCAAATTTTTTTTTTGCAATACTTTAAATAAATAGACGCTAGAGAGCGAGTTTTGCGGTGAGGAGCATTGCTCCGCAAGATGGTTTCCTTGCGAAGCTTCGCTTCTCATTTTGCCTAATGAGAAACATCGTTTCGTAAGAGTACCTCCAGCCGAAGGCTAATCCCTTTATTTAAGTCCTAGATGTAAGACTCCGTCGAATTGACTTAAATATCATTTTAAAAAATGCAAAATTATTTTTTGCTTACGTAACATCAGTGATTAATATGGATAAAGATCTCAGGGATAGAAACACAGCGTTGCATATTTAGACTTAACGAGCATCTATGTACTTTGCTAAGTTAAAGGACTGACGGCTTAATAATAAAATTGCATTTATGAAAAGTTCAACACAAATCACCACCGCCCAAGCAGCACGTGTTGCTAAACGCTTAGTCAATCATTGGAAACATAAATTTGAAGTCAATGAACAGCTCATTGGAGAAAATACTGCATTCAAGATTCAACTGCCCTCTGCAGAGGTCAGTCTTTTACCACAAGCTGCTTTTTTAGATGTGGTGATTTCAGCCCAAGATCCAAGTGCAAATCTAGATCTATTGGAACATGTGGTTTTAGATCATTTGATCCGCATGGGGCAAGAAGAACTCAGTGCAACATGGCAACGTGAACCGTAGTCTACGTCGCCATATTGTCAAAGCCTTTCACTCAATGCTGATGTGATTGATAATTTCTAACTGCATCAATACGGGCTTTCGTCGCTGGATGTGACTCAAAGAAGTCTGTCCAAGATCTCTGATCTTTTGCAGTTTCATCCTCTGCACCTTTCTCTTTTGCTGTTTCACCATCAGCTTCATCTTCCATACGTTGTAAGAAGTTTGCAAAATGTGCCGTTGGAATTTGATGTTTTGAAAGTTGTTTTACGGCATATAAATCTGCTTCAGATTCAAAGTCTCGTGAGTAACTCGCACCCACCGCAGCAACCGGTAAACTGGTAAGAATGTCAGAGCCATCCCCTGTGATCATCAACAAAATAATACTGATGCCTAAACCTGACAAACTTTGCTGCAAACTATGGCGTTGAACTAAATGCCCCTGCTCATGTGCAAGCACACCAATTAACTCATAATCATTTTTCGCTAATTTAACCAACTCATCTGTCACGATAATGGTGTTATTGGGTATCGCCAATGCATTTGCACCGATACTGCCACCACCGCGGAATAACAACTTCGCAGGACGATTTTCAGCCACCAATTGTTGATATTCTTGCTTTAACTTGTCTTGACGTGCTTGTGGCAATTTTGTGGGTTCAGTTATATCGATAATATATTTTTCCGCCTGATCCCCCCAACTCTTTAACGCTGTCTCAGGCAGTTGATTGGCCACCACATGTGACGCTGCTGGTATGCCCCATTTAATCAATACAAAAGCAAACGCCACCACGAAAATCACACTAAAAATGATTAAGGAGGGTGAACGCTCCAACTTCCAAATCGAATGCCAACGCGACTTTACGTCGAGATTAAACCACTCTGGCAAGGGTTGATGAAACTCTAAACGAGCATCATCCTTTAACTCAATCACTGGCTGAATATCACCTAAAGCACCGATCAGCGTCATATCTTGATAGGTGTAGTGCTGCGTTTGTTCTAGGTCTTGACCATAACGCACAATCACAGCATGTTCCCCATCTGCGCTGATTTGAGCAACAAAGGGTTTTGACACTTTCCCATCATAATAGGTTGCATTCACTACTGATGTTTTCATGTAATTCACCTACGTTATAAGGAAATATCTAGGTCAAAAATATCGGATAATTCTTCAGCAATCGCATTGTGATCTTGCTGCATTTGATTTTGTAATTGGTCAGGATCATCGACCAACATTAAATGCAAAGATTCTGTCTGATATTTATATAGTCGAACAACTGCCCATGGTGTCAGTAAACCGAGGCTAACCACTTTAGCCAACCAATTACTCAAGACAATCCATGCATAGCGCCATTGATTACAGTCCGTATGAAACTGACTGCGGCTCAACGTAGTGTTATTCCATGTGGTAATAAAAATACGTGCAGCTGTGAGTGGCCAAATAAACATATAGCCAATCAAATACATCCCAAAAATAATGAAGACGTAAGATGCGTCATTTAAACCATCTGAGCTACCAAACAATATCGCAAAGATCACCGCCAGCAATGCACCAAAGCCCATAAACAGAAATAAAGGCACATACATGGCACGCATATAATCGCCCCAAGTATTATTCAGATTAAATTTCAACTGCCCCAGATACAAATGATTCAGACATTCACGTTTATATAGCCAGACCGCAACTGGTGTAAACAAACCAAGGGTAAAGACAACCACCGCAAGACATTTGACAAAACACCAATACGCGCTTTTATTCGTCCCTGAAAAAAAGAATCGGCTATTACTAAATTTACTGTTGCGAGCACGGAAACGAATCGTAGATCGAATAAGCCAAGGAACCGCAAAGAAAATCAGGACAAATCCCGCTAAGAAAGCTTCCCAAGAATACTTTATAGCAAAAGAGAAACCACCATAGACCACTAACGCAATGATTCGTCCAACTAAAATTTTTGTAGGCAAACCAGTAAAATCAAAACGACGCTGAAATACCCAAGTATTACCGTAAAAATAACGTAAACGGCGGACCTTTGCCCAAGGCGCATAAAGTCCAAGCGTGACAATCGTCAGTAAGATATTCACAATCCAAATACCGAAATATTCAGACGCATTACCTTTGAACCTAAAATGATAATTTCGTCCCAAGACATCAGCCTGTTCTGTCTCACCAAATAGACTCGGTGGATTCATCACGGGCAGCTCTGGCGGAAGCGGCGTTTCCATTTGTGAATTTTGCATAAGTACCCTAAATTATTTTTTTTTGGTATGTCGAATTTATTCATCTGCATGGCAATGCTCATCACCATGCTTTATTTATACGTATATCAAAGCAAGTTATGCCTCAATATTTTTAACCACTGGCTTTTAGATTAATGAACTACTGTTTGCAATTGGACAGCGTGAAATTGCAAATGATCGTCCATAAAACTTTGAATAAAATAATAACCATGATCATAGCCTGCATGTTCACGCAGTTCGAGTGGCTGCCCAACTTGCTCACACGCTTGCTGAAACAACGCCGGATTTAACTGGCTATAAAATTGATCATCAATGCCTTGGTCAATCAAAATGGCTTTAAACAAAGCCCCTTTGGTTTGCACTAAAGCTGTAGCATCGTGCTGAAACCATTGCTGACGGTCTGAACCTAGATATTGACTAAAAGCTTTTTCGCCCCATGGACACTGACTCGGCGCACAAATCGGTGCAAAAGCAGAAACCGATTTAAACAGGTCAGGATGTTTCAACGCTAAAGTTAATGCACCATGACCGCCCATACTATGTCCGAATATGCCAATCGCACCTTTTTGTAGCGGAAATACTGCCTGCACTAGCGCGTACAATTCTTCAGTAAGAAAACGTTCCATTTGATAATGCTCGGCCCACGGTTGTTCCGTTGCATTAATATAAAAACCTGCGCCTTGCCCAATATCCCAATGATCACCTTGTGCTACCTGTTCCCCACGTGGAGAAGTATCAGGGCTGATTAAAATCAGGCCGAGCTGCGCAGCTAAACGCTGTGCATGCGCTTTAATGGCAAAGGTTTCTTCAGTACAGGTTAATCCAGCCAAATAAAACAATGCAGGACACGCTTGGCCTTGTAAGGCTGCTTCTGGCAGAAAAATACCAAACTTTGTCGTGGTCTTTAGACTTGAAGAATCCAATTGATAAATGCGCTGCTCACCCGCAAAACAAGTATTTCGTTGTACTAATTCCATGATCTTTATCCTAAACTTTTTTAATCTTTTAAGGCGTAACCGTCGTAGCCGGTGCAGTAGTTGTCGGCGGGAACAATCGTTGTTCTAATTGAGGCAACATTAATGCCATGTTTTTCCCCATCGACCACTGTGGCTCAGAAGGTTCGAAACCTTGCGCGGCTTCCCATTTCGCTACAGTCGCTTTGGTTTCATTAAATGCCGCTTGAATACTGGTCTGCTCACGCATCGCCTGGTCAAAGAACGCACGACCAAAATAGGTGTATTCAGCTTCATTCGAACAGCCAAAAGACTGTCGATCAGCTGCCGATGCTGTAATGATTAAAGTATTATCATTTTGCAGTGCTGGAATAAAACTGCCTGAATAACATGAAGAAATCACAATCACACGCCAACGAATTCCGGATGCATCCAAGGCTTCTTTTAACCATTTAGGATCGACTTGCGCCAAATCCAAAGGTGCATTTTCCATTTCAAAGACATTCGGTAAACCATGTGAGGTCATATATAAAAATAAGACGTCACTTTCTCGGTTCATCTGCTGACCAATACGACGCAGCGCCAACTCCATACTGGTTTTAGATGCCAGCGGAATTTCAGTGCGCGTTGCAGGGTTATTGATAAGCTCAACCGAACGCCCATAGGTGCCAAAACGTGTATCAAACTGTTCTTTAATCCGTTCAATTTCCAGTTTAAAGACATCTTGATAACTCGCACCTGCCACCCCTAAGAAGTACCAATGGGATTGGGCAAATTCACCATATTCCACTGCGTCCAAGGATTTATTGAGTAAACGGCTTTGTGCATAAAATGCATCTTCAGCAAAGCTTGGAGGAACTTCTTCTACTTTCCAAATCGGCTGATCTTTGACTGAGACTTGCCACACGACCAAAGTAAATAGCGTCGCACCCATAATCAGTGCTCGCTCCCACCATGGCCATTTCAGCTCACGTGAAAACACCCAAACGACAGCCAAACTTTGCCAAACAAATAGAATAATGAATAACGTTGGAATGTAGTCATACAGAAAGTATGGGAGAAAATCGAGATCTCCCAAATATTGAATCAAACATTGAAACAACATGATGTGCGTATCAAGCACCAACCAAAGCAATGCAGGGACCAGCATTAACCGTGGATTATTTACACGTTGTGATAGGAAAATCCCCACAATTAAAGCAATAAATGGCCACAATGCATAACTTATAAGACCTTGAGCGTTAAATTCACCAATACGCCCCGTGCTCAGCCAACTAAATAAACTGTTAGCACAACCACCTAAAATCCCCCAAAACACCAATTGTAAAATCGATGGACGAACGATTTGTAAAGAACGACGAGACCCAAAAAATAACCACATCCCCGCAGTTTGGTTGCTTTTAAAATCATGCCAAAAATTGATGGAGGGTTTGAAATCAATCATAGAGTTCTAATGGTGGCCTTGGCTCGCTTAATTGCACAAATAATTTTATGCCTGATGTCGTTTTTAGCAATGCTATTTTTTAACTATATAACAAATCTTTGAACAATATTGAAGCAAATATCATTTTAAGTCACAAGATCATGTTGGAAATATGCATCAAAGCGACAAGCATCACCTTGCCACTGATGTTGCGGCTCTTGATTCGCTAAAAAAACCGCCAATCGTGGACGTTTAACCACGACACGTTTAGCAATTTTTTGTGCTAAATCCAGTAAATTATCACCTAAATCCATTTCACCATCTTCAGGTAACAGTAAATGCAATAATTGCATTTGTTTTTTGACCTGAGCTTGCTTTTTGACGGCTTGCTGGTTTTGATCTCGCTGTGGAAACATCGGATCGAGATAAACCACATCAAAGATTTGATTGATCGTCGATAAATGTTTCAAATAATCTGCCGAATCTGAAAAGACCAATTCAATTCGTGCCACAACCGAACTTAAAAACGCATCTTGCTGCGCACGTTGATGTGAGTCTTCCAATAGGGTAAATAAAATCGGATGACGTTCCACAAGGGTCACATGCGCACCCAAATGGGCCATCAATAGACTGTCGTGCCCTAGCCCTGCGGTTGCATCCACAAGCTGTGGCTTTTCAGCCAAATTACACGCACGTGCAATCATCTCAGACTTTAAGGATGCTCGCTTTAAACGCCCCACTTCTGCTTTCCAATCGGGTTGCATCTTCATGCCATTGGCCGCTAACCACAAACCATCTGCATCGACACACAAACTGAGTTCAGAGTTTAAACGTAAAAAACGCGCGTTTAATTTTTCAATCAATTCAATATTTACAGATACACCACGTGAAGAAAGCACAGCAGAATACTGCTGTGCTTTCTCATGAAACTCTTGTTCTGTGTATAAGCGGATTTCGCTTACCATAATTTCCAGCCTGTAAATGCGAACAATAAAATCAATAAACCTGAAACAATTCGATACCACGCAAAAATCATGAAATCACGTTTTGCCACATAAGCGACAAGCGCACGAATTAAAATCAATGCAGAGACAAATGAAACGATTAAACCAACGGCGATCACAGTCCAATCTTGAGTGCCTTGAAATACATCATAGCTTTGATATAAATCCAGTAAACCTGCACCGACAATAACAGGAATACCCAAAAAGAATGAAAACTCAGTGGCTGCTTTACGGGAAACACCCAAGAACATAGCACCAATAATGGTTGCACCTGAACGTGAAGTCCCTGGAATTAAAGACAAAACTTGAATTAAACCAATCCAAATCGCATCTTTAATGGTTAAATCTTCTACTTCTTTTGCACGCACCTGCGGTGGATTTTTTTCGATCCAAATAATGATCAAACCACCGATAATCAACCCCATAGCAATCGCAATGTTATTGAACAGCAGTTCTTTCACCGTCTGACCAAACGTCAAACCAATCAACACGATTGGAATCGAAGCGAGAATTAAGCCAAAACCTAAACGGCGACCTTTTTCTTCACCAGTCACCATACCGGTTGCTGCGCCCCACAGGCGGCCCCAGTATTCATAAATCACCGCCGCAATCGCACCCATTTGAATTGCGATCACGAAAACATCACTTTTTTCTTTGGTCCAAAAGTTCATTAATTCTGAAGCCAGAATTAAATGCCCTGTACTTGAAATCGGTAAAAATTCGGTAATACCTTCAACAATACCCATGATTGCCGCTTTGAGCAGCAGTAGAAGATCCATATATAACCCTAATTATGGCTTGCCTTGTTCTGAAATTTTCTTCCAGGCGTTATCTCGTAAATATACGGGCAATGCAAGTTCAGCACTCACCCATGCTTTTCTTTGCGCCGCTTCGCGGGCAATAGTAGCAATATCTTGTGCTGTTGCACTTAAGTCTTTGTATTGTGTTTGTTCTGATTGAATGAGCTCACTACCAGAACCCACGACAGTAAATTTGATCTGTGGTGTGGCATCTGCGTAACTTAATAATTGTTCTTCATCTACAGCCTGCATAATGCCATTGGCATCGAGTTGATAGCTTGCGATATACACTTCTTGCATGCGAGCATCAAGGACTGCTGTTACTTCAGTCAAACCATGTAGACGATGCGCCGCTTGAGCCAAAGCTTGCAAAGTCGAGACTGGAACAACAGGTACGTCATTGGCCCATGCCAAAGCCTGTGTTACCGCTGCATTAATACGAACACCACTAAATGAGCCAGGCCCACGACTAAATGCAATTGCATTTAAATCCGCTAACTCAATAGCAGTTTGATTAAGCCCTTGCTCAATCATTGGGAGAATGGTTTGCGTCTGCGCTTTTGCCCGTAAATCGAGTTGAAAATAAAGCTCTTGAGTTTCATCTACAATCGAGACGGAACACTGCTCATTGGCAGTTTCCAATGCCAGTAATTTCATGCGCAACCTTAATTAAATTTAATCTTAAAAAACGTTGAATATGATACTCCACTCCATCGCAGTTCGCGAGATTTTCCACCTCAGACACAGCGCTTTCTATATTTAATCTATAAAAAAAGCCTCGACAAACGTCGAGGCTCTTTTGCTTGCCATATATAGCGTTCTAAAGTTCAGCGACTTCGAGTTGAGTAAAATTTTTAAAATGAGCGGCATAGTGCATGGCACTCATTTTTAGACGTGCTTCGGCTTGTTCATCTAAAGTCTTGACGACTTTACCCGGTGAACCCATCACAACAGAATTATCCGGAATCACCTTCCCTTCTGGAATTAAAGCATTCGCACCAATGATGCAATTTTTACCAATCACAGCATGATTTAGGACCACGGCATTGATTCCGATCAGACTATTATCACCTACGGTACATCCGTGTAGCATGGCTTGATGCCCAATCGTGACATAATCACCAATGATCATTTCAATGCCCGCATCGGTATGCAGCACCGCATTTTCTTGTACATTGGTAAAATCACCCAGTTTGATACGACTGTTGTCCCCTCGAATGACGGCTCCGAACCAGACACTCACTTCTCGGCCTAATTCAACTTGCCCAATGACCGTTGCATTTTCTGCAACCCAACCATCCCAAGGTTGATGCGTGGCTTTCGGGCTATATCCTTGAAATTTGTACAACATGATCAAACATCCTATTTTGACTTTCTAAAAATGATTTATGGCTCACGGCCCAAATGAAATGAAGGAGAATTTAATAAAAAAGGCCATTCTTTTTGATAATTCAGACCATATTGAAATAAGGAAATCAGCATCCGTGCAGTCAAGCCCCATACGATTTCGTTTTCGATTCTTAAACTGGGAAAATAAAGCGATTGCTGGGCAAAACGAACTTCATATGGCGTTGGCGGTGTTTCTAAAAGCTGTCTTAATGATGCAAAAAAAATACGGTCAATTTCAGTGGGTTGAGGTATCAAATTTACGTCAGGCGGGATCAATCCCACGATCGGTTTAACTAACATTCCATTCCGTGCTTTTTGCATTGGTAAATCACCCAAAAGTTGCACATCAAATGGATTTAGAGCGGTTTCTTCTTGAGCTTCTCTTAACGCCACCACGATATTACTGGTGTCTTGGGCATCACGTTTGCCACCGGGAAAGGACACCTCACCGGCATGATTATTCATATAGAGTGAGCGGCGGGTCAATAAAATGCGTGGATTATCTTCTTGGGTAATCGCAATCAATACAGCAGCATGCGCAGGTTGAATACGCTTAGAAAAACGTAAACTTTGCTGCAATCGCTGAGTCAATAAACCCTCATCCATCCACATTACATCCTTATAATTATCTTGTTGTCATCATAGCTGAATTTCGGCCAAGCTGGTTAGAAATGATGCCAAAGTTTTATTTTTAAGTTATTCTGACGGTTCACACAATCCATGACGATGAATATGAACTTTTGCTCAAACTGCGGACAAAAAACAAAAGAAGCGATCCCGCTTGGAGATCATCAGATACGCCGTATTTGTACCGCATGTGGGTTTATTCATTATGTGAATCCTAAAGTCATTTGTGGTGCTTTAGCCGTTTGGGACAATCAAGTTTTACTTTGCCGTCGAGCGATTGAGCCACGCTATGGGCTGTGGACATTACCCGCTGGCTATATGGAACTCTATGAGACAATGGAGCAAGGCGCAGCACGTGAGACTCGCGAAGAAGCCGAAGCAGAAGTCAACATTGAGCAACTGTATTGCATGTATAACATTCCCCGTATTGGGCAAATTTATGCCTTGTTCAAATCTGAACTAATCAATGGAGAGTTTGGTGCGGGTGATGAAACCATTGAATCACGATTATTTAGTGAAGAAGATATTCCTTGGGATGATTTAGCCTTTCCTAGTGTGGAAAGAACGCTGCGGCATTATTTTGCTGACCGCAAAACAGGTCAGTTTGCAATGCATCTCGAAACCCTCGGTACGCGACTCGATCACACAGGTTAATTTACAGATCTCTTAATTAAAAAAGCCCATCATAAGATGGGCTTTTTTATTTTACTCATATTTGATGATTATTTTGCCTTGATGGTGTAACACGGGGCCAACTCTAAAGAAATATCACCACCGCTTAACTTCGCCGTTTGAGCCGCAGCAGTATCATTTGGATTCTTTAAGCTATAAATATAACTAAAGCTGGCCAAACTATTCCCCCACTTCACCACTTTATTATCCGAATCTGTCAAAGCAACGCCAGAGGGACGTGTGCCTGCATTGGCATTAATCATATTGTGTAACTGCACTAAAGCACCGCCTACAACCATTGATGTATCCGCTGAAGTTTTCACACTTGAGTTCATTCCAATCAGCGCGCCATCAAGCGTATGGAAATATGGGTCAGCTAAAATCATACGAATCGAAATGGTATTTGGATTGATATTTCCTTCAGGCGTAAAGGTACGGGTTGTCGTTCCGATACGATATTGCTGTACACCTTTATCATCTTTCATTAACAGTGGGTCAAGCACATCTTTTCCGCTACAGCCTTCCGTCGCGTGTGTAGACAAGTCGACAATTTGGCTATCTTGACGAGTAAATACATCGTCTGGCACGCCAGATTTTATATTTGTGCGAATATCACCATTACGGTCAATCACCACACCCAATTTCACTGTTTTAATCGAAGTATCGGTAAATTTAAAGGTTAAATCTGCATACAACGGGAAGATATAATTTTGTCCAGCAGCAACATTTTCAACAGACTTAAAGACTTTTTTGTCTAAATACGACAGCGGATAAAGCTTGTATAAATCCATCGTGCCTTTAAATTGCACTTGGTTAATGTTTTGCTCCCAAAGACCTAATTTTTTCTTATCATCGGCCGTCAGAACATAATCATCTTTTTTGGCCATTAACGTTTTATATAAACTTCCACCCGTACCGACCACCATTTTGTCGGCAAGTAGCGTCCCTTGTTTAATAATCAGCGGGCCAGAGTTGGTTTCTTCTGCATCAAAACGGAAACCCAGAATGCCAGGTTTATCAATTTGCTTGGTAAGCGGATCGATCCAATTGTCCTGTGGCGTTGCTGTTAAACGTGTTGGTCGAACCTGCGTCAAGAGCAAGACATTCACACCACCAATGGTACTCAACTGTTGATCAACTTTGCCCTTCCACTGTAAACCACTACCAAACGTCATACCTTGGCGGTCCGTCATTAACATGAAATGACCAAATAAATTGACTTTTGAACTATCGGTCGGCAAACATTCATTTTTGTCACAGCCGACCAGTCCATTTGAACCACTGGCATTGGTAATTACGCCATCAGTTGAAAATAACGCAAACTCAGGCTGATATACCGCAGCCGTTGAGATATTCATGAGTTTTGAAACTAAGGTAAATGCATTTTCATTGCTGACTTCGGACAGGTCTAGCCAAGGTGTAAACAGGTCATTAAATTCCGTATCTGAACTGATACTAAAATCTGCTGTCGCGACATTCCGCGTGATTTGATCAATCAATACTTTATCTGCATTGTTGATATAAACCGCTTGGATATCTGTAGCTGTAACTGCGCTGTTATTTTTCAACGCCAAGGCTTGAATAATTTTAGCCAAACGCATGGCCACTTTAACCGTTGCGTCGGTATTTGAAATCGTTGCAGCAGGTTTACCCGCGATGCCAGCTGCCAAATCCAATAAGGTCAAGCGTGGAGGTGTCGTACCACTGGCTACATTGGAAATTTGCTTCAAATCTACTTTACCCAAATCAATTCGACGTGATTTTTCACCTTGGACAAAGAAAGTCACCGTATCACCAATCTTACAAGCACCTGTCGAAACACCTTCTTTTAGATCAAATAAAGTAATGTAGGTATTTTTAACGTCGCTCGAACAATTAAAATTCAGACCTTCAATTGGATAATCTAAAACGAACTCAACACAGCCTTCGGTATTACTTTTACAAGTACCATTGGTTGTACTGGTATCATAAATTTCAGGATTCACATTTGCACTTTCACCGCCACAGCCACTGAGCGCTGCAACCAATGCCGTTAAAGCAAACGGTAATAAAATTTTATTTTTCATCCTAATTCTCTTTTTTATGTCCTTAACGGATTGCTGTTAATTTAAGTTGGCCTTGATTGGTTAATACGCGACCATCGACGTCAATTGCTGTTGCTAAAGGCGTTAAAAATAAATACTGGCTACCTTTAGGCACTTGAATCACGCCTTCAATTTTTTCATGGTAAAGATGATCCGCTTCACCTTGGTTATTTTTGAATCCACCTGCGCCTTCCATGACACATCCATTTTTGTCTAAAAATACCGCAAATGGCCAATAAAATGTAGGATTTTGTACTTTGGATGCAAATGAATGTATACGAATATTTTGTAATGGTGATTTTAGTTTTACGACTTCATAGTCAAATTCGTCTGATAAAGGCGCTCGAGGCCATAAGTTAATATCTTGAGCTAAGTCGAGCTCTTTGGCTTTCTTCATTTTTTTATTCGAAAAACATTGCTGACCTAAACCTTGGATGGTGTCAGCTTGTGAGACTCGATAATACGATGTGGCCAAAGTGATCGGGCCTGTATCTTCGGGTTGATTACGTTTAAATAAATTATCAATGACGGAGCGACTGACACCTTTTTCACGTTCAATGGTTTGCATCCGCGTTTGCCCCATCTTGCTGTCAATAACGCCTTCGGGCATGGTGTAAAAGCGCTTTTTGCCTTCTAAGTTAAACTCTTTATCTTCAAGATATTCATTATTGACATACTTTTCACCAGCCATGGTCGAAAAGCCTTGCTCTTGTTTTGCCTTAGCCGATTGTTTTGAAGGATTATTTTCTAAGTTTTCACCTGAAGATCGTACGGATTGATCAGTACTGACTACTTTCTCAGCAAGGATCTTTTTCTCAACGACAGGTTTATCTTTTTCAGCTAGAACTTTGGGCTGATACGCTTCACGAGGTTGGGTTAGCTCTGATTGCTGTAACTTTTCTGTCCATGCTGTTGAAGGCACCACTTTTGCTGAAATATCTGAAGCTTGTGCTGACTTTTCAGGTTTGGGAACTTTATCCCCTGAGACGTCATTAATTTTATCTACTGTGACAGCTTTAATTTCATCCCGTTTTTCCGGCTCGCGTATACTTAAATGTTGAGAATCCATCGGTCCAACAGCCTGTGCTGTTGGACTCGTTTGATGTGTCATCGGTGTCTTGGTTTGAGACGGACTAATGCTTACGGATGGTTGAATAATTTGTTGTACAGGTTGTTGTACAGGTTGAGAGTCTATCGTTTTAGCAGTTGGACTTTCTTTAGGTTTCTTTGCTGGTTTTTCTTGCACTTGTACCACCATTGGGCGCCCATCAGGCCCAATAATGGTATGAAACGCCCCAGCGTTGGTATACGACACTTGCACCACAGACAGTGCAAGTAACGTTTTTATGAATAAAATCCTTTTCATTCTGTCTACTTATCCTACCAACGAGTTCTGTAATTTAATCCTAGGATGGTGATTTTCGTATCGGTTTTTACATTCAGTCCAGCATATGGGTTTAAAAGTAAGTTATTCACACCGGTTAAGTTTGCAAGACTACTAGTATTCGCTGGAATGTTATCTTTACTGCGTAAAAAGCCGATTGATAAATCTAAATCCGTATCTGCATCAAAACGATATCCAATCCCCATACCAAAGAGCTGCGCACCATTAATTGGGACCATGGTATTTCGCTTACCATCAGGAATAGACGTACTTCGTGGTTCATAGCCTGCACGTAATTTCAAACGATCTGTTGCAGAATATTCAATACCAATACCCCAGTTCCAAGGCGATGTAAATTTCAAAGGTAAGGCCAAAGAATTATCGGTCACATTTTCAGATAATAATTTTGCAATTTTCAGCGCTGAAATTTGACGGTCGAATTCAAAACGGAATTTGTCCCAAGCACGATAATCGGTCCAGCCCACATCAAAATTGATTTGTAAATCAGGCATGACCTTATATTTGATCCCGGCCTGTACGTGCTGTGGATACTCAAAATCCATCGAAACCAAACCCGACTCCGAGTTAGGCACGGCATTTGGGAAACCTAAAATGGCAGCTAAAATTTGACCTGTTGGTGATGACATTAATCCCTTAATCATCTCCTGAGGCGCTTTTGCATTATGAATGCGATAACGGCCTTTCATGCGCATTTTCGCAGCGCTTTGGTACACCATACCAAAACTAAAATCTTCGCGTGGCTCCCACAAAACCCCTAAGTTATAACTTGGGCTCAGTGACTGCTCTAAAGCCAATTCCATCTGACCAAATTTGCCAAATGGATTCATCCCTTCTTCGGTATTACACATTCCCAATAGCAAGATGTCGGTAATAATGTCCGAATTTTCTTTGAATGGCGTACAGACGACTTCATCAATCATCCTTAACATGCCGATCAACTCATTGGGAAATCGCAGGTCAGATTTCAATCCAATGGCTTGATAGGACATCCCTACACCACCACCAATCGATAACTCATCACTAACTTGATAACCCACAGTTGGCGATAGATAAGTAATACGCTCTAGAGCAACTTGTTGCCCCATGAAATTACCTGGGTTGCCATTTTCAGCACCAAAACCCGCAATCAAAGGCGCATAAACGGCTGATGCAAATGTTGCTTTAGAACCTGGTGGATTGTAGGCAATTCCCATCGTTGGCGCGGCAATGGGTTGTCCAGCACCAAAATCCACCATCTTTTTTAAGACAGGTACATATAGGGATGCATATTCAACATCACCAGAAACCTTATCTTTAAAGTCCGTACATATATCTGCCGTTACTTCAGGGCCATCATTACAGACCATTGGGTCATCAGAATAACCAAAGACGTTATAACCCGCAGGGACGGTAAATTCACGTTGAATATCAAAGTTTGCAATGATCCCCTGCATATCGGTTTGCAAACCTTCAATTTTCGTTAATGCTGCAGGGTTAAAATGCACGGCACTAATCCCCGGAGGATCAGCAGTTACTGCATTCCCTAATGCAAGTGACCGTACATCAACTGAAAGGTTGGTACCCAATTGTGCAAAAGCAGCACTAGAACAGCCCGTTAAAACGATCGCACTAAAAAGTGGGCTGAGTCGAATTTTACGCATACGACAGCCCTCTTAACGAAGTTTTTTTCCAAAACCTAGAATATCTAACGGGAAAGAAAGTCCTAAAGACACATCTGGTGCATCTTCAGTTAAACCTAGCCCCACCGTACCGTTCACAATCGTATCCGGAGATACACGTACACCTAAAGAAATCGCGAGAGTTGAGCTGGTTTGGTCTGCAGGTGAATAGGATTCCCCACTGCTATACGTAAATTCTGCGCCGGTATTGAAACTTTGTTGATATGACATGGTAAGGGAAACATCGTAGTTAAACGAGTATGCAAAACCGAATGCAAAACCGCCACTAATTCCCGGTTCAAATTCTTCAATGACACGCGTACCACGACGTTGGTTTAAACCCGTTTCTTTGAAACCATAGTTGGCTGAGACAGATGCAAACAACACAACGGGATCAATATATTTACGTGTACTCGCACCGATACCTGCCGAATAGTAACCTTTACCTGTTGCTAGATCATTTACTGCATTGACTTCGTATGGGCTATCACCTGTTTTCGTAGATAAATTACCAAATAAAATCAGTGGTAAACGACCTTGCTTCAATGGGAAGGGTTCCCAACGTGCGCCTAAAGAAATATCCCCTAAACCCGCGGTTGAAGTATCTTTTAATAAATCAGTTTTCGCCACTAAAGGCACAGATGCAGAGAATGTCAAATTGTCCATTACACCGTATTGCACGGTAAATGTATTGGTCATTGAGTGTGTTGCATTCTCTTGTACACGGAGTTGATACAGTTGGCCTTGTGCCATTTCCATATCAAGTTGAGTATCACGGTAATAGGTATAATCGATATCGTAAAAAGATGATATTTCACCTTTTTTAATCAATGAATACTGACGTTCATTCGAGCTAAATACTTCCTGTAAGTTAGCTTCTTGACTCGCATCACCCTCTTGCTGTTGAAGTGCTGTCGATGCCTTTTCAGTGGCAGTAGCACTTTCTACTTGTGGTGCCTCAGCTTGTACTGGCTCTTCAACAGATTCATACTGTCCAATTTCTGGCTCGGCAGCAGCTTCTTGTGCAGTATCAGCTTGGGTTACAGCAGCAGGAGATACAGACTCTTCTACGACTGTCTCTTGTTCAACCGGATCATATTCTCCAAGGCTTGGCTCTTCAGCTGCATAGGCAACCCCCATCACCACCTGAATACTCATGGCTAGTAGTGTTTTGTTCATCCATTTACGATTCATGTTCCTTCCCACCGTTTTTATTTTTTTAATCCTGACACTTTGTTATACGCATTCATCTAATTATTTACTCTTGTAGTAAAGCCTTAGAAAGTTGTAATTCGATTTACCATATGACTCCGACTCTTCATTCATATTTTTATCAAGTCGTATCGTAGATGCCTTGTCTGCAATTTTTTCCATGTAAAACTGCGGATATTGAATATCAACCAATGCATAACGGTTCACGGTTGCATCTTCAACATGTCGCAAGTCTGAATCTTGCAAAGCCAATAAATTTTTACGTTGCTCAGGCGCAACATTGATTAAGAATAATGTGTTGTTTTCCCATATTTCTTGGAATCTAACTTCATCGAAACTGATATTGCCCAGTGCTGGATCTGCAACATAAACACGCCCATCTTTATAGGCTTTAAAAACCACAAAATGTTTAAAACCAGCATATGAAATGGGAACAATCGCAGGCTGACCTTGCTTAACTAGATCTGAAAACTCACCTTTGTAGCCCCCACTGTCTAGCCCCACAGCAGCGACAAAACGTTTCATGTCTAATAAGGAGAAACTTCGACGTTCGATGATTTTTTCAGTTTCACCAAATTTCAGCAAACCATTCATGGTCTGTTGCTCAGTTAACTGTGTCCCGACATAACCATTTAATAAAGTCGTTAAGGCCGCTGAACCACAACTGTAGTCGTATGCTTGCCGAACGATGCCTCGAAATTGATCTTCTATGGCAGGTTTAATTTTTACAGATTCACGGTGCATCCGAGTAAAGGAATCATTTCGTGAATCCAATGTTTCGGTATAGTGAACTGTTCCGACTGGCTTTTCTTTTAAATCGAAGGACTCTTTGGCAAAGTAATACATCAATGCCGAGCCTACAGCTATCTCTAACATATCTTCTAACTTTTAGTTATCGGCAATGATGTGCCTTTTTTCATTATTTTTTAGAGCTATTGCTCTACATCCATGTATTATGCAAGATACCTTTTTTTTTATAAAAAAACAGCATTTTTTTATGCTTTATTGGGTCATTCCGCACTTTTTTGTAAAAAAAAGCGCGTGATCAACACGCGCCTTATTTTTATTCTAGATTACTTACTAGAAATTGTAATTACAGAACCTTGGTTATATACACCCATAGCTGGGCTGTAGAATGTTTGTAAGCCTTGAACTTCGATATCACCAATTGAACCAGCGTCTTTACTTCCTAAATGAATACCTTTCACATAGTTATCAATTGGACCAGAGTTGCTTACCATTTGAATATAACCATTGTTTGTGCCTTCTTTACCATAAACACGAACATCTTGGTTAATCGTTAAGTCAGTTTTATTAGCATCAGCAACTTTGATGCTTTCGATAAAGATTTCACCTGCTTCGCGTGTAGCCGTTTTAGTTGATGCATCTAGGATACCCAGATCTTTAATTTCTAAGCCACCAACCATTGTCGTACTCAGTTTAATCATTGCACCTTGTGGAGCAGCACCCAACTGAACATTTGCAGTCATTGGACCCGTTTTTAGAGAAAGGCCAGATAAAATTGCATTGTAGTTGTTATCGTCACCACCACGGCGAATGCCTGTAGTACCCGCTGTACCAGATGCTGTTACGCCAATTTCACCGATTTTGATATCTAAACCAGAAACATCAGCTGCGATGTTAATGAATGCACCATTTGCACCAGTACCAGCATCAGTATCAATACGTAAATCAGCTAAATTGCGAGAAGCTAGAAGATAAGCCCCACCGTTATCATAGTTTGCACCAATAACGATACCTTTATTTTCTAAAGGATCACCAGCTTTCTTGTTACCTTGAATAACGATCGCACCAGCAGTACTTGTACCGCCCTTAGCTGTATCCGTTAAACCGTCGTTATCGTGAATGAAAAGTTTTTCAATTTCAATTTTAGAGATACCAATCCCGATGTTAATACCATCTTGACCAGTGGTTGAACTAAGTGCAGCATCGTCCATTGCTTGCATAGCCATAGCATTCGCACTAAATGCGATTGAAGAAACTAGAGCTAATTTAGTGAAATTTTTCATACGGTACTCTCCCAAGAGTATTTATTTTTTTTGATTTTCAACCACTCGATTTATTCAGCTGTAATATTATTTTGTGACAACTGCTAAATCTTTCCTTGAGTTGTTTGCTCGCTCGATTAAATTATATCCAAGCTGAAATTTGTTCAACTGTTGTTGGTCGCAATCTAATTCTTACCGATAAACGGTATTTGCAAACCAAATGAATTAGGAATGGTATAAAATCCATTTTAGTCTTTAAAGTTAATTTTTCTGTTGATGCAAAAACCAATTTCTTTTAAAAAATTTATTCTCAAACAAACTGTTAGTGCTCAAAAAATTTTGCAAGCGCTTGCGCCCTTGTCACATGTGATTTTTTTAGAAGATCAAAACCAACCTGTTATTTGCTTTTTGGCAAATCAATATCAACAATTGAAGAATGATGAACTTAAAGCTTATGTCCGTACCAATTTAGATCAATATGAGGAATCTGATACTCAGCCCTTGCAAAATATTGCCTTCCAAGATTTATGTTCAAACTTAGGCAGCGGGTTTTCTGGGGGCTGGGCTGGTTTTATTAGCTATGATTATGCAGCGCAGCAACAGATTTCCTTGCACGCCAAAGCGCAACCTCGCTTGTTTTTAGGACAATTTTCCAGTTTTTTAAAATTAGAAGATGATGGTTGGTATTTTTATAGTTCAGATCATTCTGCAGCTAAGATTTACGACTACATTGATCAGTTCATTCAAACCGAGATCACTCAAAATCAATTTCAATTAACGCAAAAATGTACTGCAAGATGGTCCAAGTCAGACTACACAAAAGCCTTTGATCAAGTTCAGGAATATATTAAAGCGGGCGATTGCTATCAAATTAATTTAACCCAAGAATTCACAACTGAAGCAAACGGTTCACTCTTAGATACCGCTCAAGAATTTTGGTCACTGACTGATGCACCTTATTCTGGCTACTTACGTATTGATGATTTTGAAATTTTAAGTTGTTCGCCTGAACTTTTTATAGATTTTAAGCCTGAACGCAAAATTATTACTAAGCCAATCAAGGGCACGATGCCTCGCTATGAAGATCCAGTTTTAGATGCGCACTCAAAACAACGATTAAAATCATCTGAAAAAGATATGGCTGAGAATGTCATGATTGTCGATTTACTGCGTAATGATTTGAGTGTTTATGCTGAAACAGGCTCTGTAAAAACACCAAAACTTTTTGATATTGAAAGCTTTAATCAGGTGCATCACATGGTCAGTGAAGTTGAGGCCGTGCTGAAAACCGATGTAAACCCTTTTGAGGTTCTGATGTCAGCACTGCCGGGCGGTTCGATTACCGGCGCGCCTAAAATTCGCGCGATGCAAATCATTGATGAACTTGAAGGTGCTCCTCGCGGCGCCTATTGCGGCTCGATGGGTTATTTTAATCACGATGGCACGGGTTCTTGGAATATTTTGATCCGCTCTATTCAAAAATACCAAGATCAGGTTTCGCTGTGGGCGGGCGGCGGAATCACCATCGCATCAGATTGCGATGCTGAATATCAAGAATGTTTTGATAAAGTTGAAGCGATGCTGAATTTGTTAAATACCTGGCATAAACCTGAATAAAAAAAGCGATTCAATTGAATCGCTTTTTTGATCTATCCCAAGCTCCTTTTTAAAAAGAAGGATTAAGCTAGATTTACATTTCGCTGAGCTTGCAAAGATCAAGCTAAAATATCGTTTTTCAAAGTATCTACAAGGCGTTGATTTTGTTCATCTGTACCAATAGTGATACGTAGGAATTGATTAATCCGCGGCTTATTGAAGTAACGCACAATAATCCCGCGTTCGCGTAATTCAGCAGCCAACTCACCTGCATCTTTATTTGGCAATGAGGCAAAAATAAAGTTTGCCGCAGACGGCAATACCTTAAAGCCCAGCTCAGACAGCTGACCTACAAGTTTTTCACGGCTCGCAATCACCTTGGCATTTTGCGCTTCAAAATAGGCTTGATCCTCAAATGACGCCACGGCTGCTGCAATCGCAAAACGGTCCATCGGATAAGAGTTAAAGCTATTTTTTACCGCCTCAAGCGCTGCGATTAAATGCGGCTGTGCAATCGCGAAACCGACACGCAAACCAGCAAGTGAACGCGACTTAGACGTGGTTTGACAAACTACAAGGTTTTCATATTTGGCAACTAAAGCTACAGCAGATTCCGCACCGAAATCGACATACGCTTCATCAATCACAACCACTGAATTTGGATTGGCTTGCAACACTTCCTCAATTGCAGACAAACCTAAAGCAATGCTGGTTGGTGCATTCGGATTGGTAATAATGATGCCGCCATTCGGCTGTTTATAGTCATCCACCACAATTTCAAAGGCATCATTGAGCGGTAAAATTTTAGTATTGGCCGCAATGCCAAAAAATTGGCTATAAACCGGATAAAAACTGTAGGTAATATCTGGATACAAAACCGGCAGCTCTTGCACAAAAAAGGCTTTAAAAATGTGCGCCAGCACTTCGTCCGAGCCATTGCCGACAAAGACCTGCTCAACAGGTACATGCTGCTGTTTTGCAATCGCTTGCTTTAACTCAGACGCATCTGGATCTGGATATAAACGTAAAACATCAGCAGAATTTGCTAACACTTTTTGTACAGCTTCCACCACTTTTGGCGATGGCGGATATGGGTTTTCATTGGTATTGAGTTTTAAAATATTTTGGATTTTAGGCTGTTCACCCGGTGTGTACGGTTCTAATTCACGTACATCAGGGCTCCAAAAACGCATTTGTTCAGAGGTAATATTTGGCATTCTATTTTGCTCTTTTTCACCCTCTCCTAACCTCTCTTGCACTTTGCTTTAAAGGAATCCTTAAAGCTAGTTCAGGAAGAGGAATATTCATTTTATGAGATTTCCCCTCTCCTTTCAGGAGAGGGTTAGGGAGAGGTTTATAGTTTTGGAAAACTAAGTTTTTCACCTAGTCTATATTTTATTACTGATAACGATAGCGTGCTGATCGCGCATGCGCATCTAAGTTTTCCTGCTGCGCTAATGTATCAGCCGTTTTCGCTAAAGTTTTCACGCCATCTTCAGAACACATGATTAAACTTGAGCGCTTTTGGAAATCATAAACACCGAGCGGTGATGAGAAACGCGCTGTGCCGGAAGTTGGCAACACGTGGTTTGGACCTGCACAATAATCACCAATCGCTTCTGGTGTATAACGCCCCATGAAGATTGCGCCGGCATGGCGGATATCTTCAGCCATTTCCTGCGCTTCATCTAAGCACAGCATCAAATGTTCAGGCGCAACTTGGTTAATCAATTCGGCGCCTTCCGCTCGGTCTTTGACTAAAACCAATGCGCCGCGGTTTTCGATTGAAGTACGTGCAATATCCGCTTTTGGTAACGCTTCTAAATGCTTTTCAATCCATTGCTCAACTTGATCTATAAGATCCGCATCTGGCGTAATGAACACCGCTTGAGCCACTGTGTCATGTTCCGCCTGCGACAATAAATCCATCGCCAGCCATTCAGCGTTGTTTTGACCTTCTGCATAGACCAAAATTTCGGATGGCCCTGCAATCATATCAATGCCAACTTGACCGAATACTGCACGTTTTGCTGCAGCAACAAAACGGTTGCCCGGGCCAGTGATTTTATCCACAGATGGAATGCTTTCTGTGCCGTAAGCCAATGCTGCAACCGCTTGCGCGCCGCCAATGGTAAATACACGGTGTACGCCTGCTAAGTAGGCTGCTGCCAAAACCAATGGATTTAAATCACCATTCGGTGCAGGCACCATCATAATAATTTCAGGCACGCCAGCAACATGCGCAGGTACAGCATTCATCAATACAGAAGACGGATAAGAAGCTAAACCGCCTGGTACATAAATACCTACACGGTCCAACGGTGTGACCTTTTGACCAAGGGTATTTCCTAAAGCATCTACATAAGTCCAGCCATCTTGCTTTTGCGCTTGGTGAAATTCACGAACACGGTTCGCAGCCAGTTCTAAGGCTTCACGCACTTCTGAACTCAAACCCTCAAATGCTGCTTTCAGTTGTGCTTGCGTCAGCTCTAATTCTGAGAATTGATGCGCTGGATGTCGATCGAACTGCTGTGTCAATTTAAGAACATGAGCATCACCATACTGACGAACATCAGCAATGATTTGGTCAACGGTTTTTAAAAGTTCTGGATCATTCACAGTTTCAAAAGCCAACAAGTCAGCAAAAGCTTGCTTGAAGTTTTGATCTTGAGTCGATAAACGTCGCATCAATTTACCCACAAGGTAATCTATTGGAAAAGATTAGTTTACCTGTTTTACAGCAGCTTGTGGACATCTATCGTATGTGTTCATGTGTAGTTTTATTGAAAATAACTTTCGTTAAAATTGGTGAAAATACAGTTTTAACATTATTTTTCAGTTTTCATAAAAAAACCGCCCAAATTTGAGCGGTTTGATCAGCATAGCTAGAAACTTAACAACTTATGCTTTTTTTGCTTGCTCGCGTTCTTCCACGGCTTTTTCTAGCTGTGCAAGAATTGGATTCAACAAAATTTGTTTACGTTTAAAGCTTGCTTTGTTCACGATTAAACGTGATGACACTTTACAGATTTCTTCCAAAGGCTCTAAACCATTGGCACGTAAAGTGTTCCCTGTATCCACAACATCGACGATGTAATCACCTAAACCAACCAAAGGTGCAAGTTCCATAGAACCATACAGTTTGATCACATCAACTTGCTCGCCTAAGCTTGCATAATATTGACGGGTTAAATTGACGTACTTGGTTGCAATCTTTAAACGACCTTTCGGACGAACCATGCCGACTTTACCAGCCGTCATTAACTTACAGTTGGCAATTTTTAAGTCCAATGGTTCATACACATTTTGTGCACCATGCTCCATCAGCACATCTTTACCTGCCACCCCAATATCTGCAGCACCATTTTCAACATAAGTTGGTACATCAGAAGCACGTAAAATTAAAATACGTACGTGCTTATGGGTCGTTGGAAAAATTAACTTACGAGATTTATCCGGATCTTCCAATAAGTTAATGCCAGCTGTTTCTAACAATGGCAAAGTTTCTTTTAAGATACGTCCCTTACTTAATGCTAAAGTTAAACCATGATCAAAATTGCCCATTACGTCAAAATTGGGATCATCGTTTCTCATATCGCTCATTAACTTACTCGCTTAATTTGGGCACCTAAACCTTGTAACTTCGCTTCAACATCTTCATAACCACGGTCAATATGATAGATACGGTCAATCAACGTTTCCCCATCAGCTGCAAGTGCTGCTAAAACCAATGAGAAAGAAGCTCGTAAATCAGTTGCCATCACCGGTGCAGCAGATAATTTCTCTACACCTGTAACAACAGCATCATTACCTTCAACCTGAATATTAGCACCCATACGTGCTAATTCAGGTACATGCATGAAACGGTTTTCAAAAATCGTTTCTGAAATTGTGGCAAAACCACGACCAATTGCATTCACCGCCATCAGCTGTGCTTGCATATCGGTTGGAAATTCTGGGTGTGGTAAAGTTTGGAAACTTACTGCTTTCGGGCGTTTACCCATCATATCCAGTTCAATCCAATCTTCACCGCGCGTAACTTCCGCGCCCATTTCTTCAAATTTATCCAGTACAGACTCCAACAAGTTTGGATCTGTATGCGTGGTTTTGATTTTACCGCCAGTTATTGCCGCAGCAGCAAGATAAGAACCTGTCTCGATACGATCTGCAACAACGGCATATTCACAGCCATGTAAGCTTTCAACACCTGTAACAACCAAAGTATCTGTGTCCAAACCTTCGATTTTTGCACCCATCTTGATCAACATATTAGCAAGATCAGTAATCTCGGGTTCACGAGCCGCGTTACGAATCGTGGTGACACCGTCTGCAAGAACCGCAGCAGTTAGAATATTTTCAGTACCACCAACTGTGACCATATCAAAGACAACTTCGCCACCTTTTAGACGACCATCAACTTTGGCATGCACATAGCCAGCTTCAACTTCAATTTCAGCACCAAGTGCTTCTAAAGCTTTTAAATGTTGATCTACAGGGCGTGAACCAATTGCACATCCACCCGGCAAAGACACTTTTGCATTACCATAGCGCGCCAATAACGGCCCAAGCACCAAAATAGATGCACGCATGGTTTTCACGAGTTCATATGGTGCAAATTGGTTATCTAAGCTAGAAGTATCTGCCTTAACCGTATCACCTTCATAACTGATTTGAACACCTAAACCTGCGATCAATTTCACTAAGGTGTTCACATCTTTTAGATTTGGAACATTGGTTAATGTAATAGGTGTATCCGCAAGGATAGTTGCAGCGAGTAATGGCAATGCAGCATTTTTCGCACCAGAAATACGAACTTCACCTTCGAGCTTAGTACCGCCCTGAATCAGAAATTTATCCATTAATTATTAAGCTCCGAATAAGCTTGCTTTGCGCCATTCTTCTTTGGTCATTGCACGAATTGTTACTGCATGTACTTCACCGTTGGCAATGTAGGAGTTCAAAGGTGCATAAACAGATTGTTGACGAGCAACAGGACGTTTCCCTTCAAATTGATCATCGACGATGCGTAGATCATATTTGCCGCCTTGCCCACTAACTGCAACCTCAGCTTCTGGAAAAGCAGCTTTTAAAATTTCAGTGAGCTGTTCACTATTCATCACAAGACCCCATATAGGACTAACGGTGTAAAACCCGTCATTTTACTATAAATCTAAAAAATAATTCATTAGTCACATACATTATATATATAAAAAAAGAGGTTATAAAAAACCTCTTTTTGTACAATGTACAATCTAAACCGTTAAAGGCATATAAATGAGCTGCATTTTTCGATGTTTATGCAATTGTTTTTTTAATTTTTCAGACAATTTTTTGATCGAGGTATACATATCATCAGCGCAAGCTTGCGCAAAAAGTTCGGTCCCGGGTAATCGTATAATCGCTTCTGCAATGTGATTATCACTGCCTTTTTTTGAACGTTTATCAACTTGATGATCTTTAGTCAACTTAACTTGCATACTATTGACCTGATCTAAATGTTTGGTCATTTCCGCAAATTTAAGACGAATATTTTCTTCTATTGCTGGCGTAATTGTTAAATGGTGGCCACGAATTGTAATCTGCATAATTCTATCCCTCACCTTCTTTCAGGACTGGAAAAGTTCAAGCCGAATTATCCAACTCAATATGCGAAACATACATTTACACGATCAGATCATTTCGGCTATTCCTTATATAAAAAAGAGATTCATTATTTCGTCATAATGAATCTCTAGAATAGTCAGATTTTCAAATTTAGATCAACACTTTTCGCTCTGAAGATGATGGAATATGTAACGATTCACGATACTTCGCAACCGTACGACGAGCAACATCAATACCTTCCGCATTAAGCAAAACTGCAATTGCATTATCAGACAAAGGCTTACGTGTATTTTCTTCTGCAATCAGCTTTTTAATTTTTGCACGAATTGCAGTCGAAGACGCTTCCCCACCCGATGACGTTCCAACATGACTTGAGAAGAAATATTTCAACTCAAATAATCCACGTGGTGTGAGCATATATTTATTTGTGGTTACACGGGAAACTGTGGATTCATGGAGTTCGACTTCTTCGGCAATGTCTCGTAGTACCAAAGGCTTCATTGCCTCAGGACCTTGTTCAAAGAACGCTCGTTGATGCTCAACAATACATGTCGCTACTTTTAATAATGTTTTATGTCGTTCATCAATGCTTTTAATGAAGTTCTTAGCTTCAAGCATTTGATTTCGTAAATATTGATTATCGTCACTTTGATCTGCACGCTTGATCATATTGGCATAAAAAGAATTTACCCGTAGTTTTGGCATTACATCAGGATTTAATTGAACCAACCAATGTTCATTCTTTTTTAAGACCACAACATCTGGTATTTGATAGTCTGAATCTTTATCTTCAAACTCTTGCCCTGGATGCGCTTTTAATGTTTTTAGCAAAGAAATGGCTAGTTTAAGCTGTTCCGTATTTAAACCGGTTTGCTTAATCAACTTGGGTAATTCATTACTAATCAGCAATTCATAATTTTTCAATAATAAAATAGCTTCATATCGATATTCGATATGCTCAGGAAGATTTTCAACTTGTACCATTAGACATTCAGCAAGATTGCGTGAGCCTACCCCCACAGGATCTAGACGCTGAATATGCTTTAAAACCACCAAAACTTCGTCATCTTCGACTTCTTCTTCATAATCCATAGAGTCTAAAAGATGCTGAACCGATTGGGTAATTTCATTTAATTCACAATCTAAAAAACCTTTGTTATCTAATGCATCGATAATACAGTGTGCAATTAATTTATCGATCATAGAAAAGTGTAAAAGATTAACTTGCTCAAGCATATGTGCTTGTAAACTTTGATGACCCTGACGATTATCTTCGCGCTCTTCAAACTCAGCGGCACCTAAACTTGTGGGTTGATGGGTATAAACATCATCCCACTCCGTATCTACCGGTAACTCATCAGGTAAATGATCGGCATTTAATTCATTGGTTAAGTCTTTATTGTCCCTTTCTTGCTCTTGTAAGCTATTCAAACTTTCAACGGTATTTTGTTCTTCTACTTTCTCTAATAGAGGATTACTGTCAAGTTGGATTTGAATTTCTTGTTCCAATTCCAAACTTGAAAGCTGTAATAAACGAATGGCTTGTTGTAATTGAGGTGTTAATGATAAGGAATTGGCAACCTTTAACCCCATCGCTAATTTCATTAATAACTCCCCCTATAATTAACCGCACTTTATAAGCAATTTTTATGCCGTTTTATTTTTTATAGCATAATTTCGAAGAGAACGCCCGATTTTTTGTCTTTTTTAGACTCATTATTCAGCTAATTCATTCTTCTATTAGGAACAATTCGCCTTATAAATTAACTATATAATTAGATTTCTTATTCATTTTACTCCGGCTGTCACTGTATTTTTTGTTTTTCATTGTTCTTATTATTTTTCCCCGCATAAAAAAACACCCCCTGCACGAGTCAGGGGGTGTTTTGAATAATGAGCTGGCGATGACTTACTCTCACATGGGTAACCCCACACTACCATCAGCGCTAAGAGGTTTCACTTCTGAGTTCGGGAAGGGATCAGGTGGTTCACTCTTGCTATTGTCGCCAGCACAA